>NZ_CP013200.1:3396233-3704982 GCF_001445575.1 Arthrobacter alpinus | reverse complement strand
GTTTGTGAGCTGAGGATCAATTGTCGTAAAAGGTACGGGTGATGTCGTAAATTGGACGATGTTGGTGCCGTTCGTGTGCCGTGCTGAGTCTATTGGGGGATATCTGTGGCAGCCATTCGTTTCAAAGCAGCATCGCGCTTCGGCGCAGATGGATGCGGGCACGTCCCGCAATTGACTCCTAACTTTGCTATCAACTTGCGGTTGGATCGCGGGCAGCGCTGCAATGTTGCCGGGATTGATTTTGGTGAAACTGCCGTTTATGCCATGTATGTGTCAGCGGGGGAGAGCCGTGTTGTTGGGCGCCCGGATCTTGAAGGCGGAGTTTCTCTGGTTTTTGTGATGGATGGGGAGCTCGCGCTGGTTGAGGGGTCGGCAGGGCGTCCAGTGTGTGCCGAGCGTGGAGATGTTTGGATGTTTGGCCGATCAGCCGAATTCGGCCTTGCCGTCATTGCCGATGCGCAGTTGGTAGCGGTCACGTTGCCGGCCAGGTGCTGACCGATTTTGGTCTCGATCAGGTCCAGGCACTTCGGGCACTAGACCCCAACTCCTCCATGTTGACCCCTGTCCTGGGGTTCTTGCGCGAAGTGGCGGTGCAGGATCAAGACGTGCCATCCGTGGCGGCATACTTCATGGAGAAACTGGTGCATGAGATGGTTGGCGGCATCGCGTTGGAAAACCG
Source organism: Arthrobacter alpinus (assembly GCF_001445575.1). Lineage (NCBI taxonomy): Bacteria > Bacillati > Actinomycetota > Actinomycetes > Micrococcales > Micrococcaceae > Arthrobacter > Arthrobacter alpinus. The sequence goes on along the minus strand of NZ_CP013200.1, from coordinate 3,704,303 downwards.
TGGTGCCAGATTCGCCGCGACTCCCGACAAGGGATTCTTTGACCAGGCCATGGACTACATAGCTGCCACGGCAGGAGATAGCTGCCTGACTCCTGCCACTCTGGCCGAAGCACTGTCATTGTCTCTCCGTCAGCTCCAACGAGAATTCAAGCGCAACAACACCAGTATTGCGGCCGTCATTTTGCAGCACAGGACTGAACTGGCAGTGCGGCATTTGAAGGATCCAACACTGGATGTACTGCCACTCGAGAAGATAGCCGAACATTCCGGGTTCGCCTCCGCTGCCCAGCTTCGGCGGACGCTCCGGGAGGTGAGGGCTGGCAGTCCCAGTGAGATCCGGGCGAACGCCCGTGCGCAGCTGAATATGAAGAAACCTGCCGCACGCCATCCGTGAGCACGCCACATGAATGCTGATTTGCGACGTCACATGTCATCTTTTGCGACAGCATTAGGGCAATCCTGTGAAAAGGATTCAGCAGCACGGTTGACTTATCTCAGGCGCCCAATGGGGGAGGGCCTGATTACTTTATTTTCCTAAGGGGAACTTGTGTCTGATCTCGAACAGCAGAACTTTACAAACAAGCCGCGCAACCGTCGCGCAATTGTCAAGGGTGCAGCCTGGTCCGTACCGGTCATCGCAGCAGCGATCGCCGCTCCAGCAGCCAGCGCCTCCACGGCCAACGCAGGCATTGCTTGGACAGCGAGTAGCTCATCATTGGTGAACTTGCGTGTTTTGGACAGCGCGACTGTTGTTACCGCTCAGGTTCTGCCCACTGTTCCTACCGCATTCACCATCACCAACGGTGCTGGTGCAATTAGCGGTCCCGCCACGGTGACCATCAGGGTGGATCGTCCCTCAGGCATCAATATTTCTTTGGGGCGCGCACGCGGATTCGGCGTTTATTCCTACGCAGGGGTTCCGACTCCTTCGGGGACTCGCGAGGCCGTTTACCAGAAAACACCTATCGTCTTAGGCGTTGGTGGCATTGAGTACGGTTTCCCGTTGACCACTTACACGGCCACGCAGAACGTGACTGTTGATTCCAATGGCCAGCTTGTTGTACCCGTAGAGTTTGCATTGGCTGGTCGCAGTGATTTGGTTGCAATCTCCGCTTTGGCCAACTTCCCTGTTACCCTCACTGTTGCTTTCGCCGATGGAAATACTTACACGGCCAGCACGGTGGTTTCCGTACCGGTGGGTGCTGGAGTTCTTTAATTCGACGCACAACGCCTATTCTGCTGGTTATCTATTAAATCCAAATCATTTTGATTTGGTCAAATTTCGGCTTGGTCCGGTGTAAGTCAGAAATACCCTTGCCGCACATTAGTGGTAAGGGTATTTCTATTACAGCGCGGATGACCAGCCCGTAAGGTTCTTAGCGTTCCTGACGGGTGTCGCTACGCCGGTAATTGCCCTCCATGAACGAACCGTTTCTCGGCATCACTGTGCCATAGACAGATCCAAAGACCACCTCGAAATTGAAGGACTTAGGGATAGTTTCACCGCCAGAGGTCCATAGAGCGAACTGAAGGATCAGGGCCTGTTCGCGGGTGAGAAGCAGATCCGGCTCCTGTTTAGCGGTCAGCGGATTTGGTCCGTGTTCGCCAAGAAACGCGGGTTGAGCCCGCAAAGCGGGCCCGCCCGTCCAGGCTGATCTGGTCAAGCAGGACTTTACCGCTGCAGCACCCAACCGGCTCTGGCTCACTGAAATCCCCGAGCACCGCATCGGTCAGGGCAAGCTCTATTTGTGCGCGCTCAAGGACGTCCAATCGAACCGGATTGGCGGATACTCGATCGGCTCACGCCTGAAGGCATCTCTCACCGGGGCAGGTTTGCGCAACGTAGTGTGGCTAAGGTCGCCACAAGGGGTGGTGCCTTCGGACCGCGGATCTCAGTTCCGCTCTAACGCCTTCGTTCGGACCCCTTTAAGATCAATGGACTGACTGGCTCGATGGGCCGGGTAGGAGCATGCGCTGACAACGTCGCCGTGGAGTCATTCTTTGCCATGCCGTAGAAGAACGTCCTGGACCACCAACGATGCTCCACACGGCAGGAACAACGGCTGGCAATCGTGACCTGGAACGAAAAGACCTCCCACGGCAAACGCCGACAACTGAAGACTTAGCCGGCTAACCCTGATCGATTTTGAGACAATGAACACCGGCCCCTAATCCGACTAGAAACACTAAACCGGCTCTTCCGAATGCAGGGTGTAGGTGGGGTTGGTCAGTGATGAATCCGGGCGAGGAACTCGTTTCGGTATAGGTGAGGGCCTTGGTAGAGAATCAGATTGTCTAGATCCAGATTTTTCTACAGCAAGGCCCTCGTGTTCAACGCTACCCTTCAATGCCCTGACCTGACTACTTTCTGCCGCCTTGACGGGCTTGGTCTGGAAGCGACCGGGCAGTTCCTTGCTCCTGATCGTGCTGTGATTGCCTGTCGGGTGGTGGCCACGGATGAATGGTGCCGTAAGTGTGGCGGCGAAGGTATCCCGCGGGACACAGTGACCCGGGAACTCGGCCATGAACCCTTCGGCTGGCGGCCGACGACGTTGCTGGTCCGGATCCGCCGCTATCGGTGTACCGGGTGCGGTCATGTCTGGCGGCAAGACACCACCCAGGCAGCCGAACCACGGTCAAAGCTTTCCCGTCGCGGCCTGGTGTGGGCGTTGGAAGGCATCGTGTGCCAGCACCTCACCGTCGCTCGCGTCGCCGAGGGGCTGGGCGTGTCCTGGAATACCGCGAACAAGGCCGTGTTGGCCGAAGGACGGCGGGTGCTGATCAATGACGCCACACGCTTCGACGGAGTGAAGATCATCGGTGTTGATGAGCATGTGTGGCGCCACACCAGACATGGAGACAAATACGTCACCGTCATCATCGACCTCACCCCGGTCCGCGACAAAAAGGGCCCCTCTAGGCTGCTGGATATGGTTGAGGGCCGTTCCAAACAGGTCTTCGCTACCTGGTTGAAGGAACGCCCTCAAGCTTGGCGTGACGGGGTGGAAGTCGTGGCCATGGACGGGTTCTCCGGGTTCAAAAGCGCTGCCGCCGAAGAGTTGCCTGCCGCTGTTGCGGTGATGGATCCATTCCATGTCGTCCGTCTTGCCGGCGACGCGCTCGATGACTGCCGTCGCCGGGTGCAGCAGGCCACGTGTGGGCATCGGGGACGGGCCGGGGATCCGCTCTACAAAGCCCGGCTGACGCTGCATACCGGTGATGGGTTGCTGACCGAGAAACAACAAAAGCGAATCGCTGATCTCTTCGCCGAGGAGAAACATGTCGAAGTCGAAGCTACGTGGGGCGCCTATCAACGCATGATCGCCGCCTACCGGGCAGAAGACCCGGCCCAAGGTAAGAAGCTCATGCAAGCCCTCATTGATTCCCTCAGCAGCAGGGTCCCTGCAGCTCTGAAAGAACTGAAAAAGATGGGCCGAACACTCAAACGCAGGGCAACTGACGTCCTCGCGTACTTCGACCGTCCGGGAACTTCTAACGGCCCAACTGAAGCAATTAATGGAAGATTGGAACACCTCCGAGGATCCGCCCTTGGCTTCCGCAACCTCACCAACTACGTCGCCAGATCACTGCTGGAATCCGGCGGCTTCAGACCGAAACTACACTCTCAATTCTGAAGAGCCACTAAACCTTGAGAATCAAAGAAACCCAGGACAGTCCCTTGCGGCTCCTTTAGGGGTATAAATATGGACCCTGATGTGGCGGCCCTTTGACTGGTTCCTTTGGATTTCCAGTAGAATTGATCCTTCTGTGATCATCTAAAAGGAGTGTCCTCTTCAATGAAAAAATGCTCGTAGCCCTGCCCTTGGTCGGGGTTCTTCTACTCACAGGCTGCGGATCTGCCCGGACAGCGGACAGCTCGGAAACACCGAATATCCCAGCGACGAACGCGGCAACGAAGGACCTAACCGAGCTCAAAGCCCGTTACACGGATGCTGGCTTTGAATGCAAGGACTGGTCGGTTAATTCGGGCTTCCCGAAAGCAAAATCATCTGGATCCTGCGCCGAGGAAACAAAGATTGGCTACTTTGACTCAAACGCTGACGTGGAAAAACAACTCGCCGAAAGTAAGGCTTGGTCAGGCAGCAACAAAATAGGCAAGCGAAGCTGGGTTGTCGGTGACAAATGGATCATTGCGACCCCCAAGCCCGATGAAGTGGCCACGAAACTCAGCGGAAAAGTCGTCACCTTCTAGGCCAGGCCCTCGTATGGGTTTGTTCTGGTGAAAAGAAAGGCGCCTCCATTCGAGGCGCCTTTCTTGTGTCTCACCAATTGACTAGGACAGACCTGCCATCATCGTCTTGAATGCAGGAGCCAACAGCTCCGAATACTGTTTGGTGACGTGGATGGTGTCACGCTTTACCACAGTGGCCCCCGCGAACGCGGGGCAATTTCCCTTTTGATTGCAATACCAAAAACGTGTGTCGACTGCGCTGATGCCAGTGTCCTTCGCGGCTGCTGAATAAGCTCCGGATACGAGCTCAAAGCCATGGTCTATGCTGGCCACGCAGTCACTCGGGAGGCTGGACTTGGTAGCGCAGATAGAGATCGTCCGAGCGGATGGCGGTGCAGCCACGATGACAACTTTTGCTCCACTCGGCTTGAGGGCCTCAATTGTGTCCTTAGCGCCTTGCTGCCAGGCAGCTGCTTTTGCGTTTCCGTCTGCACCCGCAACGTTCGTCAGGGCCCCGGGGCTGTTGGTGAGGAAGACGATTTGCGGCTTGGTTCTCAGGATCTCGGCAATGGAGTCCGCTTTGAACTGCTGGCATGAAGCCATTTCCTCTGCCCTGTCATCGTGGACTTCGACCGCCAGCCCGACACAACCAGCTTTGGAGAGTCCACGGACGTTGTACTCGTCACCGATTGCAGCTCGAGCGGTGGCAACGAGTGCGATTGCAGTGGAGTCTCCCAGTACAACAGCGCTTTTATCGTGGCCGCCAGTGAAGTCGCAGATACCGGGGTCCAGTGAACCAGTTCCGCAACCAGCGTCCTCCTCATCTGGCTTCCCTTCACTCATTACATCGTCCAAGCTCGGATTCAGAGCTGGCCACGTAGTGGCTTGTAGCGCTGAATTAATGCCGTCTTGAAGTTCCTGAACAGCCGAGTCCAGCGTGAGTGAATCAGCCTGTGTCGCACCTTGGGTCGGAATCGATACGACATCTGCGAGGTCCACCATGACAGCAGCTTTTGGTGGTGCAAGAGTGAGAGGGATAATTCCCGCGACAAGGACAGCAAGACCGGCCACGAACAGCCGCTGCAGGGCCATGGCGTCGTCAGGCTTCTTTACTCCGGGGGTCTTTGATGACATCGAATCTAAAAGGAGCCAGTCTGACCGGCGGACCGGTTCTTCGACGAAGTAGTAGCTAGCGCAGGACAATAGGACCATAAGTCCCAGTGCGGTGATGTAGGCCGGCCACGCCCATTCGTTGACGTACTCGCCCATAAAAATAATCACGGGGAAGTGCCACAAGTAAAGAGAGTAGGAAATGTTCCCAACGAACCCGGCCGCTTTATTCGTGATCGGGTAAAGGAACTTTTGCTCGCCGCCGGTTCCGGCGATAATTACCAAAGCCGTGGAGGCCACAGGAAGAGCTGCCCAGGGCCCAGGGAAAGCCATATCACTATTGATTAGCCAGATCGATGCGGCGATACCAGCCAAGCCTGTCCACGCGATGAAAGGACGCAGGCGGTCTTTGATTTTCATGAGGGCCGGCACCATGATTGCAAGTAATGCGCCCACGCCCATTTCCCAAACCCGAGAAAACGTATTGAAGTATGCGAATCCGGGGTTAGACGATGTCTCCAAGACAGCCCAGACAAAAGAGGCGACGATGATCAAGCCCATGATGACCGCGAGTCCAAAGCGGTGGGATGCTTTCTTCCCTGCTAGGGCGCTTAGTACGACGATGATAACGAACGGCCAGACAAAGTAAAATTGCTCCTCGACGCCGAGAGACCAGAAGTGCTGGAAGGGGGAAATCGCACCGTCTGCGGCCCAATAATCGGTCCCTGTGACAGCGAATCGCCAGTTGGCCGAGAAGAAGAAGGCAGAAACTCCATCCACGAGTGTGTCCCACGCTCTGGATGGACGAAACGTCAGGAAGCTGAGAGCAGTTACGACGATCAGAGCAACGATGGACGCCGGCAAGATCCTTCGAATCCGGGCCCGGTAGAACTCAGAAATTGAGATCCTTCCAACCCTTTCGTGCTGTCGAACCAGCTGCCCAGTGATCAGAAATCCTGAAATGACGAAGAAGATATCAACTCCAATGAATCCACCGCCTGGCCAGCCGAGCAAATGATCCGCAACGACGGCTAGAACGGCGATTGCCCTGAGCCCCTGGATATCGAAGCGGAAGTTCGTTGTTTTCTTGCCTGGTCCAGGTGGCGGTGCACTAACCCGCGTGCCTGTGTCGAGCGATATTGCCAATTTTCCCCCAGTGATTTGGTCTCGTCGGCACTAAAGGCCGACCTCAGCTTATCCGAGTGGGGCGAATATCATACGATTTTTCGTAGTACTCAGTTTGAATCTGAGTAAAGATTCGAGGATACCCCTCTAATCGTCGGAATGTCAAGCTGCACGCTGCCGTCGTTGTCCAGCTTGAGCGTGGCTTTGGCGGTTGCTTAGTTGTATGACTCCAGCACCTTTTATTGGTCAGGAAGAGGTAAACATCAAAATTGATTGGATTTGCCAGCAATGGAAGGTTCCCAGAGCCTCATTGTCAACGTCGCCACCACTGGAAAAGTCGAAGCTAACAACACCACTATCAAACACATCAAGCGAACGGCCCGTGGCTACTGCAATCAAAAGAACTGCATATCAGTTATTACCTTGAGAAGTGCCGCACGGACGGCGGCATGACAATTATTTGGGACTCTAAATACCCACGAACCACCAAGAGCTACGTTGCGGGACACAAGGAAGTTGCCTCGCTGCAGGGAGAGGTAGACGTCAGTCGCTCAGGGGATTGGCGGCCAAAGTGCGGACTTTGTGGAGGCTCTCCATCAGTCGGTGATTTGTTGCGATCGCGGCGCCGAGATATCCAAGGGCCAGCCAGATGGGCAATGAAGTCCATGCGGGGGCGGTATTTAGTGAGAAGACAACGAAAATCCCGAGGACAAAGTCAACGATGTTGATTTTGTAAACCTGGCGCAGAATAAGGATGAGGAATATAACAAAAATTATGAATGCAAATAATCCAAGTTCTGACAAGATTTGAATGTAGCCATTCTCAACGATGTGGCGCCCGGTTTTGTAGAAATACTCGGATGGAAAGTCGCCAGTGGTAACGTATTGATCAAACCAGACTCCAAACCGGCCGGGTCCAACCCCGAGCACAGGGTTATTGAGGAACATGTCTATTCCTGTTTGAATCTTGGCCCACCGAATTTCCATCGAGTCATCAATGTTGCCAACTGTCCGGGATGCGACAGAATCACCTGAAAACCCGAGTTTCGATATCTGATAGCTCAGGAAATTACGCGCACTTGGAACGAGTCCAATTATTGCAAGAAATCCGAGGGCAATAGTTCCCACCTGTAGGTGCCAGCGCATTTTTGGTTTCAGGATAAGTCCAATAAGAACAGCAACTATCAATGCAAGAATAGCATTTGTTGATTGAGAGTAAAGGATGCAGACCATGGCAGAGACGATGCCCAAGTATTTTTTTGATCGAATCATAATGAGCAACGCAACACCGCCGAAGAAGCCGAGGTAATTGCCCTCCATAAACGAACCGTTTCTCGGCATCGCCGCACCGTAGGCAGATCCAAAGACCATCTCGAAATTAAATGACTTCAGGATAGATTCACCGCCGGAGGTCCAAAGTGCGAACTGCAATATGCAAGCTGCAGCTGCGAGGTGTGCCGCCACAGAGACTGCCCAGATAATCTTTTGCGTCGATATCTTGATGATGGACTGCCAGGCAATGACGACGAGGACGGTATAACCAAGATAGAGTGCGGCATCAACATTGATGCTGCGCGTGTATCCCAGCTGATTTCCAGGAGGAACCGACAGGGAAATGGCAAAAAGCGTTGAAATGCCGGTTATGATCACAAGCCCGTACAGCATTCGTTTTTCACGAGTAAGAATCCTGCTTCGGTAGCGGCTGAGTCCCAGGAGCGAGAGGAGAAATGCAAGCACGAGAAAAATTTCGCTAAGTTTCAATGGGAAACCCAATGAGATCGTGAAAGCCTTCTGGAATGGCATGGTACAAATAGCGGCCAAGACGCATTTCTCAAAAAGTGACGATCGAGGCTTCCTCCACTTTTTATGAGTCCCTCGAGTGCTATTGATCATTCGGGTCTTGAGTCCTAAATCTTTTCATAGGGATGCTGTAAATTGGGTAGATCTGGTGGTCCATTGCGTGAACCTCTATTTGGTTGACGTCCTCCGGTTGCACAGGTACTGCACAGTTTCGCGAGTAAAGCTGGTGATTGTTACAAGACAATCTTTGAGCCTGTCTAGAAGAGAGGATGTTCCCGAAATTGGAGTCTGGAATTCGAGCGTGGTGCCGCTGCTGGGAGTGAACTGCCGTTTCAATATTTGAATTTTCTCGTGCCACGGGGCGTCGATGAGTTCCATTAGTCGTATGGAGCCACGGGTTTTCGCGGTGGTCCGTGCTAGCCATTCCCGCGATGGACGTGGCCATGCAAATGAATCAGGCATGGTGTAGACAGCCGTGAAATACGGCTTCATAGCAGCCAAGGCGTCGATCTCTTGGGAGAATGCTAGTAGTGAATCAAACGCCGGCGCTGGCGCTTCATTTACCAGGAAAGTGAAGTTGAACTTTTGGGAAGAGATCCACGGGTTTCGGAGCGCATGGAGTGCCTGGAAGCAAACTGACCCAAGTGGTCCCGGCACATCGATGTCACGGCCTCCTAACGGAACTGACTGACGTTCGGAGTAGAGGACATCGAACGCATGTGCCGTTGACGACATACCCGGAAAGCGGTAATGGATGTCGATATCACAAGGCCATTGGCTGTGGAATAGGGTCACGGAGTGGGAGGAATAGAACTCTTCCCAGCCCTCTCCGCGTAGGTTCCATCCCATGGTCCCGAGCAGTGCAACGGCCTTATCCTTGTCTTTCTTGCGTACGAGAACATCAATGTCAGTGGAAGGTTGGCCGGGACGAAACCCAAGAATTGTTGCCGCGGGCCCTTTGAGGAAGAGAGCCGGAATACCGTTGTTACGGCAGAGTTCCTGCAGAAAAGCCGTTCCTAGCGGAACAGCCTCTGAAAGTCGAAGTTCTGAAGTGGTCATTTTGTTTTCTCTTCGATGCTTAGAGGATGATCCGATGGAGCAGTTTGCAAGTTGGCATTCTTGAGTGCCAAACGAAGCAGGAATATAGTCACGATGGCATAGAAGACAGTATCGGCCGCCAATGCTCCCGCAGCTCCGGCCAGGTAGGCGGCCATTGGTGACAAGGCGAGGGCCACGAAGGTGGCCCCAATTCGTATTCTTGTCGCTGGCCAGCTCACACCCTGAACCCGTAAAACTATGAGAGGCGCGATTGAAAGGCCCGCAGCCAATCGATTGATGGCAGCAATCGAAGCCAATGCAACCACCAACGGCCATGACTCGCCGAGGATAAGTGCTCCCACACTTTCAGGCAGGAAGTAGACAACAATTACTGTGGCCAACACGGTGGCAAAAACGAGTACAGACATCTGGAGACAGGTTCTGAGAATTCCATTGCTCGTGCGCAACTTATCTGGCGTCAGCTCCCGCAACACAGCTGTGCGAAGGAAATTGATCACAAGGCTTGTAACGCCGAAGACAGAAACGGCAGTCCTGAAGGCAGCCACTTCGGTGTCGGAAGAGAACACCGACAATATGACGACGACTAGATAGCCGACGATGGCACCGAGCGTAGCCTCCATGACGAACGCCGAACTATTGGACCAGTTGAATCTGAGCCACTTGTAGCCACTGAAGATTCGAGGAACCATTCTGTCAATGGACAAGGCTGCCATAGCGGCGATGAAGGCAGTTGCCCCCCACACGAGAATCATGGCTGGGGGCTGGTACCCAGTTGACCCGACGTAGTAGATCCCTCCCACAGCAAAAAGTAGGACAAAAAAGTCGCCTGATAGTAGGAGAATACTTTTCCTAGCCGTCAAGAGGTAATGCCTGACAGCATCCTGGAGGACGACGCCTACCACCGCTACGGCTGACGCCAAGAGTATATCTCTTGCTGAATTCCAGAAGACGGAAACCAGAAGGATCAGGACAACTGCGGCAAAAGCAAGTAGCAGGGCAAGACCTAACATCTTTTGCGCCTCGCGTTGAATATGCCGGCTCTCTCTGAATCGGTGAGGTAGGGACGTGACCTTGACGATCAACGTCTCGCCGCACAGTGCGCGGATGATGGAGACGCAGGGGGCAATAGTAGCAACACCAATAGCGAATCGACCCAGATCAGAGGGGGTCAGCCATTGTGCAGCTGCGATGAGTAGCAAGAGGGTTGTCAGACTGGAAATTGCCTGGTCGACAAATCCCAGAGCAACGGATTTACGTCGATGAGTCAAAATATTCCAAACCTAGATGGAGACGGTGTGAGGGGCGCTGTATATGTTATTGCACCAGCTGCGCGGACATAGATTCCTGCAAAGACGCCAAGATATCTGCCTGGTGTGCATCTGACGATGAGCGAGTCGATAGCACTCGGCTGTGGTAGTCAGTTCTGAAATCGACATCGGTTTGAAGCCGGTAGGCGAGTGCAGCAACCGCCTCGGCATCGAAGCTGTTCACATTGAAAACGAATTCGGGGATACCCAGGTCTTGGAATGCACCAAATCCCTTTCGCTCGTACGCCAAGTGAATGACATAGTGACCGGCTGCAATCGCCATCAGAGCTGCGTGGAGTCTGACTGCGATGACCACTTTTGCCTTGTCAGGGTTTTCCATGAACTCGTTGGTGGAAAGGATTCGCTGCGGAGCAAGTTCGTTCACCGCTGGGACATCATTATTTGAGGCAACGGAGCTTTGCACGTAGCTGTCGACCACCCCCAGAAGGCCATGAAGGGATCGGAGCGGTTGGGTTAATGCTCCGCGAATGTATCGGACGGACAGCACGATGTTGCCACTGCTGTCGAACGGTAAAGTAGATCGCTGCATGCCCAGTATGGCAAGATCCGGAGTGCGCTGCACGTTTTGCAAGGGGAATTGTCCTTGGCTTCTGTTGTCCCGCACCCAAACTGCATGCTGGCGCGACAGCAAGGCGGACATTATGGGTCTTGTTCCGAATCTGGCTGGCCCTACGCTTTGTGGCAGGTAGACAGCCTTGCGGGTGCGTAGAGCAGCAGCTACCAGTTGGGGACCGTGGATGACTCCGGCTTTCAGGGCCTCCACCACCGTACCGGCACGGATGTAGCCGCCGCCCACTGCAACCACCAGATCAAAGCCATCCATTCGCCACAGTGTCTTCAGGTACTTCAGATTGAATCCACGTTTAGTGGGTGCAGAATTGAGGACTTTGACATTTAGCCCGGTGAAAGTTTCAGGGTGAGACGCCAGAACAGTGATATCGACCTTTCCTCCGCAGGCTTCACGGACCAGTTCGAGCGTTTCCCGGACGAGGAGACCGTCGCCGAGGTTTGAAGCGCTATATGCGTGGAGTACCAGTGCCCTCATTTGTTCAGGGTCTTTGTGTAGACGTCCACGTGGCTTTGGATGCTCTGGTCCCAAGAGAATTTTTGGGCCCAAGCAACACCGGCCTCCAAGCATTCCTCACGTTTTGTCTCATCGGCAAGGGACTCAGAAATGTCGCGGCAGAGCTCTTCGGGAGATGTTCCATCAAGGCGCAGGGCCGGACCTGCAACCTCAGCAAGAGAGCCTCGCCTCGTCGAAGCCACCACGGCCCCGGCGGCCAGCGCCTCAACCACAGGGAATCCGAAGCCTTCGTAAAGGCTCGGGAACACAAAGAGATCACATGCCTGCATGAGTGCGGTTCGGTCAGTGTCAGAAACGAATCCGAGGTGCTCCACATTGGGAGAAGCTTCGATCATTTGCATGACTTCACCATAATCCCAGGCCGGTTTGCCGGCGATCAGCAGGTGAGTTCCTGAATCCTTCAGCTCTGGCATCTGGAATGCCTTGATGAGGTTGACGAGATTCTTTCGTGGCTCGATATTGCCCAGGTACAGTACGAAGTTCTTCGGCAGCGCGCGATTCAGGAGCTCTTCGGTGTAGGTCTCAGGCTTGGCGAACTTTGCGACATCGATTCCATGGGGGATGACGTTCACTTTTCCCCGGGGGATGTTGAATATTTCACAAATGTCGTTGGCGCTTGAGTTGGACACGGTGATCACGGAATCTGACGTTGCAACGGCCCGTGAAACGCGTGTGCGCCACAACTTCTCCTTCGCCGGTGATCGGGTGCCTTCAATCCAGCGGCTGGCGACGCCATGAACAGTGACAACGGTGGGGTTTGGTCCGCGGAACAGCGCTCCGGTATCGGCAACATAGTGCGTCAGATGATTGGCGCCAAGTTTCCTGAGGCCAAACACAGATTCGGACAGCATGGTGAGAGCCGGGTGACCGTAGCTGGGAATTCGATCAACTTGGTGGCCCAAGGACAGTAGGCCTGCTTCAAGATGTCGGGCGTAGGTGGTGTTACCGCCGGTTTCCCTGTCGAGGATTCTGGATGGCATCGAGATTTTCAAGAGTGGGTTCCTACCAATGTGTCGTCGGTTGCGATTCGGGCATCGCGGTAAACCGATGTAAGGACGTCTGTGTGCGTTTCTGTATTCATGGTCTGAAGGAGAAGTTGCCCGCCGACCTTCGTTGAAGCAAAGAAGTCGGGATCAAAGTACGCCTGCGCGAGTGTGGCGATGGCCTCTTCGGGGTCCTCAACTTTCGTCAGCTGAGTCTCCTCGAAACACGGAAGATCCCGAACAATAATCGGTACCTTGGCCGCTGCAGCGTCGAGGACGCTCAAAGGGAATCCCTCGTAATGTGCCGAATGTACATACATCCATGCCCTACTGAGTCTCTGGGATATTTCTTCAGGGGCAAGCCAGCCCGTGACTTCGATGCCCGCAGCTTGCAATGCATCTGTATCCGATTCAGTTCCGGAGCCAATCCAGACAAACTTGAACGGCAACCCGCGTGCAGAACTGAGCCGTGCAAGGTCCTGATAGAAACCAGGGTCCTTCTGCGGCGCAAGCCTGCCGATCATGACGATTTCCGGGACTGCCTGCGTGGTGTCTTCGCGGTAGGCGACTGTGGGAATAGTCGGGATATTTGGCAGGATTCGAACCTTGGCGTTCTTGTCCAGACCATAGGCAAGTCCGCGTTCGTGTTCCGTTAAGGCAACGGTAATGGTGGTGTGCCGGCTAAGAAAGCTCTCAATTCGCCTGTAGACGCTTCTCAATAAAGGGTGTCGCTGAGGATCATCGAACACGTAACAATGCGGCTCGTAAATGACGGGAACAGACGGTCGAAAGGCGCGTGAATAGAGGCCAGCCCAGCTCGAATGTGCATGGATGACTTCCACCTCCAATTCTCTGGCGTAGGCCCGGACTTCCAAAAATCTCTTGAGCGGATTGGCACTGAACTTTCTGACGCCTGAATACTGTCCAGATTCGGCTGGATTTTCTGATCCGGAATAGAGGACAAAATGCTGGATCTCGGGCAGCAGCTTGGAGATATTGTCCATGGCTCTGCTGACGCCGCCGTCATAGCACTGCGTCACGTGAAGGATTCTCAAGATTTGTCCATTCTCAAAAGAAGCACGGGGAAGTAAGATGAGCTGCGAATTCGATGGGCTCTACGCACATTCCGTAGTTTCCAGAAGTTCAAGCTCATGCAGTTGATGCAAGAATTCCTGTGCGGATTCACGAATTTCTGGTCCAACGTCAGGGAATTGGGAACGAATTTCGCCAACGATGGCGGTGATGTCGCGCTCTCCGTCGACTAAGCCCCAGATCACAGCGGCTGAGTCTGTCAGAACATAGGGTTGGGTCCCGTTCAACGGCATGACGACAACGCGCCCTTCATTAGGGCTTTCCACTAGGGCGATGTCGCAGCTTCGCCGGTAAGTGCTTCCAACGGACATTCAGTAAGCCCCGTCCACTTTGATGACTGCCTTGAGGGTTTTGAGTAGGATCATGATGTCGCCGGCGAATGACCAGTTCTCCACGTAGTACAAGTCCAGCCGGACAGTGTCTTTCCACGAGAGGTTGGAGCGTCCACTGACCTGCCACAGCCCTGTAATTCCAGGTTTGACGAGGAAGCGGCGGTGGACGTGGCGTTCATATTCTGCCGCCTCACTTTCAAGGGGAGGTCGGGGGCCGACTAAGCTCATATGGCCTAACAACACATTGAACAACTGCGGCAGCTCGTCCAGACTGTAGCGGCGCATCCACTGTCCGGCGCTGGTCACTCGGGGATCGTTCTTCATCTTGAACATGACGCCATTGCCATCTGACTGATGGGCAAGTGCCGCAACAAGATTCTCGGCATCCACAACCATGGAGCGGAATTTGAACATGTGGAACTTCTCGCCCTGCAAGCCGATCCGCTGCTGCCTGAAGAGGGCAGACCCGCCATCGCTCTTGACGATTACGGCCAGGGCCAGCAACACCGGGGACAGAGCTAGGATGAGCAGCGAGGATGTGATGACGTCAAAAACACGCTTGGCGAATTGAGCGCCGGAGCTGAACTGCGGCGTTGAAACGTGTACCAGCGGCAGCCCGGAGACTGGTTGCACGTGCAGACGCGGGCCGGCAATGTCCGTGAGTGCGGGTGCCATGATCAGGCGGATCCGCCGATCAGCCAGGGCCCATCCCAAGTCGCGGATCTCTTCGGGAGATAGCGCAATTCCCGACGACATCGCTACCGTGTCAGCTCCATGCCTATTTATAGATTCCATGACTGAGTGGACATCGTGGCCAGTTCCCGCCATAGGCACACCGGTCTTACGGGCCAAAGCCCCGTCAGTGTCATCGCCGTCCGGAACGTGAATGGCCACTGGTGTAAAACCGGCAGTTGGCTGGCGGTTAAGTGACGAGACTAAGTGAGAGGCTGTAGCTGCACCTGCGACGACCAGCACTTTTGCCGAGGATTCACCGCTCAGTCGTTTCCGATGCAGGCTTCTTCGTTGCACCCATCGTGAAAGCAGAATGCCGCAGCTTCCGATGGGGAGGGCAAGGAGCACGTACCCACGTGCCGTATCCAAATCGAAAGCGTAGGACAAAATAGCCAGGGTGCCGAACAGCCAGGTGGTGGCGGTAAGAATGAGTTTGTACTCGTCGGTTCCCGCGCCAACGACGCGAATCTTGCGGCTGTCCCACGCACCCAGCATCACGTACCAGACGAGTCCCAGGATCACCCCGCACACCCAGTAAGAAATTGTTAGCGACCCAAGAGTCAGATCCGTCTTGTCGAAACCAAATCGGACAATTTGGGCCAAGATGAGGGCCACTGCAATGATGCTCGCGTCAACCCATCGTAAATTTCTGATGTAGTTGCCCCGCCAGTCGATGACGGCGGGAGCGGATTCGACGATGTTGAACCGCCTGCCTAGCGCGTGTGAGCCAGCAAGCTCTGCATGGACTTCGATTGCTTTCCCCCAGTTAGTTCCCCAATGTCGCTGGAACTCTAGAGGTCCGGCTCGATAGCATCCTAACGAAGATTTGCTGTGAAAAAACGTCAGGAAAAATCAGGAAAACCAACTGGCTAAACGGTTGGCCAAGAGGCTATTTGGCCCCACTTGACGTGGCGTAGCTCACAATTCTGGCATTGGGTGGGAGATGGGATTCCGTCAATGAGGAATGCTGTGGATTACCCGAGCGGGACATAGCAAGGAAGTAAGAGAAGGCCCCAAGACCGGCACCCATGGTGTTTGCCAGGACGTCTAATCCTGTGGCGTACCTGTCCGGCAACATCAGCGCCTGGCCCAGCTCGATCAAACACGAGCTGAGCGCGCCCAAAATGACCCCAACCACTGCATTCTTGAAGTAGGAAGATGCGATGATCCCCAGAGGGATGAACATGACGATATTGGCCGAGAACTCGACCACGTTGTAGTTGATGAACCTAGGCACCCCGTGGCGATAGAGCCATGACAGCACCTCGTGGAGCGCGCCCGCGGCCGGGCGATCTACGGGAGTGGGCCAGAAGACGATCAGGATAACTGCGAGGAGGTAAGCCGCGGCCAGGGCCACGGTGATTCGGTGCAGGGGTTTGTTCACGGAGATCAGTCTTGCTGATAGACGTCAGGGATGCCGTCACCATCGTCATCGCGGCTTTCAAGTTCAGCGAGTTGGCGGTAATGCTTGTTTCTTATGCGCAGCACCACGGTGGCCAGCAGCGCCGAGGCCAGAGAGCCTGCGAGAATAGCGACTTTTGCGTGGCTGTAATGCGGGCTGTCATCACCGAAGCTGAGCTCACTGATCAGTAGCGAAACCGTGAAGCCGACCCCGGCCAAGAGTGCCAGGCCGACAACATCGATCCACGCCAGACCCTCGTCGAGCGTGGCTTTGGTGGTCTTCGTGACAAGCCACGTGGCGCCAAGGACACCCATAAACTTACCGAGAATCAGGGCCCCGAGGATACCCAACGCAACAGTGTCGGTGAACGCAGACCTCAGCCCGGCCATGCCGCCCAAGGCAACACCGGCGGAGAAGAAAGCAAAGACTGGCACTGCAAAGCCCGCGGAAATAGGGCGCATGAGGTGTTCAAAGTGTTCGGCCATTCCTGGTCCCGCATCCGGACCACCAGCCTTCGCAGAACGGATCACAGGTACTGCGAAGCCGAGCAAAACACCAGCGACTGTGGCGTGGATTCCGGATGCGTGGACCAGAGCCCAGGTGGCGAGGGCGAGTGGAAGCAGCAGGTACCAAGAGCGGATTCGTTTCTGAACCAGCCACGTGAACGCGAGCAGGGGCAGGGCGGCCAAGGCCAGGAATCCATAGTTCATCTCGCTCGGGTAAAAGACGGCAATGATGGCGATCGCAATGAGATCGTCCACAACAGCAAGGGTCAGCAAGAAGGTGCGCAGTGCGGTGGGCAGGTGGGTGCTGATGACGGCCAATACAGCGAGTGCGAAGGCAATGTCCGTAGCAGTGGGAATGGCCCAACCCTTGAGGACTTCCGGGCCGGCGGCCCAGTTGACTGCCACAAAGAACAGCGCGGGGACAATAACCCCACCTACTGCTGCCGTAATAGGGACTATTGCCCGAGCCGGATTGCGAAGATCCCCGGCCACGAATTCACGTTTGAGCTCCAGGCCCGCTACGAAGAAGAAGATGGCGAGGAGCCCGTCGGACGCCCAGCCGCCCAGGCTCAGATTCAAGTGAAGCCACTCGGGGCCGATCTTGAAGTCGCGGAGATTGAAGTAGCTCTCCGCGATGGGGGAGTTTGCCCAGACCAAGGCGATTACGGTGGCGGCAAGCAGCAAGGCTCCGCCAACCGTTTCAGAGCGAAGGATGTTGTTGATGCGAACAAATTCGGAGTAGCTTCCGCGACCGAAGATGCGAGGTGTTGATGAGGAACTCATGGGCGGGAACGCCCTTTCAGTGGTGCAAAGGTCTCAGCGTGTTACCGAGGGACTTTTGGGTTCGACAATGGCATTGCCGACCAGACTTCCCGGCGCACCTACCTACCAGTTTACAGGGTGGGGGAAGGCGACTCGCTGAAAACCCTCTCAACGTGACTACGAGCTTCAGAGGGACGCCTGAGGGTGAATAATTATTAGCTGCTTGGAATGGGAATGTAGCCACTTGGTGAACGAATGTACCCGAACGGCAAAAGAAATGGCCGTTTGGAAGTTGTCCATGTGGATAGTTATGGGCTTGGCTAGGAATACTGCCTACTGGGGGCATGAAGTGTAGTCATAAAGGAATTTTCATGAAAAAAGTTACAAAGGCTGCTGTTGCAGCCGGCGCAGCCGGCGTGTTGCTTCTTGGGGGAGCGGGATCCTTCGCGTTGTGGAACGATACTAAGACGGTTGATGCGGGCACGGTGAATACAGGCCACCTGACGCTGGACGCCTCGGCGCCCGGTGCATGGGCTGACATCAGTGCAGATGCCGAGAACGCACTATTTGTTCCTACCACCGACAAAATAGTTCCGGGTGACACCGTCACGTTCACCCAAACTGTCACCATCGATGCCGATGGCAAGAACCTGAAGGGCGAACTAACGGTAGGGACGCTGGCCGCAGTTCCGGCCGCCTTGACCGATCAGGTAACGGTCACCGTTGCGCCCACAGCAGCTGCAGGAGTGACCGTGGATGGCAGTGTTGTTTCCTTCGATGCGCCGGGCATTTTCACGGTTCCGGTGACGATTACCGTCAACTTCCTGGAAGGTGCAGCGGGTTCCACTCCGGAGACAACCATGGTCCAAGAAGTTAACCTCAACGCGCTGGAACTCACCCTGGACCAGGTCCGCCCGTAGTCGGTACCCGCCGCTAGATGCGCAAGATCCTCGCGACCGCCATTGTTGCGGCCGTGCTTGTGGTGCTTTTTGCAAGCGCCCAAGGCACGGCCGCACTTTGGCGTGCTGAGGAGCGGATCAATCCCGGCACCATAACGACCGGATCGCTTTCGCTGGCAGCGGGTGACAGGACATCCAGGTCCGAGGATTTTGTTTTCGAAAATCTAAACACCTCGACTTTGGCGCCGGGAGGATTCGTTCAGGCACCACTGACCATTAGCAACACCGGAACCACAACTTTGGGCTACTCCTTGGTCGGCGCCGCCTCCGCAACCACGCCGCAAACTGCGGCTGATGCGGCGTTGGCTGCCGCCGTCGTACTTTCAGTGCATGCCACCGACGATTCGGCGGCGTGCGAGGCAGACGTGTCCAGCCCGGATCCTTCGCTGTACCAGGGTTCGCTGGTAGGCGCGGCGTTTGCGCAGGCCGGCGATCTTCAACCCGCCGAGGGCGAATTGCTGTGCATCCGCGTGGCTCTTCCGGCCAATGCGTCGCCGGATGCGGCCGGAGGGAAAATGGCTTTGGTGCTTTCATGGCGTGGGGATCAGCTGTGAACGGCGCAACTGCGGCGGAGGCACCTACTCAAGGCCGCCGTCGTACTTTCAAAAATGGTGAGAAAACCGGTGTGCTGTGGTGGGCTGGCCAAATCTTCTCGTGGCTGCTGTTGTTCACAGTTCTGGCAGTCGCAGCTGTCATGATCGTCATCCCGAGAGTTGGCGGGGCCACCGCGTACACGGTCCTGACCGGTTCCATGGCTCCCGGCATGCCGCCGGGCAGCCTTGCCGTTGTGCGTCCCGTTGATCCCGCAACCCTGCGCACAGGCGATGTCATCACCTACCAAATCAAGTCCGGTGAGCCAGCCGTCGTCACGCACAGGGTGGTGGGTGTGGGTTCAACGCTGGATGGTGAACTGCGCTTCACGGCCAGAGGTGATGCGAACGGGGCCAACGATCCGCCGGTCCGTCCCGAACAAATCCGTGGCAGTCTCTGGTACCAGCTGCCCTGGCTGGGCCACATCAACTCGGCACTGTCCGGCCCGCAACGGCAATGGCTGATAACCGCCGCCGTGGCCGGACTGCTCGGCTACTCCGTTTATATGGCCACCAGTGCTCTGCGCGACAGACTCAAAAGGAAGAAAACAGTGTGAGCTCCTCCAACGTTTCCCGCAAGTATTCCGTGCCATTGCCCGTGCGCCGGACCGGGTTTGCCGCCGCAGTTGTTGTTGCCGCCATTGGTACGACGGCGGCCCCGGCTATTGCTCAACATCCACCCATGGTGGTGGTCTCCGCAGGCAACCCGGATATTGCCTTCTCCTACAGCTCAGACGGAATTGCGTTCTCAAAGGCAGTGCCGGATCTGTTTAGTGCTTCACCGAAGCTTGTTCCCGGTCAAGAAATCGAGGAACAGCTGTGGGTCCGCAATGAAAACTCCGTGGCTGTGGAGGTATCCGTAGCTGCCGTGGCCCCGCTTGGCGACAGGGAAATCACAAGGGCGGGATTGACGCCGTCGCCCGTTATTACGCTGGCGCCGGGAGCCGCAGCCCCGCTGCAAGTGCGGATGTGGTTGCCTGAATCGGCCGATAACTTGAGCCAAGGCCAGACCTGGCCTGTGCTCCTTCAGGTAAATGCCCGTGAATCCGCTGCCTCGACCAGCCAAGAACTGAGCTACACCGGGGGGACAAACGGTATCTGGCCCTTGTCCGTGGCCGCTTTGCTGGGCGGTGCCGGCGCATATCTTGGGGCTAGGAAACGTAGGACGCAGCAGTGACAGGAGCGCAGATGAGCCGCCGGGGGATGCAGGTCAAGGCACTGCTGTCAATGGGCCTGCTTGCCGGATTTGGTGCCGTGTCCACGCTGGCGGCATGGACCGGAGAAGCGACTGCAACGTCATCCATCCAAGCCGGCACCGTGGCGATTGGCGTGGGCGCCACAGCTGATTCCGCCTCGGGGAATTACACACTGCCCCCTAGTAACAATTGGTACCCCGGTGTGAACCGTGCGGTCATGGTGACGGTGAGGAACACCGGGACACTTGCTGCGCCTTTTGCCATTTCAGGAACCACAACGCCCTCAGGTGTGGGAACGCTTGGCGAAAGTGTGCAGGTGAAGGTGACCCGTGGGGCCGCAGTTGGCAACGCCACATGCGATGGAGCTACGGTTCTGGAGAAGACCGCCGGTAATGGTTTTTCGGGCTCGTCTGCGCCACAGCTGTTGACGGCCGGGGAAGTGCAGGCAGTATGTGTGCAATACTCACTGCCGATCACTGCGCCCAGCGCTTTGCAGGGAAAATCCGCCACTGTCACCTTGACCTTCACTGCGACAGTGGGGGTGTCCTGACATGCCGGGTCCGGACCGTGGTGCGTTAGTGGACCGGTGGCTGTTCAACATTGGCGCGGTGCTGGGTGCGCTGTGCCTAGTGCTGGCCGGACTCACCCTGGCATTCGGCCTCAAGCCCCTGATCTTTTCCTCCGGTTCCATGGGGCCGGCCATTCCCACGCGTTCGCTTGCTTTGGCTGTACCCGCGGCCTCCGCTGAGATTTCTCCGGGCGAGGTGGTCTCTGTTGTCACGCGCGACGGCGTGCGGGTCACCCACAGGGTGGGCTCTGCCGATCCGTCCATTGGGCTGGTGCTCAAGGGCGACGCTAATGCCGTTGCCGATCTCCAGCCCTACACCGGCCCATCAGTTGATCGGGTCCTGTTCAGTGTTCCTGGGCTCGGATATGTGGCTTCCTGGTTTGCTTCGCCTTGGGCGTTAGTGCTGGGCGGACTGCTGTGCGCGTACCTTATATACGCAGCCTTTTTCCGTGCCGGTCCAGGAGGCACTCGGAAGTCGCATTCGGGGCGAGACTCGGGCAACAGCTCAACAGGTGGCGAGGCAGTCAAGCCGGGGACCCACCGTCGGATCTGGCTGGGCATCGGGGCCACGGCTGCAGTGGTTGCGATTGTCGTTCCCTTGGGTGCCGCTGCCAGGGTGGAGTCGACGCAGGCGGCGTGGACGGCGAGTGCTGCGGCCGAAGTGCAGCTTGCCACAACCACCATGAACCCGGCCACCAACCTGCGTTGCGCTAACCCGACAACGGGATTGGGTAGGGACACGAAGGTGGACTTCTCATGGGACGCACCAGCAGCGGGGCTCCTCCAGCTGACCGGCTACAAGGTCAGCGCCTATGTGCAAGAGCCCGGAGGGGGCCCGCCCGCTGCCGAGAAAATCAGCTCCGATCGCCTCCCGGCCTCGACAAGAACCCTGACACTTGACCAGATCGCGGACAATGGCCTGCTGGGAAATTTGCTGGGTGCAATCTTGGGAGGGCTCTTGGGTCCCAACTACAACCTCAAGATCACGTTCACGTTGTCGGCGGAATACGAACATGGCTGGGTTTCGGCGCCACTGGCCCACACCACTGTCAATGCCACCAGCAAGGGAGTTCTTGGACCGCTACTGCCGACACGAAAGCTCAGCTGTACTCTCCAGTGACATGGCGGGCGGGGGAGAAGAACGGGCGATTACCAGGGTGAGAATTGGGTGTGTCTCCAAAACGACATAACGGCCAGAGTTAAGATGGAAATGCCCCAGGGTGGCGGGCGGCACATTCTTGTGAGCACGCACCATGTTTTGCAATAGTTCATGACTGTCATAGCCGCTCCGGCTGCTTCTGCATCGGGCGATCCCGTAATCCTGCCCTTCGGACCAGCAGTCACACCGCTGTCGGCGTGACACTCGTAATCTCTACTTACACCGTCGGCACGATGGCGGTGCTCAATGTGGACGGCAGCATTAGACTGACAGTCGTCGGCTACGACGTTTCCCATGCGGAACCTCCAGTTCCGCCCCACGGGTCCTTCAGGCCCGGGATACACCATCACCACCCAGATTGACATCGAGTCGTGGGATGAAGAGATCGATGTACTAATCCGCAAGTCCCGGCTGGTGGTACACAAAACGGCACCGGTGGTGGCTCCTGCAATTCATTCACAGGTACCTTATCGGGGCCGTCTTGATAGTGCGAGGCACCCGGGTGAGCCGGGCGCCGTCGAACATTAAAGAACTAGCTGTGCGTATTCAGCCATTCCTGGGCCAGCGTGGCCTGCAGGTTCAGCGCGCGGCCAATGACCGGCTCGGCGGCGGAGGCGATCTTGGCGCCGAGGAACGGCACGCCGGACTTGACCTCACCCGTGAGATCAACAACCGTGGACTCGCCGCCGGCTACCAGCTTCTGCACTGCCGAAACATCCACAGGAGCCTTGGCCACCGAAAGCTTGATGGTGTTGATGCGTGAGCCGTCGGCCGCCGGAGCGCTCCAGGACTCATCCTGGGTGACAGTCAGCGAGTCGCCAACGAACTTCTTGACGATGTCAGGCATGCGCGTGGTGGGCAGCGTGCGCACTGTCTGGGTGGTGAATGCGGCTGTGGTGGGGCCGCTGATGGTGAAAGACAACAGCTCACCGCCAACAGTTTCGCTGACGTGCTTGATAAATGCTTCGTTGGTGAAGACATCGGTGACATTCTGAGCCGTAGCCGAGAGCGTTGTTGAGGCGGCAAGCGCCATGGTTCCTCCAATATAGGGAGTGTTTGGGGCAGCTCCTAGGATAGCAAGCTCGCTGGCGAGTAAGCTGGACACGGTCCCGGAGTCGTGCATAGATTCTGGGCTTTCGTGTTGTCCTCAGCGCGGTAGATAACGTACTTTGGCGGCGCCGGCCGCCAGGCACTAAGGAGAAAACCACCCATGAGTCTTGCAGGGTTGCGAACAGCGCTTTCTGAAGATCCACTCTTCGCCCGGGTGCGCAGCTACGCCGCTGCCGACCCCGCAACGCGCAGCACTGACGTGGCCTTTAGCGCCCCCGCAGGCATGCGAGCGGTGCTCCTGGCCGAGGTCGCCGATGGCTTGGCCTCCGCCGCGTCTTCCTCTCCTGCCGAGCGTCCGGGCGTGGTCTTGGCCGTCACTGCCACCGGCCGCGAGGCTGAAGATACCGTGGCCGCCCTGCGCTCCTACTTGCCCGACGGGGCTGTGGCCGAATTCCCCAGCTGGGAAACCCTTCCGCACGAACGGCTGTCACCGCGCTCGGACACCGTAGGCCGGCGCCTCTCCGTTCTGCGCCGGCTGGCCCATCCCGAGCACGACGCCGGAGATCACCTTCGCGTGATCGTGGCACCTATCCGTGCGGTGGTGCAGCCCCTGGTGGCTGGCTTGGGCGAGTTGGTGCCGGTGCGCGTGAAGGTGGGAGAAGAAATCCCCTTCGCCGATCTCATCAAGGCACTGGCCGACGCGGCCTACGCACGCGTTGACATGGTCACGCATCGCGGCGAATTTGCTGTCCGCGGCGGCATCATCGATGTCTTCCCGCCCACCGACAACCACCCGATCCGTGTCGAGTTCTTCGGCGACGTAGTTGACTCGATGCGGTGGTTCAGCATCGCCGACCAGCGCACCCTGACCTCCGTCAAGGGCTCCGTCAGCCACCCGAGCGAACTGTACGCCCCGCCCTGCCGGGAAATCCTCATCACACCCACTGTCATGGGGCGGGCCGCCAAATTGAAGAACGCCATGCCCGGTGCCGCTGCCATGCTGGAAAAAATTGCCGGCGGCATTGCCGTCGAAGGAATGGAGTCCCTGGCTCCGGCTCTCGTTGACGGCATGGTGCCACTGGCCTCCTTGTTGCCTGCCGCATCCATCGCCGTGGTGCTGGATCCCGAAAAGGTCAGCGCCAGGGCCCACGACCTGGAATCCACCAACGAAGAGTTCTTGGAAGCTGCCTGGTCCACAGCGTCCGACGGCGGCAACGCCCCGCTCGATCTGTCGCAGGCCAGCGGTGGAGCCGCGGGGGTGGATCTGGCCTCGGCTGGGTTCAAGTCTTTGGCGCAAACCCGTGAGACTGCCCTTGAGTACGGGATTGGCTGGTGGGCTCTGAGTTCTCTGGCCCAGGATGAAGAACTGGAACCGTCCACCGACGTGCTGAACCTGCACGCCCGCGAACCACGGGGCTACCGTGGAGACGTGGCGGAGATGATGGAGTTCATTGGCTCCCGCGTCAAGGACCAGTGGCGCGTTGTGGTGGCCACCCAGGGCCCCGGCCCGGCCCAACGCCTGGCCGAGCTATTCCACGAAGCCAACATCCCGACGTCGCGCGTGGACTCTCTGGATGCACCACCGCAGCCGGGCATCATCGAGGTAACCACAGCTGACACTGGGCGCGGCTTTGTTCTGGATTCACTGAAGCTGGGCCTCCTGACCGAGGCAGATCTGCTGGGGCGCGCGTCCGCTGTCTCCACCCGAGACATGCGCAAGATGCCCTCGAAGCGGCGCAACGCCGTCGACCCGCTGCAGCTTGAGGCCGGGGACTTTGTGGTTCACGAGCAGCACGGTGTGGGTAAGTTTGTGGAGCTCATTCAGCGCAAGGTGCCCGGTGCCGGCGTTGGTGGGGCTGCCGGCCTGCGCGAGTACCTGGTGCTGGAATACGCGCCCTCCAAGCGCGGGGCGCCGGGCGACAGGCTGTTTGTGCCCACCGATCAGCTGGATCAGGTGACCGCGTATGTGGGTGGGGACGCCCCGGCGCTCTCAAAGATGGGTGGCTCTGACTGGGCTGCCACCAAGTCCAAGGCACGCAAGGCCGTCAAGGAGATTGCTGGCGAGCTGATCCGGCTGTATTCGGCGCGCATGGCATCCAAGGGGCACGCGTTCGGTCCAGACACCCCGTGGCAGGCCGAGCTGGAAGAAGCCTTCCCCTACGTTGAGACGCCGGATCAACTGGTGGCCATCAACGAGGTCAAAGCCGACATGGAGAAGGAAGTCCCCATGGACCGGTTGATCTCCGGCGATGTGGGTTATGGCAAAACTGAAATTGCCGTGCGGGCTGCCTTCAAGGCGGTCCAGGACGGCAAGCAGGTTGCCATTTTGGTGCCCACCACGTTGCTGGCGCAACAGCACTATGAGACGTTCAACGAGCGTTTTTCCGGGTTCCCGATTCGGGTGAAGCCGCTTTCGCGCTTCCAAACGGCCAAGGAATCCAAAGAAATCATGGAGGGCGTGCGCACTGGCACAGTTGATGTTGTCATCGGCACGCACCGCCTGCTGTCCAAGGACTTTGGCTTCAAGGACCTTGGTTTGGTCATTGTCGATGAGGAACAGCGCTTTGGTGTGGAGCACAAAGAGGCGCTGAAGAAGATGCGCACCAATGTGGACGTGCTGGCCATGAGCGCTACGCCCATCCCGAGAACCCTGGAAATGTCCATGACGGGCATCCGCGAAACCTCCACCTTGGCCACCCCGCCCGAGGAACGCCACCCCGTGCTGACCTATGTTGGTGCGCACAGCGACAAGCAGGTTGGCGCCGCCATTCGACGCGAGCTCATGCGCGAGGGTCAGGTGTTTTATGTGCACAACCGAGTTAAATCAATTGAGAGCACTGCAGCGCATATCCAGCAGCTGGTTCCTGATGCGCGCGTAGCCGTGGCGCACGGGCAGATGTCCGAGTCACGCCTCGAGCAGATCATTGTGGACTTCTGGGAAAAGCGCTTTGATGTGCTGGTCTGCACCACCATTATTGAAACCGGCTTGGATATTTCCAACGCGAACACGCTCATTGTGGAGCAGGCCAATAACTACGGGCTCTCCCAGCTCCACCAATTGCGTGGGCGTGTGGGCCGTGGACGCGAACGCGCCTACGCCTACTTCCTGTACCCGGCAGACAAACCGCTGGGCGAGGTGGCACTGGAGCGGCTCAAGGCCGTGGCCGCTCACAATGAGCTCGGCGCCGGTATGGCCCTGGCCATGAAGGACCTTGAAATTCGTGGTGCCGGAAACCTGCTGGGTGGTGAGCAATCGGGCCACATTCAAGGTGTGGGCTTTGACCTCTACATTCGACTGGTGGGCGAGGCTGTGGCGGACTTCCGCGGTGAAGGTGAGGAGCGGGCGGCAGAGATGAAGATTGAGCTGCCCGTCAACGCCCACCTGCCACACGACTACGTGCCGGGGGAGCGGTTGCGCCTGGAGGCGTACCGGAAGCTGGCCGCTGCTGTGAGCGTTGAAGCTATTGCCGAGGTGGAGGCTGAACTGATCGACAGGTATGGCGAGCTGCCGCCAGCCGCCGTGAATCTGCTTGCCGTGGCCAACTTCAAGGTGCTGGCCAGGGCCGCAGGTCTGACGGACGTTGCCTTGCAAGGGAACTTCATCAAGTTCGCTCCGGCTGAACTGCCCGAATCCAAGGAGATGCGCCTGAACCGCATGTACCCAGGTTCCTTGGCAAAACCGGCGTTGAACGCGATCTTGATTCCGAAGCCGAAGACTGCTCGCATTGGTGGCCGCGATCTGGCCGATGCTGAAGTGCTCAAGTGGGCGCAGGGGGTGCTGGAAGCGATCTTCGAGACGACGCCGGAGACACTCGCGGCGCGCTAGGACCGTCGGGCACTGTTGGTGCTGGGAGGCGGCGGGGTAGCGGCAGGCGATTTCCGCCGTCGTACCAAAGCCCTTGGCGCTCCCAGGAGAGCTTGGGTGCGAGGGGGACTCAGGCCGTGATGGTGATGATACGTTCCACAACATTCTTGGCCGTGGCATACAGCGGCTGGCTATGTGAACGTGCATAGGACCGCAGAAGGACGAAAGCCTCATCGATGGTGACATTTGCAGTATGGGCGATAACGCCCTTCGCCTGCTCGATCACGATTCTGCTGTTCAGAGCCCGCTGGAGTTGGTCGTTGACTATGTTGCTTTCACGCAAGGCACGCTCTTGCAGGAGACTGATGGTAGCAACATCAGCAAACGCTTGTGCCAGTGCTGCATCCTCAATGCTGAGTGTTCCCGCTTCATGCCGGAACAGGTTCAGCGCGCCAATGGTGTGACCGCGCAGTCTCATCGGAACAGCATGAACTGACACGAAGCCTTGGGCCAAGGCGGAGGCTTGAAAGAGCGGCCAAGCCGAGCCTTCGGCGGCAATATCACTGATGGAGACGACGGCGCCTGTGCGGAAACAATCAACACAGGGTCCAACTCCGGCCTCGAGCTGAAGCACTTCCACCAGTTGGCTCTGCTCGCTGGTGGAAGCCATGACTTGCAGGTCTCCAGCGGGATCAACTAGTAGGAGTCCTGCGGCGGCAGCGTCAAGTAGCCCGACTGACTCATCAACCAGGGTATGAAGCAGGTCGACAACATCGTAGTCGGCCACCAAGGTATCCGCTATCTTGACGAAAGCGGCACTCACGCGCCGAGCGCGGCTTAAGATCGCCATACTCGGATTCTACTCCACGGAAGCGCTTGCACTGTCCCCTCCAAGCGGAGTGAAGTCAAGTTTCCTGTTGACCACATCACGGGAGACTTCACGGACTGTGCGACCTTGAGAAAAAGCATGTGCGCGCAACAACAGCAGCGCGTCGGTGGCTGATGTGCCAGCCTGGGCTAGGACCATGCCCGTGGCTTGGTGAACTTCCCGTCGCGAAAACGGGGACTTTTCCCGGTCCGGGTCTGTTGGGTTACCGGTGCCACCTGGGGCGACGGTCAAGATATGCCGCAACAGCTGCCACGCGGCGGCATCGGAGAGTTGCAGCGCTAAGGAATGATCGGCCGGTCTGAGGGAGCCAGGAGTCGAACTGTACAGTTCGATGACTCCAATATCCATGGCACCAAGCTGTAGTGGAAAGACGAAGATAGCTGCGACGTCGTAGTCCAAAATAGCCTTGGCAAACACTGGCCAGGCCCGGTGCCCGTCTAATTTCACATTCGGGAGCAACACCGGCTGGCGCGTTTGCAGGGCCTCCCATCGAGGCCCTTCACCCAAGTCGAACTGGAGCTCGTCGAGCCGGGCAGCCGTTGGATCGCTGGCGCAAATCGAGGTCTCTGGAGCATGGCCTGGAAATGCCGAAATAGAGATGCCGGAGATGGGCAGTTTTGCCAGAAAAGTGGCGCACAAGTCCACGCCGAAGCGCTCAAGTCCTACTGGCAGTTGTTCAATCATGCGGTGATTTCATCTCCGGCGGCCCCTGCTCGCCCTTGATGATCGCATCGGTCATAGCCAGGGATGCAGCGTCTGGACAGAAATTGCTAGCCACAGGGTGGTGCCTCCTTGGACTGTGTCAGAGTGCGCTCAGATGGACAATGAATGAGCTAATGTTCCTACAGCTTATGCCCCTTCCGTGTAGCGACTTCCAAAGTAGATACTGATGCCCACCTCGAGGGGGTTGTCTGATGTAGAGTGAGGCAACCGTCCCAGACCCCGACGCGACCTTTAGCCACGCAATTTCTCGGGAGCAATGCAATGTCGGAACATGGAACACTTCAGAATTCACCGCCACTGGTTTTAGGGGCGTTGCTGACGCAAAATGGCAGCTTGTCATGAATCGGTCGTCGGAAAGTAGACAATTCGCTTCGGATTCACCGTTTTATGACCTCAGAAAACTATCTTTGGCAGTAAAGTCTTCCCCTGGGCCGGGCACACTGGCAGGCGCCGATCTCAATATTTCATTGATTCAGGTTGATCAGGCGGAACAGTTGGCGGGCGAGATCACAGGGTTAGTTTTGGACCTTAGAGACAAACTAGGGTGCTATCTGGCCCTTCAAAACGTAGAATCCGTGGACCACGTGGCAAGAATTGATACCGAATCCGCTGTTGAGTGGATGGAAAAAACTATCGATGACCTGGTCGCCACGATAGTGGGCATATCGACTGAATCCACAAAAATTGCTGCCGAGGTCACGGATCTCTGAAACGGTCCTGATGAACTGACTCATTGACGGCCCGGAACCAATCACCTCTAACGCAGCTGACCCACTACGGGTAAAGATCGCAGCCGTGATGGACGGCTCGACTGCAGCACCAAGGAAGCCGCACTGCCAGTCACTGACGGTCACGGCGGAGCCGTCGCGATCGTCAAGCATGCAATGCAGGAATCCGATTTAGACCCTTTGTTGCGCTATCGCCTGGTATTCCTATAGCCAGCCATGGCTGGATCCTAGCTACCGACGATGACGGCCTACCACCTCCCCGGTTCTTGGCCTCTTTGCGCGGGTGCTGGGGGATCATGTTCGCGAACGCCGGGAGCTCCCCCTGGAGGAAGTACTACGGAAAATAGCCTCACTGCCGGCCTCGCGGATGGGCCAAATAACGGATTGCCCGACACATTATCCGCCGGACTGGATACAAGTTCGGCGCATAACGGTTGGGCACTTTCCCTATGCGTCAGACTCGAGCCGAGTCCGGCGCATCTTGTTTACCGGCGCCTGATTCAGCATGAGTCCAGCGCATAATAAAGTGCTGGGTGCTGGGTGCTGGGTGCTGGATGTGCGGCGCGGAGAGTTGGCCGCTAAGCCGCGCTGGGCTGCCAACCCCGGAGTCGCGTTGTACCACCGGCCGGCAGCGCAACTGGGCCTCCCGGCGTCGTGCTTAAACAACTGAACCGCAGCAGAGGCTTACGCCACGTGCTGCGGTTCAGATTGAAAAGGCTACTCGCCTGCGGAGTCCGTGCGTCCCAAGATGGTCATGGGGAACCAGAAGGCCAGCGCGCACAGGCCCAAGCCCAGACCGGCCGGAATGAAGGCGTGGGCGAAGCTTTCCAAGCTCCAGTATGAGAAAGCAAAGATTCCACCAAGGAACAATGCAAGGAAAACGACGAACAAGACGATGGACTGCACCAGGCTGTTCTCGCCCTGGTAACGGGTGCTGGACACTGTTCCTCCTGACCCCATGGCGGGGAGCTGAGTGGGTGCACCGGAAGCACCGGCGCGTTGATCTACCAACGATCTTAGTACGGATTAGTACGAAGTCGTGCCCGTGCCGCCGGTGACGATGGCGATACCGGAGCTGGTACCAATGCGAGTGGCGCCCGCGGCAATCATTTCCAGGGCCTTTTCCCGTGTCCGGACTCCGCCGGAGGCCTTGACACCCAGGTCCGGACCCACGGTTTCGCGCATCAACGCAACATCCTGGGCCGTGGCGCCGCCGCCGTTGAAGCCCGTGGAGGTCTTCACGAAATCGGCACCAGCTTCGAGCGCAGCCTGACAAGCCAAGATCTTCTCGTCGTCGCTGAGCAGTGAGGTTTCAATGATGACCTTGAGCAAGGAATCCGCTTCATGGACCACCTCGGCCACGGCTGAAATATCCGATACCAGCGCGTCCTTGTTCAAAGCCCTGGCCGATGCGATGTTGATGACCATGTCAATTTCATCTGCACCGTCCATGGTGGCACCGCGGGCCTCGAACACCTTGACATCGGTATTATGCGTGCCGAGCGGGAAGCCCACCACCGTGCACGTCAGCACACCCGTGCCGAGCAGGGCCTTCTTGGCTGCTTCAACCCAAATGGGGTTAACGCACACCGACTTGAAATGATGCTCCGCTGCTTCCTTGCACAAGCGCACGATGTCAGCGTGGCTGGCCTCGGGGGCTAGCAGGGTGTGGTCAATGTAGCTGGCGAGTTCTTCGCCTGGCTGGTTTGCCGCGAAGGGGCTGTTGGCTGTCATGATGAGGACCTTCCCACGTGTGATTGATTAACACCATGGTGCCACAGTAAGGGCCACCTTGACGCTCAACTGCAGGCGTCAGCGCAGCCGGTAGCCGCGCTTGACTACCGTTTCCACAATGCTGGCGTCCGGCAAGGCTGCCCGCAGCCGACTAATGGTCATGTGGAGGGCGTGGTCGCCTTCCAAGGAACCGGACCCCGCCGCAAGCTCGCTGGGAGATAGGACTCCGCCGCCAGCGCCCATGAGTAGCTTCAACAACTGCAGGGGAGCGGGGGCCACAGGCACCGGGCGCCCATTGACCAGCAACGACTGCCCGCGCACCTCCAGCACCGAACCGGCACTCTCCGCACGCAGCACTCCGGTCTTCTCCAAATACTCACAGACCAACCTGATCAAGGCCCCCATACGGAACCGTTCCGGCATCAGCGGGACAACGCCGGCCTGAATCAGTGGAGCAGCAGTGACAGGACCAACGACGGCGCACACCACGCCGCCGATTCCTGCCGTGCTGGTTCCTGCTGCGCTAGGGTCGATCCCGCGCAGTGCCGCACGGAATTGCTCGCCACGGCCCAAGGCATCCGCGGCGCTGAGCACCGCGTCGACTGCCGGGGCGCTGGTAAACGTCAGGACATCGATTTCCTTGTTGATGACGGCGTCAATTAGTTGGGGCAATTTGTCCCCTTCTTCGGCGTTGACCCAGCGATACGGGGTCACCGTCAACACCGTGGCGCCCGCCTCGCGCAGCCGGGTCAGGGCTGCCACATCCGTGTAACCGTGAACCTGCACGGCCACGGTCTTGCCGGCCACTCCGGCGGAAATGACTAAATCCGTCAGCGTCGCCGTGGTCTCATCGGAGCTGATGCCATCGTCATCGAGCCCGGCGGCCCGGACCGCGCCACGGGCCTTGGGCCCACGCACGTATATAGAAGAGGAAGCCAGAGTGGCCAGCAGTTCTTCACCCTGCCCGGCAACATCGGCCGCCTCGGCCCAGCGCCGCATACCGTAGGCGGTGGTGACCATGACGATGTCCGGGGCGGCGGCGATCACGGCGGCCGTCTCTGCGCGCAGAGCCTCATCATCTTCAACGGGGGCGATCTTCAATGCTGGAGCGTGTTGCACCTGGGCGCCGCGGCGTTCCAGCGCATCAATCAAGTCCCCGGCCCGGCGGTGCGCGGTGACACCGATCCGGAAGCCGCGCAGCGGCTGGTCCAGGTGCGGGGAAGAAAGCTGGGGTGTCTCGCTCATGAAATCCTTCAAGCTGTTTGCAAATAGGCATCCGCGACGAAGTTCGGGACGGTCAGGCCATGCTCGCCAGCTAGATTCACCACATCCCCGATGACAATGACAGCGGGATTGCGACAAGCAGATGACGCGTGAACAATGGTACCGAGCGTTGCCACGGTGGTGCGTTGGGAATGGCTGAATCCATTCTCGACGATAGCCACGGGCGTAACACTTGCTAATCCGGCTCCGCGCAGGCCTGCCATCAAAGAGGGCAAGGTGCCGATGCCCATCAGGACCACTATGGTGCCGCCCAACCCTGCCAAATGCGTGAATTCATTGGTGGTCAACGGAGTGTGACCCGAGACCACTGTGAACAGATAGCTGACATTGCGGTGAGTCACGGGGATGCCCGCGGCGCCCGGTACAGCGATGGAGCTGGAAATACCGGGTACAACGGTGACGGCAATACCGGCAGCCACAGCCCCGGCAATTTCCTCACCGCCTCGACCAAATACAAATGGATCCCCGCCCTTCAGGCGCACCACGTGCAGACCGGACCTGGCGCCGTCGATCATGCGGGAGGTGATCTCCTCCTGTGGCACCTTGTGATGTCCAGGGGTTTTGCCCACATCCACGAAGGTGGCCCGGGGAGCCAAGACGGCGAGATCTTCCGTGGGACCCAACCGGTCGAAGTAGACCACATCCGCCGCGGCCAAAGCCTTGGCGCCGCGTAGTGTCAACAGATCGGCCGGGCCTGGCCCGCCACCCACCAACGTGATGTGTCCGGTGCGGCCAATGCGGCGGGGGCTTGTCGAGGTTGCCATGGAATTCACCTTTAGTTGTTCTCGGCGATGGAGCTGCGGACGGGGATGTGGGAGGAGAAACGCACCGGGCCGGCCTCCGCTTTTTCAGAGGCCGTGGCCGGACGGATTTGGCCCCGCTCGGGCACAAACATGATGGAATCGTCGGCTACTTCCGGGGCGTTGACAAAGGAACGGAAACGGCGCAGACGTTCGGGGTCGGCCAAGGTGGCAGCCCATTCGTCCTCGTAGTTGCCCACATGGGTGTTCATGGCAGCTTCCAGATCGGCGGCGATGCCCAACGAATCGTTGACCACCACATCCACCACGTGAGCCAATCCGCCGTCGAGCTCTTCCTGCCAACGGGCGGTGCGCTGCAGACGTTCGGCGGTGCGGATGTAGTACATGAGGTAGCGGTCGATGTAGCTGATGAGCGTTTCATCATCGAGGTCCTTGGCGAGCAGCTGGGCGTGTGCCGGGGTGGCTCCGCCGTTACCGCCCACATAGACGTTCCAGCCGTCGGCGGTGGCAATGACACCCACATCCTTGCCACGCGCCTCGGCGCACTCACGGGCGCAGCCGGACACGCCCAACTTGAACTTGTGCGGGCTGCGCAAACCGCGGTACCGCAGCTCCAATTTGATGGCCATGGCCACCGAATCCTGGACGCCGTAGCGGCACCAGGAGGAGCCCACGCAGGATTTAACGGTACGCAGCGACTTTCCGTACGCCTGCCCGGATTCCATACCGGCGTCCACCAGAATCTTCCAGATCTCCGGCAACTGCTCCAGCCGGGCGCCGAAGAGGTCAATCCGCTGGCCGCCGGTGATTTTCGTGTACAGGCCAAAGTCCTGGGCCACCTTGGCGATGACGGCCAGCTTGTCCGGGGTGATTTCCCCGCCCGGGATACGCGGCACCACCGAATAAGTACCGTCCTTTTGCATGTTGGCCAGCGCGCGGTCATTGGTGTCCTGCAGGGTGCCGCGGCCCTCATCGAGCACGTAGGCGCTGTTTTGGCTGGCCAGAATATTGGCGATGGTGGGCTTGCAAATATCGCAGCCACGCCCTGCCTTGGCCGTCTCATCCACGCCGAAGCGGGCCAGAATGTCGGGGAAACTGGTGAGTTCCAAGGCACGGACCGCCTCGAAGAGTTCCGGCCGAGACATCTCAAAGTGTTCACACAGGGCCTTGGACACCGTGATGCCGGACTTCTTCAGCTCACCCTCCATGAGCTTTTTTAGCAGCGGAACGCAGGAACCACATTGAGTTCCGGCGCGGGTGCAGGCCTTCAGGCCGGGCAGGTCCTGGACAGGTACGTTGCCGTCGCAGCTTCCACAGCCGTTGACGGCGTCGCGGACACTGCCGGCGGAGACGTTGTTGCATGAGCACAAGATGGCGTCGTCGGGAAGTTCGACGACGGGAGCGTCACCGCCGCCAGCTGCCGAAAGGAACGCCCCGGGTTCGCCCGGCAGTTCCCTGCCCAGGAGCGGGCGCAGGCTGGTGTAGGGGGAGGCGTCGCCAACGAAAATGCCGCCGAGGAGCGTTTTGGCATCGGCGCTGGTGACGATCTTTTGATACACGCCGCGGGCTGGATCGGCGTAGACCACTTCCAGGCTGTTCTCGGTGGTGGCGAAGGCGTCGCCGAAGCTGGCCACATCCACGCCGGCGAGCTTGAGTTTGGTGGCGGTGTCAAAGCCGGGGAAAGTGGCGCTGCCCCCGTGGAGCCTATCGGCGACAATTTCGGCCATGGTGTTGGCCGGGGCTACCAAACCCAGACACATGCCCTCATAGTTGGCCACCTCGCCAATGGCCCAGACGCCGGGCACGCTGGTGGCGCAACCGTCGGTGATGACTATGCCGCCGCGCGGGCCCAGCTCGAATCCGTGGTGGGCAACCCCGTCACTGTCGCGAGCCAACTCATCGCGCGGCCGTACGCCCACGGAAACCACCACGAGGTCTGCGGCAACAACCGAGTCATCGGCCATGAGCACTCCGGTGACCTGACCGTCGCGGTCCGTCTGAATAGCTTTGGGGTACTGGCCAATGGTGGCATTCATGCCCTTGGCGGCCACCAAACGGCCCAGGGCCTGGCCGGCGCCCTCGTCGAGCTGGGCGTTCATGAGCCAGCGCCCGCCGTTGATGACCACCGAATCCGCACCAAGCTTGATGAGTCCGGCCGCAGCCTCTAGACCGAGCAGTCCGCCGCCAATGACTGCCGTCTGCACCGTGCGGCCCAACTTCTCGCTCAGCGCGGCAACTTGCTGGTTCAACATCCAGACGTCGTCCAAGGTGCGGTACACATGAGTGTGTTCGGCACCAGGGATGCTCAAGCGCGTGGCGTCTGAGCCCGTAGCCAAGACCAACTCGTCATAGGGGTAGATGGTGAGTTCGCCGCAGTCCATGGTCTGCACGGTGCTCTGCTCGGGATTGATGCTGGCAACTTCAGCGCCGGTGACGAGCGTGACGGCGGGGTGATCCCACAGTGCTGCATCGCCCAGGGTGAGATCGGTGGAGACATCCGTGAGGGCCTGGCTCAGCGCCACCCTGTCATAGGGGATATGGACTTCCTCGGTGAGGACGGTGATGTGCCAGTCATTGCGGCCACGGGCATGCATAGCCTCGACAAAACGATGCGCGGCCGGCCCGCCGCCAACCACGACGATCTTGCGGAAGTCGGTGGCACTGCGGGCGGCGGTCTTTTGATCGCTTGGCTGCGTCATGTCTTTGGCCTTTCCTGGGGGCCCGGTGGAGGCGGCCTCGTGTTGTTGGCAGATGCGCCAGCACTCATGGATGGGCCTGGTGCCGGCACCAATGTGTATTCCCATGCTAGGAAAGGGCCATTGCTACGCCGTTTCGTCGATGTAACAGCCAGTTAACATAAGCCTCACGGGCCCCGGTATCGCGGCGGTGAGAGAGGTTTAACATTTCCGTTACCGGGGCGTCGGGCAGGGGAAACATGGCCGTTTTAGGGTTGATCTCAGTTGCCCGACCCGCAGCTTCTGGTCACCGAGCTGTGGGTTGGGTACCGCTCTCCAAGGCAAGCAACTTAAATCCCACTGGCCCCGAACAAAGGAACGCTCATGGAACAGCTCATGGAAATGCCCCGCACCGCTCAGGCTCAAGGCGCTCGCACCGCTCATGCAGCGCAGTGGTTTCCGGTGTGCAAGCTGCGCGATCTCGAAGACTCTTGGGGTGAAGCAGCGCTGATCAATGGTCAGCAAGTCGCGCTGTTCAGAGTCGGTGAAAACGACGTCTTTGCTGTGTCCCACGCCGACCCCGCCACCGCCTCTCATGTCATGGCCCGCGGTGTGGTTGGCTCCCGTGGCAGCACCTACACCATCGCCTCACCGCTGCACAAAGAGGTCTACTCTTTGGCAACGGGGGAGTGCTTCGGCCGGCCAGAACTATCCCTGGACACCTTCCCGGTACGCGTTGTGGCCGGCGGTATAGAGGTGGAGCTCTAGAGCTGGACCCACCGGATAGCCGCTGCTGCAACCCAGCAGGATTGACATGACACAGCTGGCTGGAGTTTGCGGCGTGAGCGTCTCACGGGTGGCGAATGGATACTCGGTGTAAGGGGGGAGAACAAAAAACGCCACGCATCCGAATGAACGCGGATGCGTGGCGTTATTCGCGCGGCTAGAGCTGCGGCTAACTGCTACAGATTTTCCAGCCCCAGGGCTGCCTTGACGTCAATTACCACCGCGGCCAGTGCACGTTGCGCCTCGTCGTGAGCTGCGCCGAGATGCTCCGCTCCTGTCACCGGAATGATGACTTCCAAGTAGCACTTAAGCTTCGGTTCGGTGCCGCTGGGGCGGATGATGACCCGGGTGCCGTTATCGCTCCAGTAGGCCAGAGCTTCCGTGGCAGGCAAGTTAATAGACCCCGTAGAGAGATCGGCGAGCTCGGCTACGGCGGAACCGTCAAAGTGTGCCGGCGGCTGGGCCCTAAGCCTGGACATCATGGCGTGAATATCTGAGATTTCCTCGACGCGGATGCTGATCTGGTTACTGACGTGGAGACCGTGAGCCAACGCCAAGTCATCCAAAACATCGAAAAGCGTCCGGCCAACCGCCTTGAGTGAGGCGGCCATTTCGGCCACCAAGAGCCCAGCCGAAATCCCGTCCTTGTCGCGTACCACCTCCGGTGCCACGCAGTAGCCCAAAGCTTCTTCGTAGCCGTAAGTCAGCGCCGGAACCCGCGAAATCCACTTGAAACCTGT
The DNA here is from genome assembly GCF_001445575.1 of Arthrobacter alpinus. Taxonomy (NCBI): domain Bacteria; kingdom Bacillati; phylum Actinomycetota; class Actinomycetes; order Micrococcales; family Micrococcaceae; genus Arthrobacter; species Arthrobacter alpinus. Next base: position 3,667,149 of record NZ_CP013200.1, on the reverse strand, counting down.
CAAGGTGTGGACATATCCGTATCCGGCGGCTGTGGCGATCTTGTTCAGCAGTCGCGAGGAAACAATCGAGTTAGCAAAGACGGGGGTTCCCGTTGCGCCGGTTTCCGCTGTTCCGGCGCGCCCGCCCCTTGCGGCTATGTGCGCTCCGAGCAAGGCCCCCACCTGGTCTCCGTGGAGCTGATGCCACGTTCCGGTGGCGGGGTTCAGCGCACCCACAGCGACCCTGTCGGCGTCGGGATCGTTGGCCAAGACCAGATCGGCACCGACCTTTTCCGCCAAGGCAAAGGCTAGATCCATGGCGCCAGGCTCTTCCGGGTTGGGGAAGGAGACCGTGGGGAAGTCCGGGTCTGGGGCGGATTGTTCGGCAACGGCATGAACATCGGTGAACCCGGCGCTGTTGAGCACAGCCAAGGCCGTTTCATGCCCCACACCGTGCAGCGAGGTGTGGACAATGCGCAGCTCCCGCGCGGGGAAAGCAGTAGGATCCACGAGTGTGGCAACCGCGGTTTTGTACTCCTGAACCAGCGCGTCGCCCAGGACATGCCAACCCTTGTTGGCCATCTCGATGCCTGAAGTGTCGCCCATTTCCGCGGTGTTGGCGACGGTATCAATATGACCGGCGATCAAGGAATCGTGCGGCGCAACAATTTGCACGCCACGAGCCTCCGGAGCCACGGCCCGGCCGCCCAAGTACACCTTGTAGCCGTTGTCTTGGCGTGGATTGTGGCTAGCTGTCACCATGATGCCGGCTTCGCATTCCAGGGCACGCACGGCGTAAGCCAGCACCGGTGTTGGTAGCGGCGCCGGCATCAGGAACGTTTCAATACCAGCCGCGGCGAAAATGGCCGCTGTCTCTTGAGCAAAGGCCTCTGAATTGTAGCGGGCGTCAAATCCCACAACCGCCCTGGGCTGGTACCGCAGGGGAGAGGCGGAGGAGGATCCGGCGTCGAAAGTGTCCTTTTGCCCTTCCGGCTGGGCGTCCTCAGGCTCCACGGCCTCCTTGGCGAGGGCGAGCAAGTGTGCGGCCACACCGGCTGCGGCGCGGCGAACCACCACCTTGTTCATCCGGTTCGGGCCAGGCCCCATGGCGGCACGGAGCCCGGCCGTCCCAAACGTGAGATTGCCGGCAAAGCTGTCGGCCAACTCTGTGGGATCAGCCGGCGCGGCGGCGATCAACTCCAGCAGTTGTGCGGCAGTTGCCGGGTCCGGATCGTGGGCTGCCCACTGCACTCCGGCCGCCTGCAGGGCCGCAATCTCGAGTGCTGAGGCGGACTCGGATTGGTTCTCGTTTACATGTCTCACGAAACCAATGTAACCGCCCCGCTCGCGAACTCCTACAACTTTGCGATGATACCGGCCAACAAGGCGGAAATACGGGGGCCTGCGGCAGTGCCGGCCTCGATAACTTCACCGTGGCTGAGCGGGGTGGCGCTGATGCCGGCGGCGAGGTTGGTCACCAGGGAAATGCCGAATACTTCCATGCCCGCGGCGCGGGCGGCAATGGCCTCCAGTGCCGTTGACATGCCCACCAAATCGGCGCCGATGCGCTTGGCGTACTGCACCTCGGCAGGGGTTTCGTAATGCGGGCCGGTGAACTGGGCGTAGACGCCCTCATCGAGAGTGGAATCCACTTCGCGGGCCACGGCGCGCAGCCTGGCGGAGTACAGATCCGTCAGGTCCACAAACGTTGCGCCCTCGAGCGGGGAGGTAGCCGTCAAGTTGATGTGGTCGCTGATCAGTACTGGCGTGCCGGGGGTCCAGGCCTCGTTGAGCCCGCCGCAGCCGTTGGTCAGAACCATGGTGGTGGCGCCGGCAGCGGCGGCGGTGCGCACACCGTGGACCACGGCTCGCACGCCCTTGCCTTCGTAGAAGTGGGTGCGGGCGCCGAGGACCAAAACGTTCTTGCCACCGGGGGTGCGAATGGAGGTCAGCGTGGCCACGTGGCCCACAACGGCGGGGGCGGAAAAGCCCGGGACGTCAGCGGCATCCAGGACCGCTGTGACCTCGCCGATGAGGCCGGCCGCTTCGCCCCAGCCGGAGCCCAAAACCACGGCGATGTGGTGAGTTTGAACACCCGTGTGTTCGGCTATATAGGCGGCTGCCTCGCGTGCTAGCTGGCTGGGATCGGTCTGCTCTGCGGTGTTTTGAATAGTCACGGAACCAACATACCGGCCCTGTGTGCCTAAGCACAGTCCTGGTGGAACTTGGTGCATGGCGCGGCCTAGGGAAGAATGAATGTTTGTGACCAGTCAACAGGATGTATTCGCGCCCTTTTCCCTTCCAAGCCTTGCCATTCTTGGTGGTGGTCCCGGCGGCTACGAAGCCGCCATGGTGGCCGCGTCAATGGGAGCCGAGGTGACCATTGTGGAGCGCGCCGGACTGGGCGGTTCAGCCGTGCTGACGGACGTTGTCCCGTCCAAGTCGCTGATCGCCGTGGCCGAGGCCATGAACCGGAGCGTCGACTCCACCCAGCTGGGTGTCAGCTTCGAAGCGGCCGAGGGAAACCCCAAGACGATCATCAAGGCTGATCTGAAGCAGATCAACGAACGAGTGCTTCGTCTGGCCAAGGAACAGTCCGCTGACATCCGCCGCGGCCTGGAAGCCGTGGGCGTGAAGATTGTCATCGGCACCGGCCGTTTGCTGGACAACCGCACCATCGAAGTGGACCGCGGCGAGTCACGTGAGATCATCAAGGCCGATTCCATCCTGGTCTCCGTTGGTGCGCACCCCCGTGAACTTGCCACGGCTCAGCCCGACGGCGAACGCATCTTCAACTGGACCCAGATTTACGATTTGGACGAACTTCCCGAAGAGCTGATCGTGGTGGGTTCCGGTGTGACTGGCGCCGAATTCGCCTCCGCCTTCAACGGCTTGGGTTCCAAGGTCACCTTGATTTCCAGCCGCGACCAGGTTCTGCCCGGCGAGGACTCCGACGCCGCGGCCGTACTGGAAGATGTCTTCGCCCGCCGCGGACTGCGCGTGTTGTCCCAGTCGCGCGCCGAGGCCGTAGAACGCACGGCCGACGGCGTTGTGGTGACACTGGGCGACGGCTCCAAGGTCACCGGCACCCACTGCCTGGTCTGCGTTGGCTCCATCCCCAACACCACCGGCATTGGCCTGGAAGCTGCTGGCATTGAAGTCACCTCCAGCGGCCACATAAAGGTCGACGGCGTCTCCCGAACCAGCGCGCCGAACGTCTACGCTGCCGGTGACTGCACGGGCGTCTTTGCTCTGGCCTCCGTAGCTGCCATGCAGGGCCGCATCGCGGTCGCTCACATGGGTGGCGACGGTGTCCGCCCGCTGAAGCTGACGCAGGTTTCCTCCAACATTTTCACCTCACCGGAGATCGCTTCCGTGGGTGTCTCCGAAGCCGATCTGGCCTCGGGCAAGTACCAGGGCGATGTCATCAAGCTCTCCCTGGACACCAATGCTCGTGCCAAGATGCGTGGTGTCAATGATGGCTTCGTCAAGATCATCGCCCGCAAGGGTTCCGGAACGGTCATTGGCGGTGTGGTTGTGGGTGCTGGCGCCTGTGAACTCATCTTCCCGATCGCGCTGGCGGTGACTCAGAAGCTGCACGTGGATGACGTGGCCAACACGTTTACGGTGTACCCGTCCATGTCAGGCTCCATCTCAGAGGCTGCGCGCCGCCTGCACGTCCACATGTAGTTCATCCCGCGGCGCGAATCGACCCGTTGCGCTGATCGACCCGTGAGTTATGGTCGCTTAGAACGTTCTAAGCGACCATAACTCACGGGTCGATTCTGTTTTCTGCGGGGCTCCGTCTGACTCGATGGAGCGCAGGGGGCGGATGGGGTTGATTCAGGCCGCAGCCGGGACGAAATGGGCCTCGATGAGGGATTTCAGCTCTCCGTGGCAGCCGCCGCAGCCGGTTCCGGCGCGAGTGGTGGCCGAAAGCTCCGGCACTGTGGAGCAGCCGCCCGCCACCGCGGCCGTAATGCTCTCTTCTGTGACGCCGGCACAGCGGCACACCGTCCTTGCAGGGTCGGGCACCGCTACAGCACTGCTGTCCCCGTCCGAGCCATCCAAACGCAACAGTGCCGAACGGTCCGCCGGAAGCTCCGCGCCGCGTTCAAACAACAACGTCAGTTCCGCGCCCGCCCGGGGCATGCCGACACTCACAAAACCTGACAGCACACCGCCACGGGTACTCATTTTCACGTATTTCCCGTGCTCGGGGTCAGCCCACTGACTGACGGCCAAGCCGGGAATATCGTCAAACGGGCCGGCCGCAACATCACCAGCCGCTGCCACATCAACTCCGCGAGCCTTGAGCATGATGACCGCGGCACGCTCGGTAGGAAGCGGAACTCCAGGGCGCGGAGCTGCGGCCGCGGCGGAGCCGATCAGGAAAGCGGCGAGCCATTCCGCCTGCCGCCAACCCGGACCAATCAAGCCCAGTGGCCCCGAGCTGTCAGCGCACTCTGCGCACGATGCGTCCAAGCACCGCACCTCTGCGCAATCGCCCATGGCAAAGATGTTGGGATCGTGATGGGCCATGAGCTGGTGGTCCACCAAAATTCCCCGGTCCGTGGCCAGCCCGGCTCCAGCAGCCACCTCAATGCGCGGCCGCACGCCACAGGAGAGCAAGAGTAGCTCCCCGGCCACCATTGCCCCCGCATCCTGAAGCAACCCGGAGAAGGTGGGAACGCCGTCGGCTCCGGCACGCAATTCCACCCCGACAGCACGCGCCTGCGAGACCACGGCAATTCCCCTAGCCCGCAGTGCAGCCGCCACGGTGTGACCTGCGCCGGCGTCAATGCTGCGGCCCAGCGTGTGCGCCCCGTGATGGACCACCGTCACGTGGGCACCCTCGTCGCGAGCAGCCAGCGCGGCTTCCAAACCAAGAATTCCGCCGCCCAGCACCACCACGCGCTCGTGACGAACGACGGCGTTGCGCAGCACCGCGGCATCGGCCAGATCGCGCAGGGCGCTCACGCCATGGGGGAGCGGGACCCGTGCTGTGGGGTCCGGGTTGAGCCCGTGCAAGGTGGGAATTACAGGCCGTGCACCCGTGGCGAAGACCAGCTTGTCGTAGCCGATCCATGCACCGTCGGAGAGCAGGACTCCGCGGCGGGCACGATCCACGCGCCGGACCAGGACCCCCATGAGAACGTTCATTCCGGCAGCTCTCAGCTCTGCTGCATCTGAGACGGAAATGGCCTCCTCGGTGGTCCTGCCCACGCCCAGATCGGCGACCAGCACACGGTTGTAGGCTGCCGTGGGTTCCTCACCAATAATGGTCAGGGCCATCTCGCCGCGACGGACGCTGGGTAGCAATTCCTCGGCCAGGCGGGCCGCCACGGGTCCGTATCCTATGATCACTACGTGCTGGGGTGCCAAGCTCATGCGACCGCCTCCAATGCTGTGTCAAGTGATCCGGCTTGCTCCGATACCGCATCCGCGGGCGCATCTGCCGTCACGGTGACCGAGCTGGCCTTGAATTCCGGCATCCCGGAGAGGGGGTCCACCGCCGCGCTGGTGAGCAAGTTGGCGTTCTCCTCTGCGGGAAAATGGAAGGGGAGAAACACCGTATCGCTGCGAATGGCCCTGCTGAATGTGGCTGTGCACCGCACCGTTCCGCGCCCGTTCGCGATGGTGACACGTGCGCCGTCGAGAATTCCCCGCGACTGCGCAGCCAGCGGATGGATGAGCAGCTCAGCCCGCGGAGCGGCATCGGCCAAGGCCTGCACCCGCCGCGTCTGGGCACCGGATTGGTAGTGCTCCAACAACCGGCCGGTGACCGGGGCCAGCGTTGCTCCGGTGAACAGCGTGTCCCGGGCACTCCTGCTCGACGGCGTCACCGGCGTTAGCACGGCACGGCCGTCCGCATGGGCAAAACCCTCGAGGAAGAGCCGCGGCGTGCCCGCACTGCCGGCGGGGTAGGGCCAGTAAGCCTGCGCGCCGGCATCCAACATGGCGTAGTCAATGCCTGAATAATCGGCCAGCCCACCAGCGGAGGCGGCACGCAATTCGGTGAAGACCGTCTGCGGATCCGCACTGAAGCTCGACGGTGCATCGAGCCGGCGCGCCAGCTCCGACATGATCCACAGCTCCGAGCGCGCTCCCGCAGGAGGCGTTACGGCGGCCCGGCGGCGCAGCACCCGGCCCTCCAGATTCGTCATGGTGCCTTCCTCCTCAGCCCACTGCAGGACCGGCAGCACCAGATGGGCCTCCCGCGCGGTCTCCGACATGAAGAAATCGGCCACCACCAGGAAGTCCAGCTGGCGCAGACCCGCGAGCACCTCACTGGCGTTGGGCGCGGACACCGCTACATTGGCGCCGTGAATGAAGAAGGTGCGTACGCCGTCGGGCTTCCCCAGTGAGGCAAGAAGTTCGACGGCGGGCACGCCGGGACCGGGGATGTCCTCAGGTTCCACACCCCACACCTTGGCAACGTGGGCGCGGGCGGCGGGATCGGTGATTTTGCGGTAGCCGGGGAGCTGATCGGCCTTCTGGCCATGTTCGCGCCCGCCTTGACCGTTGCCCTGGCCGGTCAAGGTGCCGTAGCCGCTGGTGGACGAGCCGGGGAGTCCCAACAACAGGGCCAAGTTAATGGCGGCCGTGGCCGTGTCGGTGCCGTCCACATGCTGTTCCACGCCACGCCCAGTGAGGATGTAACTGCCGCCGCGCTGGGCGCCAGCCGCTAAGAGCCGGGCGGTTTCGCGCAGCTGTTGCACAGGCACGCCCGTGACCGATTGCACGCGTTCGGGCCACCAGGGGGCCACGCTGCGGGCCAGTGAATCGTAGCCGCGGGTGCGGTTGGTGATGAAGTCTTTGTTAGCTAGCCCGTCCTGAATGACGATGTGGCACAGGCCCAGTAGTAGCACCAGATCCGTGGCGGGAACGGGCGCCAGGTGCAGGCCGGCGCCGTCGGCCGTGAAATCTGCCGTGGCGGTGCGCCTCGGATCCACCACGATGAGCCCGCCAGCTGCCCGGGTCCCCGCCAGGTGCTGGACGAACGGAGGCATGGTCTCAGCAACGTTGGAGCCGAGCAGCAGAACGGTGTGGGCGTGATCAAGGTCTGCGAGAGGGAATGGTAAGCCGCGGTCAAGGCCGAACGCCCGGTTGCCGGCGGCCGCTGCCGAAGACATGCAAAAGCGGCCGTTGTAATCGATGCGGGAGGTGCCCAGGGCCAGGCGGGCAAACTTGCCCAACTGGTAAGCCTTCTCATTGGTCAGTCCGCCGCCGCCAAAAACTCCTACGGCATCTGCGCCGTGAGCGGCTCGAGTGCGCAGCACGTTTTCGGCAATCAGATCAAGAGCCTCCTCCCAGTCGATGGGGCGGTGCTGGCCGTCGGCTCCGCGGAGCAGGGGAGTGGTGACTCGGCTTGCATGGCCCAGCAGTGACGCCGAGGTCCAGCCCTTACGGCACAGCCCGCCACGATTGGTGGGGAAATCGCGGCCGGCAATGGTGGGCTCGGGGGCTCCCTCCGTCACTGTCATGGCACATTGCAAAGCACAGTAAGGACAGTGGGTGTCCGTCCCGACTCCAGCCCCGGCGGGACTGATCGACGGGGCGCGAAGGTGCGCATCCGGCGTCGTGCTGGTCTGTCCCAGAGCGGGACTGATCGAGGGGGCGTGAAGGTGCGCATCCGGCGTCGTGAGCGGCACTTTGGGTGCGGCAGTCATTACACGTTGCCCAACGAGGCGGCCGATGAACGGCGCAGATACACGGCCCAGGTCAGCGCCATAAGCACCAGGTAAGCGGCGACGAATCCGATGAAGGCGCCTTCGTAGCCACCGGTGGACTGGCGGGATGCGTTCAGGACCTGCGGGACCACGAATCCGCCATAGGCGCCAATCGCCGAGATGATGCCCAGGGCGGCCGAACCCTTGCGGGTGGCGCTCATGTGGCCGGCGCCGGAAGCATCTGTTGAGGCCTTGGCACGGAGGGCAAACACCATGGGAATCATGCGGTAGGTGGAGCCATTACCGGCACCGGCTGCGGCGAAGAGCACCAGGAAGAGGATGAGGAAGAGCGGGAAGCTGCCCAGCGGGAGGGTGAGGACCTGGATCATGGCGGCCAGGGCCAGCACGCCGAAGCAGGCGACGGTGACGCGGGCGCCACCCCAACGGTCGGCCAGCTTGCCGCCGTAGGGCCGGGCGAGTGAGCCGATCAGGGCACCCAGGAACGCCAGTGAGATGATGGCGGGGCCCAGTTTCAGTCCCACGCCGGGGCCGAAGGAGTCCATGATCAGCTTCGGGAAAACGGCCGAGAAGCCGATGAAGGAACCGAAGGTGCCAATGTAGAGCAGCGCCAAAATCCAGAGGTGCGGTTCGCGGAGGGATGCGAGGGAGCCGGCAATATCGGACTTGGCGCTGGAGAGGTTGTCCATGTACTTCCAGGCGCCCCACGCGGCGATCAGGATCAGTGGGACCCACATGAGTCCGGCCAGCGGGAGCCCTAGTGTGCCAGCGGCCAGCAAGGTCACTGCCACAGGCACCATGAACTGTGCGACGGCGGCACCTAAGTTTCCGCCGGCTGCGTTCAGTCCCAGCGCCCAACCCTTTTCGCGGGCGGGGTAGAAGTAAGTGATGTTGGCCATCGAGGAGGCGAAGTTGCCGCCACCCAGGCCGGCGAGAGCGGCCACAACGAGCATGGTGCCGAACGGGGTCTCCGGGTTACCCAGGCACCACGCCATACCCAGCGTGGGGATCAGCAGCAGGAGGGCGGAGACGATGGTCCAGTTACGCCCGCCGAATTTGGCCACTATGAAGGTGTAGGGAATGCGAAGCGTGGCTCCCACGAGGGAGGGGATGGAAATGAGCCAGAAGAGTTCCCCGGAACTGAAGGTGAAGCCAGCCGATGGCAGGAAAACCACCACGATGGACCATAGTTGCCACACCACAAAGCCGAGGAATTCGCACGCAATGGACCAGGCGAGGTTTCGTTTGGCAATTGCACGCCCCACACTGTTCCATTGCCCAGTATCCTCGGCGTTCCAGTGGTGCAGCCACCGGCCGCGGGAACTACTCAGTGCTACTCCGGTGTCCGTTGCTGTGGTCTTGCTCGTGCTGGTACTCATCTGTTCAGCAGTCATGACAAACCTCCCGGTCGCTGTGGTGACTGTGCACTCTTGTGGCGAATGCAGTGTCTTCAATGCTTGTGAGTCCTACGTTAGAGAAGTGGAGTTTCCGGGCCGGTCACGGGGTGTGAAATCGTTGTGACGTTTACCTAACAGCAGCTCAGGGGCACGGTTAGGTAGAATTGTGAGCCACTGCTGCACTACTTCGGATGGTCCACATGATGGTGTGATTGTCCAACAGGTGGACACTGGGAGTATCCTTTGAAGTCGCAGAGTGAAATATTGTCGTTTTGCCACCATGGTTGTTGACTTGCCTTTGAGTGCGTGGGATACGCCCGCAAGGCCTGTTTGAGCTGTGAGTGGCAAGACACCTGAGAGAAAGCCGAGCCATGAGCTCTTCCAAAATCACGGCGGCCGCGGAGACTGCTCCGGTCAACAGCCGCGGCAGGGTCATTGTGGCCAGCCTTATCGGAACCACCATCGAGTTTTACGATTTCTACGTTTACGCAACGGCTGCAGTGCTGGTTTTCCCCGCACTGTTCTTCCCCAACGCGGATGCTGCAACGGCGCTACTGAGTTCGTTCGCCATTTTCGGTGTGGCGTTCGTTGCCCGCCCGTTGGGTTCCATTGTGTTTGGCCACTTCGGCGACAAAGTGGGCCGCAAGGGAACGCTCGTGGCGTCCCTGCTGACCATGGGTGTTGCCACCTTCCTGATCGGCTGCCTTCCGACGGCGCTCGTGCCCGGTTGGACGTTCTGGGCGCCGGCACTGCTGGTGGTCATGCGGTTTATGCAGGGTCTTGCCCTCGGTGGCGAATGGAGTGGTGCAGCACTGCTGGCCACCGAGAACGCTCCGGAAGGCAAGCGCGCTATCTGGGGAACCTTCCCGCAGCTGGGTGCACCCATCGGCTTTATCCTCGCCAACGGCATCTTCCTGTGGCTCAGCCTCGGCATGAGCACGGAGCAGTTCCAAGCGTGGGGCTGGCGCATTCCGTTCCTCCTCAGTGCCGTCATGGTCATCATTGGCCTGTACGTCCGGCTGAAGCTGGTTGAAACCCCCGCGTTCCAGAAGGTTATCGACCAGGGTGAAGTGTCCAAGCTCCCCGTGGGCCGCGTCTTCAAGACCAGCTGGCGCCCCCTGATCCTGGGTACGTTCGTCATGCTGGCCACCTATGTGCTCTTCTACCTGATGACTACCTTCACACTGTCCTACGGCACCACCCCGGCCACCATCGAAGCAGCCAAGGCCAAGGCCGAGGCTGCGGGTAAGCCGATGAGTGCCGACGCCGTTGCCAACTGGGTCGCCGGACTGGGCTACACGCGCAACGAATTCCTGGTCATGCTCATCATCGGTGTGGTGTTCTTCGGTATCTTCACGCTGGTCTCCGGACCTTTGGCGGAGAAGTATGGCCGCCGCAAGTCCCTGCTGTGGATCACTGCCGGGATCCTGGTCTTCGGATTCACGTTCGTACCGCTGTTCGGTGCGGGCACCGCAGGTGTCATGACGCTGCTCATTGTGGGCTTCTCGCTGATGGGCCTGACCTTTGGTCCCATGGGGGCACTGCTGCCGGAATTGTTCCCCACTAACGTGCGGTACACCGGCTCAGCCATCAGCTACAACATGTCCAGCATCCTTGGTGCTGCCGTGGCTCCGTTCATTGCCGTGGCTCTCTGGCAGACAGCCGACGGAAGCCCCGTTCTGGTGGGTATCTACCTGTCCTCGATGGCAGTGCTGACGCTGATCGCCCTCTTCATCATGAAGGAAACTCGCGACCTGGACTACACCTCCAACGTCAGCTAGTCCCCACTTGCCGGCCTATAAATCGCTGACGCGATTTCTAGGAACCTGGCAAGCGTGGGCCCAGCACCCACACCCAACTAAAGGCCTCGATGGTCTCAACCGCTGCAGCGGTTGAGACCATCGAGGCCATTTTTGGGTCGCCAGCTCCATCGGCAAATGTCTTAAACCCATAACAATGTCCGAAGAGTACAGTAAATCAGCTGATGCGATTCGCCATACGTTAACGTTGCTTCATGACTACCTCACCCGCAGGCGGGGGCGGAAAAGCCGCTCCAGCCCCTCGAGAGACATTCTCCTCGCGAAAACTCTTCATCCTCTCAGCCATCGGATCCGCCGTTGGACTGGGCAACATCTGGCGATTCCCTTATGTCGCCTATGAAAATGGTGGCGGCGCTTTCCTGATTCCCTATCTGGTTGCACTGCTGTGCGCCGGTATCCCGCTATTGTTCCTTGACTACTCGATTGGCCACCGCTTCCGCGGCTCGGCACCCCTGTCCTACCGCCGCTTGCACCGTGCGGCGGAGCCCATCGGTTGGTGGCAGGTATTGATCTGCTTCGTCATTGCCATCTACTACGCCGCGATCATTGCCTGGGCGGCCATGTATACGTGGTTCTCGGTCACGAAAGCCTGGGGCGACGACGCCGAAGGCTTCTTCTTCGGAGACTACCTGCAGTCAGCCGATCAGGCCGGCTTGTCCTTTGAATTCGTCTCCAATGTCTTCTTCCCCATGCTGGCAGTCTGGGTTGTGGCCATTGTGATCATGGTGGCCGGCGTTAACAAGGGCATCTCACGCGCCAACGCCGTGTTCTTGCCGCTGTTGGTGATCATGTTCGTGATCCTTGTGGTGCAGTCACTGTTCCTTGACGGGGCCATGGTGGGCTTGAACGCCTTCTTCACCCCGGAATGGTCTGCCCTGCAGAACCCGAGCGTCTGGGCAGCTGCCTTTGGCCACATCTTCTTCTCCCTTTCGGTGGCCTTTGGCATCATGGTCACTTACTCTTCCTACCTCAAGCGCAAGACCGACTTGACCGGTTCGGGCATGGTTGTAGCGTTCGCCAACTCCGGATTCGAGATCCTCGCCGGTATTGGCGTTTTCGCAGCTCTGGGCTTCATGTCAGTGACCTCCGGAAAACCCGTGGATGAGGTGGCCTCCGGTGGCATCGGGCTGGCTTTCGTGGCCTTCCCAACTATCGTTTCCGAAGCACCTTTTGGGGCGGTGCTGGGCGTCATGTTCTTTGGATCTCTAGTCTTTGCCGGATTGACCTCGCTGATATCCATTCTCGAAGTCATCGTTGCGGCCTTCCAAGACAAACTTGGGTGGAGCCGTAAGAGTGCCACCTTGATTGTCACCATCCCGATAGCTGTGATCTCACTGGTCCTGTTCCCGACCACCACCGGTATCCACTTGCTGGATACCTCTGACGCGTTCGTGAACCAGTTCGGCATTCTGGCCTGTGCACTTGTCGCCGTCATCGTGATCTCTGCCGGGCTCAGCAGCCTCCCGCGACTCCAGCAGCACCTGAACCGGACCTCCACCATCAAGATGGGTACTGGCTGGCGCATTGTTGTCGGTGGCATCGTGCCGGTGGCCCTGGGCTACATGCTCATCAATGAGATCCAGACCAAGAGCTCCGAACAGTACTCAGGCTACCCAGCCTGGTTCAACGGTGTCTTCGGCTGGGGTATGGCTGGTGCGCTGATTGTGGGCGCCGTGCTGCTCTCGCTGATCCCTTGGAGCGAGAAATCCAAGCTCAAGGATCCCGAATATGAAGCGTTCAATGCCGCCGCGGAACTTGAGGGCGACGTGGACAACAACATCAAGGAGTTGAAGTCATGACCCCGGTAGCCATCACCATGATGATCATTGCCATGTTGACTGTGTGGGGCGGTTTGGCCCTGTCCATGTGGAACCTCGCGCGTCACCCGGAAGACGAAGACGAGCTTCCCGGCCCCGAGGAAATGCCGCACGAACTCTAGCTTTAACCGCTGAAGTACGACGTCGGGAGGTGACCTTTTAGTGAAAGGGCACCTCCCGACGTCGTACTTTTTATGGCTTGTCTAAACAGAGGCACAAAGTTCGCAAGTGCCCAACGGTTTGATTTCCGCACGACAGCAGCGAGGCCATTTTCCTTGTCGCTTCCGGATGGCTACGGCAGTCTAAAAGCTGAATGAGATCATTGGTTAGTTCGCCGAGCTGGGCTGCGCCCACCATCAAGGCCGAACTTCGCAGACTCAGAGCTGAATCCAGTGCGTCCGCATTGTTGCCGGAAACAATGGCGGTATAAATGCGGTCAAAACGCTGGGGCCACATTTCTATATACTGGCTCACAAAGCTTCGAGTTAGATGCCTTTCGCCACCTAAGGATTCTTCCAATTCCAGGAGAGTCTCGATGCAGACTAGCGGCGCCGTGGCATTGACCATCTGCTCCCTGTACCTCCGGACCGTTCAATCGTGCGGCGGGTTACCTGCTGTCAGTCCTAACCATAACCGGCAAAGAGTCTGGCATGGCCAGTTTTTGCCTCAGTAGCAGCGACTTGAGTGAAGCTTAAGTTACCGGACACTCTTCACGATTTGAGCTAGCCGTTTGGGTAGGAAAACGATGTCTCAATGGCAGATCTTGAGCATTCCTTGAGAGTCAGGGTTGGCCTTTGAATCTTGAGCTTTTCTTGTCGGAATCTTCCCGGTTTTTAGGGCCCTTTCTTGAGCGGGTGACGGCATTGTTGTTCTCATCGGCAGGATCACTTGCTGAAAAGAACTTGAACAAGGGGTCTCGCAATGAACAAGATGGCTAAAGGCGTAATCACAACCGGTGTTGGCATCGTCCTGCTGGTAGGCGGCGGCGGAACACTGGCCACCTGGAATCAGGCACAGAGTGCTTCCATGGGAAAAGTTGTTGCCGGCGATTTGAACTTGGTTCCTGCCAGCGCAGGGGTGTGGACCAACGCCTCTGGCACCGTGGTCAACGTTGCCAATTACAAGGTAGTTCCCGGAGACACCTTGAGCTATTCGCAGCCGCTGAACCTCACTCTTGCTGGTGATTTGATGGTTGCTCATCTGGCCGTAACGGGAGCCTCCGCTGCAGACGGTTTCGGTACCAACGCAACGGTATCGGCCACCACGCTGACCAAGAGTGACAGCAAGGTTGTTGCTGCGACGGCTGATCTGCATCCAGCAGATAGCGGAGTTGTGACGGCCTCCACCACCTTTACGTTCAACAAATCAACCACGGGCCGCGATGCTGCTTCAGCGTCAGTTGACCTCAGTGGCATTGGTTACTCGCTGGTACAGCAAGCCCCTGTGGATACCAACAACAAGTAACCCCAGTCCGTAGACCCCGGTGGTGTGCCGGGATGCAAACGGCACACCACTACCCCTCCTGACGGAAGCAACCATGAAGAGCATGTACGCATTGAAAGCAGCTGGTCTTGTGCTTGTTGCGATACTGCTGGCCATGCTCACCGTCCAAGGAAGCTATGCACTCTGGAACAAGGCCGTCAGTTCCAGCGCCGGAACCGTCACGGCCGCCGATTTCCGGATTAGTTTGACTGACACCGACACCAACCGGGTCACCGATATGACTCTGGCCAATGGGACCGCAGCGACGCTCTCACTGAGTAACACCTCCGCAGGCGTGCTCATCCCGGGACAAAGTACCTACGCCGGGGTCCGTGTCGGCAACGTCACTGATGCGGGCGGAGTCTTCACTGTTAGGGCCAGCACCGGTGCGCCGATTGTTGGTAACAACACGGGGTCTTCTCTGGCCCCTTATATGGCCATCAAGACGGTGGCTGCAAGCTCACTGTCCCAGTGCAACCAATCAGTAACTTATGCTGGCGCGCCAACCTCCGGAACTGCAACGGCAGACATCGCCAAGAACGGTACTGGCGTGTTTTGTTTCCAGCTCACACTTGCCGCAACTATGCCGGCCAGCCTCAGCGGGCAGAGTGCCAAAATATCTGTCCCGATCGTCGTCAACCAACTCTAAGAGGGAACACCATGTCTGTCATCAACCCAGCAGCTCTCTCTTTTGGGACGAGCCACGATGAAGCCGCCGTTGCGCAAAACATAGGCGGGATTCTGCGCTTCATCGGCCGATCTGTGACCTATATGTTGTTGCTCCTGGTGGCTCTTGTTGCCTTGGTGATGGTGGTTGTTCCCATCGTCACCGGCGCGCAGACGTACACAGTGCTGACGAGTTCCATGGCGCCGAAATATGCTCCAGGCACCTTTATGGTGGTCAAGCCCATCGCGTTTGCTGAGTTGCGCGTCGGAGATATCATCACCTACCAGATCGAGTCCGGGAAGCCCGGGGTTATCTCACACCGAATCATCTCCATTGGAGCCGCCCAGTCAGGTGCACGCGTCCTGACTACCAAGGGAGATAACAATTCCCTCGCGGATTCAACTCCGGTGCAAGAAGTGCAAGTCAAGGGGAAATTGTTCTACGCAGTCCCGTATGTTGGCGTCATCGCCAATGCCGTAGGCCAAGACCGGGACGTTATTCTCCCAGTCATTGCAGTGGGTTTCATCGGCTTTGGTGCAGTGAGTATCCTCAGGGGGGCGCTCGATAAGAAGCGGTCTGGGCGCAACGCCAGGCACAGTCTCTGACGGGCAAGCTCCTCGCACCCTCCGCCCAAGGTCTGCTGTGGTTGAGCACTGCGTCAGCAACCGGCGTGGCGAGACTGGCTTGGATTCTGTCCCCACCAGCATTGGCCGCAGATGGTTCTGAGCCGAAGACTCGCTGCGGGTGGGTCAGCCGCGGAGGTGCACCTGGTTCCCCTTGCGCACCCGCAAAGACTGCCCAGTCCGCTGGAGTATCCATGGGCCGGGGCACCGTCACCAGGGCTACCGAAACGAACTCAGAAGTTTCTTTGACTGCAGTCCCACGTGGCCAGAAGAACAATTAAACTCAGGGCTACGTGGACCAGAAGATGCCATGCCACAAAGTAACGTTGTAGCCACTGCTCGCAGTGCTTGGCCGTGGATCGTACTCCTCAGCGCCAGCGCGTATGTGGGGATCTCGCCAAGACGTCAAAAAGTCAACGAAGGACACAATGACCACCCATGAATCCGGGGAACCTGACCACAAGGCGAGCCCAGTGGTGCCACGGCGAGACTTGCGCAAGCTGCCGGGCTTTAAAACAGCCGCAGTTGCCTTCGTCGTGACGGTTCTTCTCGGCTCCGGGGGTATTGCCATTGCCAACTGGAACCAAAGCGCCACAACAACCATTGAGATCACGGCGGGCGCAGCACCCACACCCAGTCCAACCGTGGTCCCAACTCCTGAGTCGACTCCCACGCCTAGTCCAACTCTGGTGCCTACGCCGACACCCACAGCGAACTCAGCCGACACGGCGAATATTGTGGCAAATCCCGTCATTAGGTCATTACCTTCAACAATTGACCCGGCCACCATCACTTGCAGCAGCAGTGGAAATTCGGGAAATTTCACCATTGGATGGAATGGCAGCCAAGCCTCGGGTATCAGCTACGTGGTCTCGCTTAAGTCTCAGACCTCCAGTGCACTCTTCCAGCAAACACAGATCGTTAGCCAAAAAACTGTCGGCTTTTCCCTTGACAACAAGAGCGCTGCCTACGGAAATTATCTTTTACGCATCCAGCCGCTGAACACCAGTACTGGGGTTGCAGGGGACCCGAGTTATCGAACACTGCGTCACTTCGGCAAGGACAACTCCGGTTGCGACTATGGGGCCACAGATGGTCAACCACCATTGGGTGCATTGTTGGTGAGTACTGAGCCCATGGCTGTGCGACCGAACGACAATTTGTTGAAGGTCAGCTGGACACCGGGTACGGCCACCAGCTACGTGGTCACGATTGTGCTTGCTAATGCGGGTCCAAAGTACGGAGTTGAGTTCACTACCTCGACGTTGGGGACTACACTGGCCTTCCCTCCGCGGCCGTGGAATCAGGCCGGGACCAACGTTGCAGATGCCGCCTTTTTTGGGAAGTACTCTTTACGAATCCTGCCGATGAATGGAACGCAAGCAGGGGACCCCGTTTATAAGACTGTCCAATATG
Organism: Arthrobacter alpinus; assembly: GCF_001445575.1. Taxonomy (NCBI): domain Bacteria; kingdom Bacillati; phylum Actinomycetota; class Actinomycetes; order Micrococcales; family Micrococcaceae; genus Arthrobacter; species Arthrobacter alpinus. The sequence goes on along the minus strand of NZ_CP013200.1, from coordinate 3,650,257 downwards.
GGCCTTACGATCTCACTGTTTGGTAGCCTCAGAAACTCGGAGTTCAGCGTTGAGGACACGGGCCGGAATGACAATGCTCCTGGTGGTGCCTACACCCAGCTTACTTTTTACGGACAGGACACCGCCGTGAGAAGCAATGATGGCCTTGGAGATCAGATTGTCCAGCACCTGGCTGATCCGAACGCCGTCGACCATAGCCACAAGAGGTTCCTGGCACTGATAGTTCACCGCAACGTCATTGGCTGCTGCTGCCGGAGTCGCAGAGACAAGACTGTCCCATCCTGTAACTGGGCCACATCGCTGGGGGAGCGCTTTACCGTGATGGCGGAGGAGGTGAGCAGATCAGCCATGCTGCACCGCTCACTGTTCCCCAGGGAAGAACCGTTGCTTGCGCCAATAGAAACAGCCCCGGTGCTGGCAGCCGATCTTGAATTTGGACCCGATCGCAATCCAGTCACCGCAATGGGCAAGGTGGCGCACTCGCGGCAGTGGATGGAACGGAACTTGAGTTGACCCGCACCGAATTCTATATTCTGCACGTCCTCGTAAACAGCGGAAAACAGGTACGTACAAAGTCAGATTTGATGCGTCGACTCCACGGGGACGAATATGACGGGGGAACCCTCATCAGTGACGCTGATGAGGGTTCCCCTGAGGTCCGCTTCGGATCCCTCGGAGCTGTGGGCCCTTTTTTGGAAGCTTAGTCCTCGATGGTGGCCAGTACGGCACCGGCAGAAACAGTGTCCCCGGCGGCTGCATTCAGGCCGGTGACGGTACCTGAGCGGTGCGCGGTGAGCGGCTGTTCCATCTTCATGGCCTCCAGGACCACTATCAGATCACCCTCAGTCACCACGTCACCATCGACGACGGCAACCTTCACAATGGTGCCCTGCATGGGAGAGGTCAGCGCGTTGCCGTTGGCGGCTGCCGGACCTGCGTTGCGGTTACGCCCGGCCTTCTTGACCTTCTTGGTCGCCGCGCCGGAACCGTTGCTGACAGCGAACGACGACGGAAGCGTCACCTCAAGCCGTTTGCCGCCCACCTCGACGGTAACGCTCTGGCGCGTGCCGGCGTCGTCCGCGACACCTGCAGCCGAGGCTAGGTCGAAGGCCGGGATGGTGTTGTTGAACTCCGTCTCGATCCAGCGCGTGTGGATGGTGAACGGCTTGCCGTCGGTCGGTGCGAAGGCGGGATCGGCCACTACTGCGCGGTGGAAGGGGAGCACGGTGGGCATGCCGCCGATGTCCATCTCGGCCAGGGCGCGGTTGGCGCGCTGGATGGCCTGCTCGCGAGTGGCGCCGGTGACGATGAGCTTGGCCAGCATGGAATCAAAGTTGCCGCCGATGACCTCTCCGGCCGTGATCCCGGAATCGACACGGACGCCGGGGCCGGTGGGTAGGGTCAGGGTGGAGACGGTGCCGGGGGCGGGCATGAAGCCGCGGCCGGCGTCCTCACCGTTGATACGGAATTCCAGCGAGTGTCCACGGACTTCGGGATCGCTGTACCCGAGATCCTCGCCGCGAGCGATCCGGAACTGCTCGCGAACCATGTCAAGGCCGGTGACTTCTTCAGAAACGGGGTGCTCAACCTGCAGACGGGTGTTGACCTCGAGGAAGGAGATGGTGCCGTCGGTGCCGACGAGGAATTCGCAGGTGCCGGCGCCTTGGTACTTGGCTTCGGTTAAGATGGCCTTGGACGCCGCGTACAGCTGGGCGTTCTGAGCGTCAGTCAGGAACGGGGCTGGAGCCTCTTCAACCAGCTTCTGGTTGCGACGCTGGAGTGAGCAGTCCCTGGTGGAGACCACCACAACATTGCCTGCGGCGTCGGCCAGACACTGGGTTTCCACGTGGCGTGGCGCGTCAAGGAAGCGCTCTACGAAGCACTCGCCGCGACCAAAGGCTGCGACGGCTTCACGGACTGCAGACTCGTACAGTTCAGGGATTTCTTCACGGGTGCGGACAACCTTGATTCCACGGCCGCCACCACCGTAAGCGGCCTTGATGGCCAGGGGCAGACCGAATTCATCGGCGAAGTCGAGCACTTCCTGGGTGGACTCCACCGGGTTCTTGGTGCCAGGAACCAGCGGTGCGCCCACCTTTTCAGCGATGTGGCGAGCCTGAACTTTGTCGCCCAGAGCCGCAATAGATGCGGGGGAGGGGCCAATCCAGAGCAGACCGGCGTCGATGACTTTCTGCGCGAAATCAGCGTTTTCGGACAGGAATCCGTAGCCGGGGTGGATGGAATCGGCACCCGAAGCCTTGGCGGCGTCCAGGATCTTCTCCATGACCAAGTAGGAGTCGGCAGCCGTTGAGCCACCCAGTGCGAATGCTTCATCAGCCATGCGCACGTGCAGCGCTTCACGGTCTGGCTCGGCGTAAACGGCAACGGAGGCGATGCCTTCGTCGCGGGCTGCCCGGATAATCCGGACGGCAATTTCGCCGCGGTTGGCGATCAGTACTTTGCTCAGCTTGTGCGCCGGGACAGATGGTGAAATGCTCACTGACGGACTCCTTCTATTCTCAAGAGAGCCTAGCGTGGATATGTGGATTTTCCTCACACATCATGGCGTTTATGCGTGTACGATCCCGATCTTTTGTGGAGTTCCTACAAAATTGGCGTTAGTTAGCCCCCTGCGATGAGGCGCAACGTGGCGATGTGATGTTCCCAGGCCTGTTGCCCATCCGCACTGAGGCTTACCGAAGTGCGGGGGAACTTGCCCACGAAGCCCTTCTTAATCGTCACGTAGCCGGCCTTCTCCAAGTGCGAAAGCTGCTTGCTGAGCACCGAATCACTCACCTGGATGGTGTTGCGTAGGTCCTTGAAATCCATGGTCTCCGTTTTAGACAGCGCCGCAGCGATGGAGAACCTGACAGGCTGGTGCAGGACTTCGCTGAGTTCGTGCCGGGGGTGTTGCGGCGCTTCAGCTACCTGGTTGTCTTGCTGCTCTTGCTGCTCTTGCTGGTTTTGCTTGGCGGGTGGATCCTGGTGTGCTGCTTCGGGGCTCATGCTCGCAACTCCCTGAATGCTGCAGCCAAACCGACTACGGCCAGAACTACAGCTGCCGTTATGTAGTAGGCAAGGCTGCCGTTGGGGAATGCGAAGGCGCCAACAAGCAAGGCAACGGCGTAGAGGCCCATGTAGGCAAAAAGTGATGTGAGGAATCGTTTGGTGAAGCCAGTTTTGGTGGTGCGCTGCATCAGTGGCCAGATGGTGGCATTGATGGCGGCCCAGATACCGACTGTGACGGCAAGTAGCGCGGCTCCGTACCCGGTGTGAGCGACGATGTGAAAGCCAATCATGAGCATGGAGCCAAGGATTGCCAAGGAATTGAAGACCATGGCCGCGGGCCAACTGGCTGCGCTGGTGGCCGAGGTGCCGATGCCTTCTGCCCGAGCGAGCATCTCGCGGGCTTCCTCTGCGGAGGGTGTGGGGCTGTTCTGGCTCATGTCGGGCCTTTCGGTTGAGCATTGCTTGCTAATGGCTCAACTATATGAAACTACTTTCCATTGCGTCAAGTAGTTTCTAGTAATTCGTTATCTTATGCGCCGAACTGGAGACGGGTGTGGTGCATGAGCACTTTTGCGCCGAACCCGTCTCCGGTCCACCGCATAAGGGAAGGGAAGTTCCACTATGCGCCGAACTCCGAATGGGTCCAGCGCATAAGCGAAGAATCAGGCCCAGAAGTCTGTGATCGCGACGCCGTGCTTGCCCAATAGCCGGCGGAGGGTGGAAATCGACAGCCCAACCACTGTATGCGGGTCGCCTTCGACGCCGGTGATGAAGGCGCCCGCCAATCCGTCTATAGTGAACGCGCCAGCAACCTGCAAGGGTTCGCCTGTGGCAACGTAGGCGTCAATCTCGGCGTCCGTGATGTCCTCAAAGGTGACCGCGGCGCTAGTGACCTCTCCATACCCAGCGAGGGATCCGGCGTCGTGCGTGGAAATGAGCCAGTGGCCAGTATGGAGCACACCCGTTCGCCCGCGCATCAACTGCCAGCGCTCCCGCGCAACCTCGCGCTCCCAGGGCTTGCCGTAGGGGGTGCCGTCGAGCTCGAAGACGGAGTCGCAGCCGATGACAAGGGCGCCGGGGGCAGAGGCGGCCACGGATTCGGCCTTGGTGCGGGCCAGGAGCAAGGCAGTTTCGGCGGGGGAGAGCGGACCGGCGGCTGCGGTGGCCGCATCCTCGTCAACATCGGAAACAAGCACGCGGTGGGTAATGCCGGCATCGGTGAGGAGTTTGGCGCGCGAAGGGGAGGCGGAGGCCAGAATCAGTGTTTGGGTCATGGATCTAGCCTAAACGTCAGGGCGCGGGAGGATTCGCTCTCAACGCCCAGCCGGCACGAAGCCGTCCACTAAGCGCGAACGTATCAGGAAGCGTTTGCCTTCCGGCGCCTCGACGGAGAAGCCGCTGCCGCGTCCAGCCACCACATCCACTGTCAGATGCGTGTGGGACCAGTAGTTGAACTGTTCGCGGGACATCCAAAATTCCAAGGGTCCGCAGTCTGGCAGGTCAAAGAGTCCGAGCAGGATGTCAGCCTCGGCCGTGATGAATTCGCCCGCTGGATAGCACATGGGGGAGGAGCCGTCGCAGCAGCCCCCGGACTGATGGAACATCAACGGGCCGTGGCTGGCCCACAATTTTTGTAGCAATTCCACAGCCGTTGCACTCAGGGCCACGCGGGACTGTGTTTCCCCCGGGATAGTGATTGCTGCATCCAAGGTTTCGGGGGTGGCGTCCATGGGAGTGCTCCTTAATAAGGTGACGCAGGTACCCAAAGTACGACGGCGGGAGGTCACTTTTCACGGGGAAGGTGACCTCCCGCCGCATTACTTTGGGCAAAAGTGCGGGAGGGCTCGACGAAAACGCCCCATCGCTGCGGGAGGGTTCGACGAAAACGCCCCATCGCTGAGGGAGGGTTCCGGGCGGGGCTAGTACTTGATGACTACCCGGCCGTCGATCTTGCCGCCACGCATCTCATCCAACACCTCGTTGATTTCGCCCAGGTTGCGGGTGGAAACCGTGGGATGGATCAGGCCGCGAGCATAGAAATCAATGGCTTCCTCCATGTCCTGGCGGGTGCCCACAATGGAGCCGCGGATTGTCAGGCCCTTGAGCACCACATCAAAGATGGGGGCGGGGAAGTCGCCCGGGGGAAGCCCGTTGAACACGATGGTGCCGCCGCGCCGGGTCATACCAATCGCCTGGCCAAACGCTGCCGGGTGCACTGCCGTGACAAGCACGCCGTGGACACCACCGGTCTTTGCCTGGATGGCCTTCACCGGATCCTCGGTCATTGCATTGACAGTAATTTCGGCCCCGTGCTTACGGGCCAGGGCCAGCTTGTCCTCGGCAATATCCACAGCGGCGACGCGCAGACCCATGGCCACGGCGTACTGGACGGCGATGTGGCCTAGACCGCCGATACCGGAAATGACAACCCACTGGCCGGGACGGGCCTCGGTCATCTTCAAGCCCTTGTAGACCGTAACTCCGGCACATAGTACTGGTGCGATCTCCACGGGATCAGCGCCCTCAGGAATGCGCGGGGCAAACTCGGCATTCACCAGCATGTATTCACCGAAGGAGCCGTCCACGCTGTAGCCGCCATTTTGCTGGGATTCACACAGAGTCTCCCACCCGGTGCGGCAGTACTCACAGTCGCCGCAGGCGCTCCACAGCCAGGCGTTACCCACCCGGTCGCCAATGGCTAGGGAGGTGACGCCCTCGCCGAGAGCCACCACGTCGCCCACGCCTTCGTGCCCGGGGACAAACGGCGGGCTCGGCTTGACGGGCCAGTCGCCCTCGGCGGCATGAAGATCCGTGTGGCAGACCCCGCTTGAAATCAACTTGATGAGGGCTTGGCCCGGCCCGGGGGTGGGAAGCGGGTATTCCTCAACACTGAGGGGCGCGCCGAATTCTTTAACAACTGCTGCATGCATCGTGGTCATGTGGTTCTCCTTTGAACGAAGGGATGACGGGAGTGCGCCGGGCACCCAGGGTGGATACCCGGCGTCGTGCCCCACCCGCTTCCACAGCTCGCAAGGTAGCTGTGGGGCCCTCGTGAACGTGGGCCAGGTGAGATGGTGCGCGAGCGTTCCCGTGAAACGCCCTGTATGTGAGCGAGTGTTAGGGAAAAACGCCCTGTATGTGAGCGAGCGTTTTAGAAGAAGCCGAGCTTGTCCTCGCTGTAGCTGACCAGGAGGTTCTTGGTCTGCTGGTAGTGATCGAGCATCATGGAGTGGTTTTCACGGCCGATGCCGGAGGACTTGTAGCCACCAAACGCTGCGCCAGCGGGGTAGGCGTGGTAGTTGTTGACCCATACGCGCCCGGCCTGGATCTCGCGGCCCGCCCGGTAGGCGACGTTGCCGTTGCGGGACCAGACTCCGGCGCCGAGCCCGTAAAGGGTGTCGTTGGCGATGTGCAGCGCGTCGGCGTAGTCGTCGAACTTGGTCACCGCGAGCACGGGGCCAAAGATTTCCTCCTGGAAGATGCGCATGTCATTGGTGCCCTCAAAAATGGTCGGCTTGACGTAGTAACCGCCGGCCAGGTCCCCGGGGAGGATGTTGCGCTCGCCGCCGGTGAGCAGCTTGGCGCCTTCCTGCTTGCCGATGTCCATGTAGGACAGGATCTTTTCCATCTGGTCGTTGGAAGCCTGCGCTCCAATCTGAGTGTCGGTGTCCAACGGGTTGCCCTGGATAATCGCTTCGGTGCGGGCAATAGCGTCGGCCATGAAGGACTCGTAAATACCTGCCTGCACCACTGCGCGGGACGGGCAAGTGCACACTTCACCCTGGTTGAAGGCGTAGAGCGTGAAGCCCTCCAGCGCCTTGTCATAAAAGGCGTCATCCTTGTCCATGACGTCGTTGAAGAAGATGTTCGGGCTCTTGCCGCCCAGCTCCAGCGTGACCGGAATCAGGTTCTGGCTGGCGTACTGGCTGATCAAACGGCCTGTGGTGGTCTCGCCGGTGAACGCGATCTTGCGGATGCGCTTGCTGGAGGCGAGCGGCTTGCCGGCTTCCACACCGAAGCCATTGACAACGTTGATGACGCCGGCCGGCAGGATGTCGGCGAGAAGTTCCATGAGGACCAGAATGGAGGCCGGCGTCTGTTCCGCTGGTTTAAGGACGACGGCGTTTCCCGCAGCGAGTGCCGGTGCCAGTTTCCAGACGGCCATCAGGATGGGGAAGTTCCACGGAATGATCTGGCCAACTACGCCGAGAGGCTCGTGGAAGTGGTAGGCGGTGGTGTTCTCATCGATCTGGGTCAGGCTGCCTTCCTGGGCGCGGACCACAGAGGCGAAGTAACGGAAGTGATCTGCCGCGAGGGGGATGTCAGCGTTGAGTGTTTCGCGGATGGCCTTGCCGTTATCCCACGTTTCCGCGACGGCCAGCAGTTCCACATTCTCATCAATGCGGTCGGCAATCTTGTTCAGGACTGCTGCGCGTTCCGTGGCCGAGGTTGCGCCCCAGCTCGGCGCTACCTTGTGGGCTGCGTCTAGGGCCAGTTCAATATCCTCAGCCGTGCCGCGGGCCACTTCGCAGAAAACCTTGCCGGTGACGGGCGTGATGTTCTCAAAATACTCACCCTTGACCGGAGCCACCCATTCCCCGCCAATCCAGTTCTCATAGCGGTCCTTGAAAGTGACCTTGGAACCGTCTGTACCGGGTTGTGCATAAACAGCCATTGTTCAAACTCCTTCGCGGTGGGGGACATCAGCGTCCTTGTTCGCAACAGTACGTCGATCAACGTTGCAACCACGTTGCATGAGCCAGATCACATCGCGGAGGTGGTGCATTGATTCGATAGACTCACCCCATGGATTTACTGATTCCCCTGGCTGTTTTGTTGCTCGCAGTTGCCGTGGTGCTCCTCATCATGGCGAAACGGGGGAAGGCGCGGCAGACCGCACGCACCGCGGAGCAGTACGGCGCAGGTTCCACCTACCAGCCCACCTTTGACGTGCCACAATCACAGATTCCGGACTCATCGCCTGCATTGCCGGACATGGGCCAGCCGGCACCCCTGCAGAGGAGGGGTGCCCCGGATGGTGGTTCGGGTGACGAGGTCCGGGACCTGGCAGAACGGTTGGCCAACGACATCAGGGAATCACTGTTGAAGGGGGTTCCGAAGGGCAGCATCACGGTTGAAACCACCGTCACCAGCACCTCCACTGCGCCGCCGTGGTCCCATACCACCGGCGTGCAGGATGTTTCGCGCTCAACCGGCGGCACCGGCTACACGGAACGGTCCTTATCCCTGACGGAAGCGGACGCCACAAGGATCAAGGCGCTGGCTGCTGCCGGACAACGGGCGAAGGCGTTGGCGCTGCTCACCGCGGAGACTGGCATGGGCACCATGGCCGCGCAGACAATGCTGGACATGATCATGGAAGCGGAACTGTAAGGGGCCAGCCGAACTTCAGCCCTCCAGCGCCTCCAGATGAGCCACGACGGCGGCTCGCTTCGGTGAGCGCGGCGGCAGGAGACGCAAGGCTGTGCGCCAGGCTTCGACGTCGTCCGCGGCTTCGGGCAGCTGCAAGTAACCCAACAGCGCTTCCGGACTGGCATCGGCGAGGATGGCCTCCCTTAATTGCACCGCCACGCGATGGCGAATGACCTCGATTTCCGGGGCCAGCGAGCGGGGCATGACCTCGCCGCGGTAGATGTTCAGGGCCAGCCTGTGTGCGCCTCGGTCCAGATAATTGCGGACTTGTTCGGCGTCAACCACTAACGCGCGGGGGAGTCGGTAGGGGCGCGATTCGGGCACCAAAGTAGGTGCAGCGCCTCGCAAGAGCTTGCGCAGGCGCACCATTTCGGCCCGGATGCTGGTTAGTGAGGTGCCCTCCGGGTAGACCTTGTCGGTGAGTTCCTCGGCGCTGAGGCCGTCGGGGTGCAGCGCCAGCATGGCCATGATTTCGGTGTGGCGTTCGCTGAGGGTGACGGCTTGCCCGGCAACGTGCAGCAGGCCCTGATCGCGGCCCAGGATTTGCAGGCTGTCACGGTAGAGGGGCTTTTTCGCGGACGCAGTATCAACAGTTCCGGCGCTGGCAGAGGATGAAAACCACGTGCGGCGTTCCTGCTCAGCCCGGCGCTCCAAGCGCTCGATTCGCAACTGAGCTTCTGCCGCCGCCACAGAGGCCTGCACCAACGACAAGGTGTTGGCGCCCACGGCTTCCACACCGCCGGTGATATCGACGACGCCCAAGACTGCTCCGGAATCCGGATCATGCACCGGCACGGCCGTGCAACTCCACGAATGGACGGCCGGGTTGAAATGTTCGTGGCCCACAATTTGCACGCTCTTTCCCAGGACCAGGGCGGTTCCGGGAGCGCTGGTGCCCACCACTGTTTCGGACCAGTCGGCTCCGGTGGCGAAATTGATGTTCTCACCGTTGCGGCGAGCTACCGAGTCACCCTCCACCCAGAGCAAGCGGCCGTGTTCATCACCCACGGCAATCAGCAATCCGGTGTCGTGGCTGGGCTCCACCAGTAACTTCGTAATTACCGGCATGATTGCGGCCAGTGGGTGGTCGCGGCGGAAATCCTTCAGTTCTCGACTCTCCCACACTGCAGGAGGACTGAGTCCGGCGGGGGTGGCCAGAGCGTCCAAAGACCGTTGCCAAGATTCGCGGACCAGCGTGCGCATGGATGGCTGGCTCTCGAGCAGTGGATGCTCCGGGGACATGAATGCTCCAAGAATCTACGGTGAGGGAAGCTACTGTGACGGTGACGCGGCGCTCGGTGTGCCGTGACTCACAAGCATAGTCCACCCTCTGTTAACGCAAGAACGGGCAGTCAAGGACAGTGAAATATGCAAGATCACTGTCTTTGACTGCCCGTTCGGGATATCGGTCTTTAGCGGGCCGACTCCGATTCTTGCTCAAACTGCGTCTCTGCCTGCAGCGAAGATGCGTCATCCGGCACGGTCAACTGGGTCAGTTTGGCGCCTTCCACATCAACATCGGGGAGGATCTTATCCAGCCACTTCGGAAGCCACCAGGCGGATTTGCCCAGCAGGTGCATGGTCGCCGGAACAATGGTCATGCGCACCACGAACGCGTCAATGAGCACGCCGAACGCCAGCGCAAAACCAAGCGGCCGGACCATGGTCAGGTGGCTGAAAATGAAGCCCGAGAACACGCTGATCATGATGATCGCGGCCGCCGTCACCACCGGGGCTGCATGCTTGAACCCAGTGCGCACAGCCTGCTTGGCATCCTGGCCATGCGCGTAGGCCTCACGCATTCCCGAGGCAATGAACACCTGGTAATCCATGGCCAGCCCAAACAGCACCCCAATCAAAATGATGGGCAGGAAGCTCAGCACCGCAGCGGGATTCTCAACACCAAAGATGCCACCGAGCCAGCCCCACTGGTACACGGCCACCACGCCACCAAACGCAGCAACAAGCGAGAGCAGGAATCCTGCAGTTGCCAGCAGCGGCACCAGAATTGAACGGAATACCAGGATCAGCAGAATCAAGGAAAGTCCGACGACGATGGCCAGGTAAGGTGGCAGCGCCGCTCCCAACTTCTCCGAGACATCGACGTTGGCGGCTGTCTGGCCGGTCAATCCGATGGTGACGTCAAGGTCAGTGGCGATGGTGGCGCCTTGAGCCCGCAGGTCATGAATGACCTGGACGGTGCTCTCGCTTGCCGGACCCTCGGTCGGAATGACCTGGAAGACAGCGGTGCGCAAATTTTCGCTCAGGGTAACCGGAACCGCGGCCTTCACGTTTTTCACTGCGCGCAACTGATCGGCAACATCCAAATTCAGTTCCGTGGCGCTGCTCTTATCCAATCCAGCGGGAAGTGAGCCAACCACAATGATGGGCCCGTTCATGCCTTCGCCGAAGTTCTTTCCGGTGATGGAGTACGCCTGGAAGGCGCTGGAATCGACAGGTTCGGAACCGCCGTCGGGCAATGCCAGACGCAAGCCCGTCGCCGGGATCGCGATGATAACCAGGGCAATGACGGCGGCAGCAAGCGAGATTACTGGGTGCTTCGTGACGAGCCCGCCCCAACCTCGAGCACTGCGGGCAATGTCGGCGGTTTCATCGGCCGTAGCCTTTTCGGAGTCAGTGAGGCCTTCCAGCGTGGCATTGTGCTTAGCTGTTGCAGCGTCATTCTTAGCCCAGCCCTTCTTGGAGATGATCTTGCGGCCGATCAGCGACAGCAACGCGGGCGTCAGCGTCAGGGCAATCAGCACCGAGATGGCGACGGTCGCTGCAGCGGCCAAACCGAGAACGGCAAGGAACGGCAGGCCGGTGACGGACAGTGCGGCCAAAGCAATGACAACTGTCAGTCCGGCGAAGGTGACGGCATTGCCAGAGGTGCCGGTGGCCTTGGCGATGGACTCACGCATGTCCATACCGGTGCGTATCTGCTGGCGGTGCCGGTTGACGATGAACAGCGAGTAATCGATGCCCACGGCCAGGCCCAGCATGAGTGCCAGCATCGGGGAGATCGAGGACATCTCGATCAGGGTGGTCAACGCCATGGTGCCGCCCACGCCAACGCCGACGCCCACAAGCGCCATGACGAGGGGCAATCCGGCGGCCCAGAAGGTGCCCAGCATGATCAACAGGACCACGACGGCCACTGCCACGCCAATGATTTCGGATGCGCCAAACAAGGCGGAGACGTCCTCAACAATTTCCTTGCTGTAGGAGACGGTCACGCCGCTGGATTCCAGGGTGTTTAGTTTGTCCTGAACCAGCTGGCGGTTGGCCGGCGTCACGGCGTTCATGGACTCGCTGAACTGGATTTGGCCAATGGCGGCCTTGTTGTTTTCCGAGACAAAAAGCAGGCCAGCGGTTGCATCGGCGGTGCGTTGACCGGCAGTGAGTTCGGCTTTCTTGGCAGCCAGGGTGGCTTGGCCGGCGTCGTACTTTGCCATACCTGCATCAAGCTTGTCCTGACCTGCTTGCCACTGCGCCTTTTGGGCATCGAGTTGCGCCTGCGCTGCCTCAAGAGGAGCCAGTGCGGCCTCGGGTGCGCCTGCCAATTGTGCCTTCTGGGCGTCCAGCTGGGCCTGGCCGGCATCCAACTGGGCCTTAGCTGCTGCCAGCTCCTTGGCAGAAGCATCCAGGGCAGTCTTGCCGGCGGCGGCTTCAGCTTCTCCTGCCGAGAGCGCCTTGGTGCCTTCGGCCAGCTGGGCGGCGCCGTCCTTTTGTGCGGCCGTTGTCACGAACGGATCAATGACGGCCTTCACGGTGGGAACAGTGGTTACCGTTTCCAGTGCAGCCGAAATGTCCTTCTTCTGGACGGCCGTGAACGGTTCTTCATTGGTACTGGTGAATACCACCGAACCTGTGCCGCCGGAAGCCGCGGGCAGTTCGGCTTGAAGCTTGTCCGCCATCTGTTGGGTTTCAGTGCCGGGGATCTGGAAGTTGTTGGACATGGGGCCCATGAACAGTGCCGCGGCACCGCCCACTAAACCAATGATGGCGACCCAGGCTACAATCACCAGCCAGGCACGGCGGGCGGCAAAGCGTCCCAGTTTATAGAGCCAGAGGGCCATGGTGAATCCATTCTGTGTATGAGTGAACGGGCGGGGTGTACTCGGGTAGGAAAACTAAAAACCGTTGCGAAGGAGGGAAATCGTGGTGTCCAGATGCTGGCGCAATTTTGCCAGCGATGGCTCCGAAGTATCGGAACCGCATTCCTGATACCAAATTTGGACTGCGGCCCGGCAACTGCCCACAATGGCACCCACCAGCGCCAAAATATAGAGCTCCGAGGTGTCGGCCGGTAGCCGCTCACGGGCTACATTGACAATTTTTATGGTGCATTCATCCCATGCCTGCAGCTGAAAGCGACCCAAGTGTGGATCTTGGGTGAGCGAGAACGTCTCAGCCAGAATTGCCAGATCACTGGTGTCGCCAACGGCGGACAGTGCCGCCTGCGCCGATTGAAGAATGGACTCATCGGCAGGACGGGCAATGAACTCGGCGATGACCGTGTCTAAATAACGCTGGGTGTAGCTGGTTACTGCGGCTTCAACGGAAGAGAAGTAGTTGAAGAAGGTTCGCCGGGAAACTCCCGCGGCGGCAGCAACGTCGTCGACCGTGAACGAGTTCAGGCCCTGGTTGCGCAGGAAGGTCAGTGCGGCAGCAGCAATGGCTTCTCGAGTGGCCACCTTGTTCAGTTCCCGCCGGGATGGCGGTTCCTGGGACGGGTGCGAGGAGGGCTGTTGGGACGGTGTAGTCGCGGAAATACTCACATGACTACACTAAGTGCAAGTTTGCACGATGTGCAAGTTAATGTGCGGGGCTTAATGTGCGGAGCGCCAGGCTTGCGATTCCTGGCGCCCGCGCTGCGTGAAGCAAGCCCGAGACGGTGTCTAGCGCATTAGATCCTTAGCGCTGAGGGTTTTGTGTGAGGTAGATTGACTGACCGGTGGCTCCGGGCTGGCCTTCGCCGAGGGGATTGCGAAGACGGCGGTGCCATACACGCAGACCTCGGTCCATGTTCCGCCCATTTCGGAGGTGTCGAAGCGGGTGGCAATGATGGCGTTGGCACCCTTTTGCTGGGCCTCGGTTACCATGCGTGCCACCACTTCCTGGCGGCTTTCGTACAGGGCCTTGGTCATCTCGGGCAGCTCGCCGCCGCCCAATGAACGGAAGCTGGCGGTGAACTGTGCGCCGACGTGGCGAGAGCGCACGGTGAGGCCCATGACCTCGCCGAAGACGGCGTCAATCTTGTAGCCCGGCAGATCGTTGGTGGTGACGATGATCATTGATAGTCCTTAAATTCACTTCCGGAAACTTGTAACTTAAGGCATCCTACTGTGCGTCACTGGGCGGTTTCTCTTAGGGGAAGCTGGTGAGCAAGACAAAGATCCCGTCAGGGCAATGGTCTTTGGACCATGCCCTGACGGGATCTTAGAAAGCAGCAGCCGTTGCTTGCGGAAACTTAGGCGTTGGCCGGTTCCCGCTTCGGGTCAATATCTCCTGCACCGGTGTCCTCGGCGCCGCTGGCAGTCAGATCGGCCAGGTTATCGTCGGAATCGTCGGAATCGTCGGCGAAGGGGTTGCCGTTGCGCGGAGCATTGTAGAGTTCCTCGTTCAGGATGCCCTGGCGCTTCGAGACAATGGTGGGAACCAGTGCCTGACCGGCCACGTTCAAGGCGGTGCGGCCCATGTCCACAATCGGGTCAACTGCCAGAAGAAGTCCGACGCCGGCCAGCGGGAGTCCCAGCGTTGACAAGGTCAAGGTCAGCATCACAACGGCGCCGGTGGTTCCGGCCGTGGCGGCCGAGCCCAGAACGGAGACCAGGACGATGAGCAAGTACTGTCCCAGATCCAGCTGGATACCGAAGAACTGGGCCACAAAGATGGCTGCGATGGCCGGGTAAATTGCAGCGCAACCGTCCATCTTGGTGGTGGCACCCAGCGGCACCGCGAAGGATGCGTAGGCGCGGGGTACGCCCAGGTTGCGTTCGGTGACGCGCTGGGTCAGCGGCAGGGTGCCGATCGAGGAGCGGGACACGAAGCCCAGCTGTACGGCCGGCCAAACACCGGAGAAGTACTGCTTGATGGACAGCCCGTGAGTCCTGACCAGAACCGGGTAGACAACAAACATGACGAGAGCCAGGCCAACGTAAATGGCAACGGTGAACTTGAGCAGCGAGCCCATAGTGGTCCAGCCGTAGCTGGCCACGGCGTTGCCGATCAGGCCCACGGTACCAATCGGGGCCAAGCGGATGATCCACCACAGCACCTTCTGGATCACGGCGAGGGCTGAACTATTGAGCTTCAGGAAGGGCTCGGCGGCCTTGCCAACCTTGAGCGCGGCAATGCCAACAACAATGGCAATAACCAGGATCTGCAGCACGTTGAAGCTGACGCTCGTTGTCAGGGCGCCGGATTCAGCGGCCTTGGTGGAAGCGCTCAAGCCTAGGAAGTTGGAGGGGAACAAGCCAACCAGGAAGGACCACCAGTCGCCTGATTTGCCCGTGTACTCAGCGGGCGTCTCCGTGCCGGTGCCTGCGCCGGGCTGGAACAGCACACCCAAGAAGATACCGATCGTCACAGCGATCAATGAAGTGATGGCGAACCACAGCAGTGTGTTCCAGGCGAGACGAGCAGCGTTCGTGACCTGACGGAGGTTCGCAATGGAGGAAACAACAGCCGTGAAGATCAGGGGAACAACAGCTGCCTTGAGGATCGAGACGTAGCTGGAACCAATGGTGCTCAGCGTTGTCACCAGGCCGTTGGGATCAGTCTCGGGGTCGCCGCCAAGCTGGCGGGCGAGCAATCCAAGCCCCAGACCGACAATCAGGGCAATGATGATTTGAATACCGAAGGAGCCAGCCCACTTGGGCAGCCTCGACACTGGGGGAGCGGTTGCTGTTGAAGTCATTGCTCAAAGGTAAACGCGGCACAATAACACCCGGAAATTTGTGTTTCCTTATATTACGCGCCAAATCGGGAATTATTACGCGCACCCCGGCGCTCACGGGAGCTTAGCCCAGGAGCGCGGCCTGCAATGTGTCAAGCCCCACAGAGCCCAAGTTGAGTGCCTGCGTGTGGAAGTCCCGAAGCGAGAATGCCTCCCCATCGCGGGCGGCACGGGCATCACGGATGTCCTCCCAGAGACGCTGACCAATTTTGTATGACGGTGCCTGACCCGGCCAGCCTAGATAGCGGTTAAATTCAAAGTCCAGCTGGCCCTCGGAGATGTCCAGATTGGCGCGCAGGAATTCCAGGCCCTTCTCCGCGGTCCATGTTCCGGATCCCCACCGTTCCGGGACGGGCAGTTCCAGATGCACACCAATGTCAAAGACCACACGGGCCGCGCGCATGCGCTGGCCATCCAGCATGCCCATTTTGTCGCCCGGGTCGGACAGGTAGCCCAGATCATCCATGAGCCGTTCAGCATAAAGCGCCCAACCTTCGCCATGACCGGACACCCAGCAGACGTTGCGGCGCCAGTCATTCAGCAGTGCCGACTGGTAGGTGGCTGTGGCTACCTGCAGGTGGTGGCCCGGCACGCCTTCGTGGTAGACCGTTGTGGTCTCGGCCCAGGTGGTAAAGGAATCCTCGCCCTCGGGCACCGACCACCACATGCGGCCGGGTCGCGAAAAATCCTCCGATGGGCCGGTGTAATAGATGCCGCCATCCTGGGTGGGTGCAATGCGGCACTCTAGGGTACGCATGAGGAAAGGAATCTCAAATTGTGTCCCTGCAAGGTCGGCAACAGCAGCGTTGGAGAGCTGTTGCATCCACTCCACCAGCTCTCCGGTACCCTGCAATTGGCGGGCCGGATCGGCGTTGAGAAGGGCTTTGGCTTCGGCGATGGTGGCGCCGGGCTTGATGGCCTGCGCCACGGCTTCCTGTTCGGCGATGATCCGGTCAAGTTCGGCAATGCCCCACGCATAGGTTTCGGCTAGATCGACGGCGGAGCCCAGGAACTCCCGCGACGCGAGCGCATAGCGTTCCGCACCGACGGCGTCCTGCGTGGGCGCGGCGGGGAGTAGCTCGTCCCGCAGGAACGAGGCCAGCAGCCCGTAGGCTGCACGGGCCAGCTCTGCATTCGTGGCCAGCGCTTCGGTGAGAGCGGCTGGGAGGGAAGTGCCGGCGTCGTCCGCTTCAGGGGAATGATCCAAGGTGGCATTGGCCGCCAGAGTGGTGAAGAAACCGTCGGCTCCAGCATGCCGTTCACACTGGTCGATCACGGTGGAGACCTGCCGACGTGCGGCGATCAGTCCCCGGGTGGCGCCGGCGCGCAGTGAGTCGATGTAGCCGTCAACGGCGGCCGGCACATTGGCCAGGCGGCCCGAAATATGCTCCCAATCGGGGATGGTCGCGGTGGGCATGAGGTCGAAAATGGCGCGAATGCCTTGTGCTGGCGAGGCAATATTGTTCAAATCGGCCAGCGGCCAGCCTGTCGCATGGAGTTCCAGGTCAAGGCCCAGACGTTCCCGCATGGCGTGCAGGGTTACCGCATCCACCTCGTCAGCGGGTTCCAGCGCGGCCAGCTCCGCCAAGGCGGTGCGGGCCGCATCGGCCAACGCTTCCAAGCCAGCGGGGGAATGATCACGATATTCACTCTCGCGGCCCGGATGTCCCAGCTCGGTGGCAAATCCCGGGTCCAGTTCCAGCAGCCGCGCCGTGTAACGGTTGGCGGTCTGGTCAATGGCTGTGGTGGGGCGGGCGGCGGGCTGCGCGGGCAGAGTCATGCCCATGAGCCTACCTGCCCGCACTCGCCGCTGCACTTATCCGGCTGAGGCTCTATCTGACCGAGGCCCTACCTGACCGAGCGGCGCCAGGAACCCGTGCCTGGTTTGGGCGGCAGATTCAATTGCACCCTCCTGGCCCAGTGCCGAGTGGGGGCCGCTTTGCCTTCACTGTCCTCGCCGGCTTGCAGAGCAAGGACGACGGCGGTCACGGCAGCCAGCTCTTCCGCAGTGGGATTGCCGCGGGTCACGTTGAGCAGCGGCGCGTTCTCAGACCCGGCTGCCGGAGTTTCCTGGATGGCTGTCACAGCGGGATGTTTCCATGCTTCTTGGCAGGCAGGCTGGCACGCTTGTCGCGCAGTGCTCGCAGACCCTTGATGAGCTGGATGCGGGTGTCGGCCGGTGCGATGACGGCGTCCACATAACCCAGTTGTGCAGCCTGATACGGGTTGAGGAGTTCGTCCTCGTAGTCGCGCACAATCTCGGCACGGCGGGCCTCGACGTCTCCGCCGTCGGCCTCAACGGAGGCAAGGTCGCGGCGGTACAAGATGTTCACGGCACCCTGAGCTCCCATGACGCCGATCTGGGCGGTGGGCCAGGCGAGGTTCAAATCAGCGCCGAGCTTCTTGGACCCCATTACGATGTACGCTCCGCCGTAAGCCTTACGGGTGATGACCGTCAGCTTCGGCACGGTTGCTTCGGCGTAAGCGTAGAGGAGCTTGGCGCCGCGGCGGATGATGCCCTGGAATTCCTGATCCTTACCGGGCAGGAAGCCGGGGACGTCGACCAGCGTGATGATGGGGATGTTGAAGGCATCGCAATTGCGGACAAAACGGGCAGCCTTTTCGGACGCGTTGATGTCCAAAGTGCCGGCAAACTGCATGGGCTGGTTGGCGACAATGCCCACCGTGTGGCCCTCGATGCGGCCGTAGCCGATCATGATGTTGGGAGCGTACAGGGCCTGCATCTCCAAGAAGTGGCCGTCATCCAGGATCTGCTCGATGACTGCACGCATGTTGTACGGCTGGTTTGCCGAATCCGGGATCAACGCGTCCAAGGCGAGATCGGCGTCGTCGAGCTCTAATTCCTGCTCATGCTCGGTGACGGGCGCCTCGGCGAGGTTGTTGGATGGGAGGAAGTCAAGCAGTTCGCGGACAAACTCAATGGCGTCAGCCTCATCCGTGGCCAGGTACGTGGACGTTCCCGTGGTGGTGTTGTGCTGGCGGGCGCCACCCAAGGTTTCCATGTCCACGTCTTCGCCCGTGACGGTTTTGATGACGTCGGGTCCGGTGATAAACATGTGGCTGGATTTGTCCACCATGACCACGTAGTCCGTCAGGGCGGGGGAGTAAGCAGCGCCGCCGGCGCACGGACCCATGATGAGCGAGATTTGCGGCACGACGCCGGAGGCGTGGACGTTGTTGCGGAAGATATCGGCAAACATGGCCAGCGAGGCCACGCCCTCCTGGATGCGGGCACCGCCGCCGTCGTTGATGCCGACAACAGGGCAACCGTTGCGCAGTGCGAATTCCTGAACCTTGACGATCTTTTCGCCGTTGACCTGGCTGAGGGAGCCGCCGTAGACGCTGAAGTCCTGGCTGTAGATCGCGACAAGGCGGCCATCCACGTTTCCGTAGCCGGAGACCACGCCGTCACCCAAAGGCTTCTTCTTCTCCATGCCAAAGGCTGTGGAGCGGTGTACGGCCAGGGCGTCAAACTCCACGAAGGAATCGGGGTCTACCAGCAGATCGATGCGTTCGCGGGCCGTGTTGCGGCCCTTTGCGTGTTGCTTCTCAACGGCGGCCTCACCGGAGGGCTTTTCGGCCTGAGCCATCCTGTCGCGGAAATCGGCAATTTTGCCTGCTGTCGTCGATAGATCGTGGCTCATTGATACTCCGGATCAATAGTGTGGATACTTGCAGGCCTTCATAGGAACCGCACAAAAGGTCAAACTCTACTGACAGTCTAATAACGATATGGAGCCCTGCATGTGTAGGAACCCTACAAAGTCGGCCGAAAAGTATCTGGCGTTTTGTCCCAGTTCCCACTTTTTGACCGGGTATGGGCTCAGTGGCGGTTCCGCATTGGCTCACCGGTGGTATCAGCGGTGGTTCTTCTGGAGGCCGTGGTGGTAGTTGTTGCGGCGTTTTCTTTGGGTGGGGTCAAGCGTCCACGGTGGTGTGAACCAAGGAGTGCCGTCGATGATGTTTGCTTGCCATTGACTGTGGTGGATGAGGGTGTGGTGGGCTCCGCAGAGTAAGGCGGCGTTGTTGAGGTTGGTTTCTCCGCCTTCTTGCCAAGGGATTACATGATGGGCTTCACACCATGTGGCGGCCGCCCTGCAGTCAGGGAAGGCACAGCCGAGGTCTCTAGCGAAGAGGAGTTTGCGCTGAGCGGGTGTGAAGAGGCGTTGGCTGCGGCCAGCATTGATGATTTCTTGTCCGTTACGGTAAGTGATTTTGGTGATTTCGGGATCGCACAGAGACTGGCTGAACAGGCTTAGCGGCATGGGGCCGCTATAGGTGGTGTAGGCAGTGCCGAGACCGTCGGCACGGCGAAGGTCTTCCTCCGTGCAGCTGATGATGAGTTGGGTTTTCAGTCCGCCGTTGAGGGGGAGCTTTCCGGTGCGAGCTGCGAGTTTCACGCAGGAGATCAGCCCTTCAAGGAGTTTTTGCCCGTTGGTGCGGGTGTCTTTCACGGCCGGGTCACTGCTGAACGGGTCAATCGGGTCAAGACCGGGCAAAGTTTCGTTATCGCCGGGTGCTGAGACGTCTACCCCGTAGACGGAATGCGGCCAAGGCTTGTCGGTGTCGTCTTCAGGGGCGCCGTCACAGTCATCATGGCTGTTGAGTGAATCACTGGCGCTGGCACTGGAACTTGTCCCGCTGTAGCTACTGTTGCCCCTGGTGTTGGTGAGTGGGGTGCTATCCCACTCGGGGCCGAAGCCATAGTTCTGCTCTGGCGGCGGTTCTGGAGAGGGTGGCGGTGAGGGTGCTCCCGGATGGACTCCGGGTTCGCCTCGAGGTTCACTTTCCGTGGCCGTGGCCGTGGCCGTGGCCGTGGGCTTGGGCTTGGGCATGGGCTGGGGTGCAAACGCGGGTGTACCTGGTGGTGTGGGGCCGAACCAGAACCAGGTGTCTCCGTCGTAGACAGGCGGCAGCGCGTTTTCGGGAGCTTGCGGCGGACGAGGCGGGATTTCCCAGGGTTCGATTCGGCGTCGCCACCCGTTGATGAGTGGTGGAGGAATCGGTCGTGCTGGCTCTGGCTCAGGATCTGGCGCTGTCTGTGTCTCCGTAGCCGTCTCTGCATCTGGCTCAGGTTCCGGCGTTGGCTCAGGATCTGAATAGGGATCAGGCTCGGGCGATGGCGGCGCAGCTTGCTGCTGCACCTCAGGTGGCTGTGGTGGTGGTCCCTGATGTAGTGGGCCTGACTGTGCTGTATCTGGGGTTCGGGATTCCCTGCTGGAGGGTGGATCCGTGCTGGTGGTGGTGGTGTTGGTGAAGAGGTCGGAGATGTCGTGGAGTTGGTCTAGCAGCGATTCTTGCCCGGCACATTCTGAATTGCCTGAATTGCCTGATTCTCCGCTGAACCCCGTAGTTGTATCGGAGCCCGTGTGGGTATCGCTTGCCGTGCTGGTGCCAGCCTGATGACCTGCACCGGCGCTGCCGTTGACGCCGTCCTCTGGTGTGGCAAGGGTGTCGATGTTGGTGTGTTTATTGGGGTTGGTAGCGAAGCTGATCACCGCCATGAGCTGTTCGTATTGTTCTACGGTGCAGGCTCCGTAGATGGAAACTAGCCCCCGGCGGGGCTTGCGGAAGAACAAGCCTTGCCGTGCAAGTAAATCCGACTCGCTGGGTTTGTTCCCGTCGGGGTCTAGATGGCTCATGATCTGGTTTCCCACTGACCTGATGAAATCAGGGCCTTGAAGTTGACCGGTGGCAACCAGGGCTTCTTCGACTTCGACGGATTTCTCTTCGCTGATGCGGCCATTGCTGGCGAGCCGGCCGGCTTCTTTGAGAAAGTGAGAAACGCTCTCGGCGCGTTCTAGGGAGAGCGATCCATTGAAGAAGGCCTCTGCCAGGATCTGATGAGCGGTAGGGGCTACAGCGCCTGTGATGGTGTCAACCACAGGCAGGACTTGTTTGGCCAGGGCGATTCTGCGGTGAGCTTCACTGGAGCTTAGTTGCAGGGACTGCACGAGTACGTCGACGGTCCCACGAGCACCGGTCTCGGCATAGCGTCCGGCCGTGACACGCAGATCCATTTCCCCAGCGTTTTGGACGCTCAATGCCTGTGCGACGCACATCAAACGCTCTACGTCTTGAGACCACTGCGCAAACTCCACGTCAGAGAGGGAGCCGAGATCAACGCCAACGTCAACGCGGCTATCCGATGGTGAGGGCACAGAAGATTGGGACGAGTTTGGAGACGGTGCAGGGGGGCCCGTTGAGCACAAAGCCCGAACAAGATTGAGGAGTTGGTGTACATGATCACCAACCCGCAAAACCCCTGAATGGGGAGCCGATTCAACCGGCATCCCCGCCGTTGTGTCCATAGCTCTATTTTATGAGAAGGTACTGACATTTAAGGGCCGTAGAAGCCCCTGTGGGGACAACTGCAACCTGGCATTCCCTGTGGAGGAATGAGCGCCCGTTTTTGGGCTGGAATCTCAACCCTAGGCAGGATTTGTCAGTCTCAGCGCCGGATAGGATTAGTACTATGAACGGCGCCGCAACAAACCCTGACCAGAACGGTCAGACCCGACCCCACCAGCTGCCAGCGGCAGCTCTCAACTCTGCCCCTATCAAACTTAACCCTGCCCGCTTGAAGTCAGAGCTGATGCATCCGCGGGGAGACTTTGGGCGCGTTGATGTGGTGGACTCAGCCGGGTCGACCAACACTGATTTGGCCGCCGGTGCTGCCGACCTCAAGCAATACTTTCCGTCCCTGAGCGTCTTGATTGCCGATGCTCAACCTGCTGGCAAAGGTCGGCTTGGGCGGGCGTGGGAAGTTCCTGCTGGAGCTGCAATGATTTCCAGCGTCTTGGTGTGGCCGGGGGAGCAGCGAGCCACAAGCGCAGCCAACCCGACGGGCACTACTTTTGCTGCCACGGGCTACGGATGGCTGTCCATTCTGGCCGGAGTGGCACTCTGCCAGGCGCTGCGCACTCTCACTGGCGTCCCGGCCACGCTCAAGTGGCCCAATGATGTAGTGGTCAACGGCAGGAAGCTGGCGGGGATCCTCGCCCAAGTGGTACCCATGCCGATGGCTCCCGCGCCACAGGTGCCCACGTCCCAGATGACCAGACCACAGGTGCCCGCCTCCGCAGGTCAGACTGCGAACCATCCCTCAGCGGGACAGACCTCAGCAGCCCACACCTCAGCGGAACACGCCTCAGCAACCACCGGAATGGTGGGGGAGCGCACACAGTCGGGAATCGGCGTCGTGGTTGGCGTGGGGGTCAATGTCAGCGCAGAGCAAACTGAGCTG
The DNA here is from genome assembly GCF_001445575.1 of Arthrobacter alpinus. Lineage (NCBI taxonomy): Bacteria > Bacillati > Actinomycetota > Actinomycetes > Micrococcales > Micrococcaceae > Arthrobacter > Arthrobacter alpinus. The sequence continues at coordinate 3,627,587 of NZ_CP013200.1, read as the reverse complement.
CCAACGGACAGGGCCACCTCATTGTTAATTGAGGGGGTTCACGGGTCAGGGCTGGATAGAAATGTGTTGTTGCCGGGCTACCTTAACAATTTTGCCAGGCTGTACCAGGCGTTTGTCGATGTGGGTGGGGATGCGCAGGCCCCTTTGCAAGGTGGTGCCAGCGCTGTGGATCTGGCCCGAAACCTCATGAGCACGTTGGGTCAGCAAGTGCGGGCAGAATTACCCGGCGGCGCCCTGCTCTTCGGCACGGCCGTGGACTTGAATAGTGACGGCAGTCTGCTGTTGCGCGATGCCGCCGGCACCGAACATACGGTCAGCGCCGGCGACGTAGTGCACCTGCGCAGGACTGGCCCGGATGGTGCCCTTGGCTATGCATAAGTTGATGCTCGAGCACGAACAAGTGGAGATTCGCTGCCATCCGCATTCGCGAACGTTGGTGGGACCCATTTCTGTTGGCCTGGTGCTCATCATGCTGGGATCGGCGGCGTTGGCGAAACTTCAGCCCTTGCCGTTTGCACAGTGGGCTCCTGCTGCGGGGCCATGGCGCCAACCGCTGGTGGTGATTGTGGTGGTGGCGGTGTGTTTACTGCTGCTGATCTATCCGATTAGACGTATCTGGCGGTGGACTGGGACCAAATACACGCTCACCAACCAGCGCCTGCTGGTACGTCACGGGTTGCTCAGCAGGAAGCTGCAAATACACGTCCTGGCCCACATGCAGGAGGTACGCGCCGTCCAGAGTTGGCGCCAGCGAATGGTGGGTTCTGGTGATTTACAACTGATCGCCCACCCGGACACAGTAGTAACGGTGCGTGAAATACCGCACTGGACCGAGTTTAATAAAGATGCCCAACAATTTTGGGCTACGGAGTTCCGAGCGTCCATGCAGCAAACTCCCCAAGAACGGGACTACTCTTGGACCGTAGGTATGAGCGAGAAGGAGCTGCGCAAGCTTGGAAGAGACCACTGATCCACCCGAGCCATCGTTAACGCCTGCCTCGCACAATCAAACCAAGGCATTGGAAACGCAGCTTTTGGGCGGCGAACGGACCATGAAGCGCCGTGATGTAGCCGCCGGAGTTGGCGTTTCATTGCTGTCTGCCCGCAAAATTTGGCGCGCCATGGGTTTCCCTAACTTGGGGGACGAAGACGTGGCGTTCACTGCGCGTGACCAAGAGGCGCTGCAAATCGTGGTCACCATGGTGCGTGAGGGTCTACTGACCGAAGAAACCGCCATATCCGTCACCCGTTCCATCGGCCAGATGACGGACCGTATGGCTGTCTGGCAAATCGAGGCCTTGGTGGAAGACCTCGTCGTGGAACATGGTGTCAGCGACGCCGAGGCTCGCCGCGCCGTTGTTTCCGAGCTGCCTAACTTGATTTCGCCCCTGGAAGAGCTGTTGGTGTATTCCTACCGACGTCAGCTCAACGCCGGCATCCAGCGTCTTGCCGTGCGCGCCCAGGAAGGCTTGGCCTCCAGTGAATTAGGGCGCGACGGCGACGAGGACGACGCGCCGCTGCCCCTGGCCCGCGCCGTGGGTTTTGCCGACCTGGTCAGCTACACCTCCTTGTCCCGGCGCATGAATGAGAAGACCCTGGCTCGGCTGGTTCAGCGCTTTGAAAACATTTGCGCTGAGATCATTAGCGTCGGTGGTGGCCGCCTGGTGAAGACCATTGGCGATGAAGTGTTGTTCAACTGCGAAACGCCTGTGGCTGGTGCCCAGATTTCTCTGGCGCTAGCCGAGGCCATGGCGGCCGACGATTTCCTTCCCGAAGCCCGTGTGGCCATGGTTTGGGGACGCGTACTTTCCCGACTGGGCGATATTTACGGTCCCACCGTGAATCTGGCCGCCCGCCTGACCTCGTTGGCGCAACCCGGAACCGTCCTGATTGACTCGGTCACGGCCTCGGCGCTGTCCGGCGACGACCGCTTTATCCTGACTCAGCTCCCCGTGGAAAATGTCCGTGGATTCGGTGAGATTGCGCCGGTTCTGCTGGGGCGCGGCACGGGCCAGGGCCTCGTCGTCGACTAACGCACCGCCAGTTCGCTGCTGGCATTGCTGGGCGTGGGCTCAGTTATTGCGACCGTGTTCCGTTGCCGGCGCCTGTGCCCGTGCCGTTGCCACTTTCCCTGCGTGTTTCCGGGCGTGCCGCACTGCCACGCACGACGCCGGGTCCCGGCTTCCAGCCTCCCCTCACCGAGGTGCGCCTGGGGTGAGCGTTCCCCCAGCGTAGGCCTGTGGGTGTTGTGTCTCATTTGCATCTCGACGACGAAGAATCTGTTGACACTCGAAATCGTGACATGTCATATTTTACTGATAAGCGAAGTGTGATCTAGATTACGTAGGCCAAGCGAACGGGGTATCCCGAAGAACTCGGCCGCGTTGTCACGTCAAAGGAGATGTAGGCAATGAAACTTCGAATTCCCAAGGTTTTGGCCGTAGGTGCCGTGGCCGCAGCGCTCATGGCAACAACCGGCTGTGGCGGAATACTCAGCGGCGGAGATGGGAATGCCTCAGGCGATTCCGGCCCCATCAAAATTGCTGCGGTCATTCCGCTCTCTGGCTCCAGCGCACCTACTGGTACGTACATGAAGAACGGCATGCAAATGGCGATCGATGAGATCAATGCCAAGGGCGGGGTGCTTGGCCGCCAGCTGCAGTTTGATCCGGAGGACGAGGCCTGTGATCCCACCCAGGCTGCAGCCGCTGCCAACAAGGCAGTCTCCAACGGAGCCGTGGTCTCAGTGGGCGGTTATTGTTCCGGGGCCACCTTGCCAACGTTGCCCATCTTCGCCAAGGCAAACATCCCAATGATCATCCCGGCCGCCAACTCTCAGGAACTGGTCAACCAGAAGCTGCCCAATGTGTTCCTGATCAACGGCACCGGAGCCCAGCAGTCGGCGGCAGCGGTGAAGTTCATGGCTAAGGACGGCGTGAAGTCGGTGGCCCTTGTTGATGACAACACCAGCTACTCCAAGGACATTGCGTCCCAGACCAAGAAGGATTTGGAAGCGGCAGGCGGCATTAAGGTAGCGCTGGCCACCTCGGTCACAGCCGGTGAAAGCGACTATTCGTCAGTGGTCCACGACATCACAGGCGCCAACCCGGACATGGTCTACTGGACCGGTTACTACCAGGAGGGTGGCCTGATCATCAACCAGCTCAAGGCTGCTGGCTTCAAGGGCAAGATCATGGTCGCAGATGGCAGCGTTGACGCCTCATTGATTGAGATTGCCGGCGGTACCAATGCTGAGGGCGTCTTCGCCACCATGACCCAGACCCCCGATACCATCAAGGGTGCTGAGACGTGGATCGCCGATTACACGAAGAAGTTTGGCTCGGCCCCGGGACCTTACTCGACCCAGTCCTATGACGCCGTCCGGCTCGCTGCTGAGGCCATCACCAAGGCTGGCAGTACCGATGGGGACAAGATTATCGCCGCTTTGAACGCCATCGACGGCTTCGAACTGTTCTCCGGACCGCTGAAGTTCACACCGGAACACACGCTGAGCAGTGGCGGATTCCAGATCCTCGTGGTCAAGGATGGCAAGTTCACCCTGCATGACGATCTGAGCTAACCCGCCAAGGGAACACCACACTGGTCGGGGCGGGCGTCGACGATGATGCCTGCCCCGGCTGCCATCCTTGAATCAAGGCAGGTCCCATGACACAGCTCGTTTGGAATGGCCTCTTCGTCGGCTCATTCTATGCACTGATTGCCCTTGGCTATTCCATGGTCTACGGCATTATCAAACTCCTCAACTTCGCCCACGGTGACCTTTACATGCTGGGCGCATTCATTGGTTATGCGATGCTCAGCTCCGTCGGCATCATCCCGGCTTCAATGTCCATCACAGCCCTTCTCATAGTGCTCTTGCTGACCATGATCATCTCGGGCGGCATTGGTGTGGGCATTGAGCGTCTCGCCTACCGGCCGCTGCGTGGCTCGCCGCGGCTCGCGGTCCTCATTACCGCCGTCGGCGCCTCCTTCACCCTCGAATACGGGGTCAGCGCCATCGCCGGCCCCAACCCACGAGTGTTCCCGGTCCGGCTTCAGGGCCAGACCTTCGATGTCCTCGGCGCGCGGGTATCGGCCCCACAAATTGTGCTCATGGTGATCGCCGTGTTGCTCATGCTGAGCCTGAACTCCTACATTCAACGCACCTCCATGGGCCGTGCAATGCGCGCCATTGCCCTGGATCCCAAGGGTTCGCTGCTCATGGGAATCAACGTCAACAAAGTCATCACGTGGACGTTCTTCATTGGCTCTGCGCTGGCAGGTGCCGCCGGGGTCATGGCTGGCGCCTACTACGGCAAGATCGATTTCCTGATGGGCTTCATTATTGGGCTCAAGGCCTTTACCGCCGCAGTGATTGGCGGCATCGGCAACATCAAGGGCGCCATGCTAGGCGGTTTGCTCCTGGGCCTGCTGGAAGCGTTTGGGTCCCAGTGGCTGGGCGGGGAATGGCGCGATGTGTTCACCTTCGCGGTGCTGATCGCCTTCCTGACCTTGAAACCCACCGGCCTGCTCGGCGAACGAGTGACGGAGCGTGTCTAAATGAGCGAAAACATTGACAGCTCCACCGCCCCGCGCCTAATCGGCAAACCGGCCAGCGTTGTCTCGCGGCTCTTTGAAAGCAAGCAGCTGGGCTGGGCGGGGTTTGCCATAGCAGTGATCTTCCCCTTCCTGGTCGCCAACAATTACGCGATGAACATTGCCACGACGGCTGTCATCTTCATTTTGTTGGCCTCCGGGCTGAACATTGTGGTGGGCTACTGCGGCTTGCTGGACCTTGGTTACATTGCCTTCATGGCGGTGGGTGCGTATACCGCTGGCATTGTGTCCAAGGCGTGGGAGCTGCCCATCCTGTTCACCATCCCGGCCGTGCTACTCATGACGGTCCTTGCCGGACTGATCATTGGCGCACCCACCCTGCGTCTGCGCAGTGACTATCTGGCCATCGTGACGCTGGGATTCGGTGAAATCATCCGTCTCACAGCCAACAACCTGACCATCACCGGCGGGCCTTCCGGTATTTATGGCATCCCCGGCGTTGAGCTGTTTGGCCTAGACCTCTCCAGCCCCGTGATGTTTTACTTCTTCTGCGTTGTTGTAGTGAGTTTGCTGGTGCTGGGCTCAGCGCGGCTGGGTAAATCGCGGCTTGGCCGCGCCTGGCGCTTTGTCCGGGAGGACGAGGACGCCGCCGAGGCCATGGGCATCCACACCTACAAGGTCAAGTTGGCGGCCTACATCTTCGGCGCTATGTGGGGCGGCATGGGCGGCATGCTCTTCGCCGCACACCTCTCCGCGATTTCCCCGCAAAGCTTCGTGTTCCTGCAATCGGCGCTGGTGCTCATGGCCGTTGTACTTGGCGGCATGGGCAACACCCGCGGCGTGGTGGTGGGAGCCGTGGTCATCTCGCTGCTGCCGGAATTCCTGCGCGACATGGGCAACCTGCGGTACGTGATCTTCGGCGTGGTGCTGATAGCTGTCATGGTGCTGCGGCCTCAGGGCTTCTGGCCCGCCCGGGCTTATGAACCCGAAAAGGGTGAACCTAACAAGCACGGGCCTGACATGGACGACGGCGGCTCCGGACCAGGTGCGCACGGCAGGAAACGCTCCCGGAGGGAACACAAGAAGGTAACCACCTCCGGCCAGGAAAGTTTCGGCCGGGAAACCTCCAGCCAAGAGAGAGGAGAGAACGCATGAGCCCGCTCTTGGAAGTCACTGACTTGCAAATCGCCTTTGGTGGCGTGAAGGCCGTCAACGGACTGAGCTTTAGCGCCGACGCCGGGGAAATTGTCTCCGTCATCGGACCCAACGGCGCCGGCAAGACCAGCGCCTTCAACTGCATCACGGGCTTTTACAAGCCTGTGAGCGGCCACGTGAAGGTTGATGGGAAGGACATCACGGGCAAACGCCCCGCCGTCATTGCCGCCACCGGGGTGACCCGCACCTTCCAAAACCTGCGGCTCTTTCCAGACCTGACTGTGCTGGATAACGTCCGCGGCGGGATGCACCTCTACGGCGGCCAAAACGCCCTGGACGCGCTCTTTCACACGCCCAGATACCGCAAGAGTGAGGAGTACTTCACGGCTGAGGCGCACCGCTGGCTGGACTTTGTGGGCTACAAGGGCGGGCGCGGCATCCCCGTGCGCAACTTGGCCTACGGCCAACAGCGGCAGGTGGAGATGGCACGTGCCATGGCCCGCAAGGCCAAGTTGGTCCTCCTGGATGAGCCGGGTGCTGGCCTCAACCATTCCGAAAAACGTGAGTTGCTGGAACTGTGCCGCAAGATCAGGGACTTAGGTGCCGCCGTCGTACTCATTGAGCACGATATGAGCGTGGTCATGGAGGTCAGCGAACGGGTTGTGGTCATGAACTTCGGCAAGGAAATTGCTGACGGCACCCCGGCCGAAGTGAAAAAGAACCCGGCCGTGATTGAAGCGTACTTGGGCAAGGAAGACGAACCGGAGCCTGGCGCTGCGGCGCACAAGGAAGAGGGTGAGTCCTGATGGCCATGCTCGAATTTGAGAACGTGGAAGTTTTCTACGGCAAGATCCAGGCCCTGCGCGGGATCACGGTCCGGGTCGAGGAGGGGGAGATTGTCTCGCTGCTGGGCAACAATGGCGCGGGGAAGACCACAACGTTGTCCACGGCGTCGGCCATTGTGAAACCGCACGCTGGCAGGATCAGTTTCGCGGGGCAGGACATCACGAAGGCCAAGCCGTGGGAGGTGGTCGCGGCTGGGCTGATCCATGTACCGGAAGGTCGGCGCATCTTCTCCACCCTCTCCGTGATGGAGAACCTCCAATTGGGCGGCTATCTGGTCAAGGACCGGGGTACCGTGCAAAAACGCATTGCCGATGTTTTGGAGCTGCTGCCGCTCTTGGCCGAGCGCCGCAATCAGCAGGGCGGCACACTCTCCGGCGGTGAGCAGCAGATGCTGGCCATTGGGAGGGCGCTGATCGCCGGGCCCAAGATGCTCATGCTGGACGAGCCCTCCATGGGGTTGGCGCCGCTCATTGTTGCCCAGGTCATGCAGGTGATCAAGGAAGTTAACGCGAACGGCACCACAGTGTTGCTGGTGGAACAAAACGCGCGGGCCGCCCTGAAAATCACCAGCCGCGGCTACGTCATTGAGAGCGGCGTCACGACCCTGACAGGGACGGGGCCCGAGCTGCTGGCCGATTCCAGGATTGTGGAGGCCTATCTGGGCGCCTAGACGGGTGCTGCGGTGCTGCTGTCCAGAATTGACGCGCCCCTTGTGTCATGTCATATTGTACTGAATGGTTCTTGGGTTTTACCCGGACCGAACACAGTGGTGAGAGCAAAGCGGCAAGCAGGCAGTTTTAAACAATTTGTACTGGGACGAAGGGTGATCGGCGCGTGGATATTCACGACTGGAGCATTGGCACAGTGGACTATCACACGGCGGGGGAGCCGTTCCGGATAGTGCCGACGTTGCCGTTTGAGATAGCCGGGGACACCGTGCTGGCCAAGCGCATGGCTGCGGCCACCGGCCCCGCCAACACCCTGCGCCGACTCTTGGTCAATGAGCCGCGCGGCCATGCCGATATGTATGGCGGGTTCATTGTTCCGCCCAACGATCCCGGCGCTCACTTCGGTGTTCTGTTCTGGCATAAGGACGGCTTCTCCACGGCGTGCGGCCATGGCACTATGGCGCTTGGCGCGTGGGCCGTGCGCAGCGGAATGGTGCCTGCCCCGAACGACGGCGTGACGGACGTGGTGATCGACGTCCCCTCGGGGCGCGTCACGGCCCAGGTGACAACCGTGGCCGGGTGCATTGAATCCGTCACCTTTTGCAATGTCCCTTCCTATGTCGCGGCCCGAAACATTGCGGTACAGACCCCTGATTTTGGCACCCTCACCGTGGATGTGCTCTGGGGCGGAGCACTGTACGCCTCCCTTCCTGCGCGGAAGGCGGGACTTCACATCACGCCGTCGGACCTGAATGCGCTCATTGCCGCTGGCCGGCAGATCAAAGCAGCGCTCGCAGACCACCCGGCAGCCAAGCATCCCAGCGAGCCTCGGCTGGACGGGATTTACGGCACCATTTTCCATGAAGACGCCGAGTCGGCCGGCGGTCTACTGGCGCAACGCAACGTGACGATCTTTGCCGACGGGCAGGTGGACCGTTCGCCCTGCGGATCCGGTACGGCCGCCCGCGTGGCTGCCTTGGACGACTCGGGGGAGTTGCTTCACGGCGCCGAGCTGGCACATTTGTCCATTGTCGAATCGCGTTTTACCGCATCCGTGCTGGCGCGCGACGATGGGGGAGTGGTGGTGGCTGTCCGCGGCAACGCCTACCCGGTAGGGGTCTCCACCTTCACCCTGGACCCCCGGGACGAGCTCGGGTTGGGCTTTGTGCTGCGCTAAGGCGGGCCCCGAGCTGCACCCCAACAACACCGAGAAGGTGTTCAAGTATTTGCAAGAAACTATTGCCCAGTTGGGCAGAGGAAAGTGAAAATGACTGAAATATTCCCACCCGCGATGATCCCAGCGGCCCGAGCGGCGGCCCCGACTGCCCCATCTGTTGCGACGGCCCCAACCGCCTCGACAGCCTCGATGCCGAGCCCGACTACTCAGGATCCCCGCATGCCGAAGCTGGCCAACATCCCTGCGTTCACCGAGTATATGAGCCAGGGTTGGGGCACCCCGGACCGGACCCCGCCCGTGGTGGCTGGTGCTGCCGCCGCTGCCGAACGCCACCGGGACCGGCTCTCGGCGCAATATCCTGGCCACGCGCTGGTTATCGGGGCCGGAGTTGCTCCCGTGCGGGCCAATGACACCTACTATGACTTCCGGCCGGACTCAGACTTCTACTGGCTCACTGGTGCCAGCATTGAGGGTGCTGTTCTGGTCATGACACCGACGGCCTCCGGACACGACGCCACCTTGTTCATTCCCACCCCGTTCTTCGCCGGAGACCCCCGCTTCTTCACGAATGCTGCGCACGGTGAAATGTGGATTGGTTCAGCCCCTGACTTCTCCGACTGGTCCGACGCATTGGTGCTTCCCGTCAAAGGCCTGGATGAGCTTGGTGCCGGAATCAGTGCCGCCCTGCGCTCTGCCCAAAGCTCAGCTCGGTCCGCCTTGGCTGCCGGTGTGGTGCCGCAGGATGTCATTGCCAGACATGGGCTTGATGCCGGCGGCGAACTTGGCCGGGTCGCCGCCACGCTCCGCATGATCAAGGATGACTGGGAGATCGCCCAGTTGCGCGAAGCCGTGGACCATACTGTTGACGGATTTGCCGCTGTGCTCCGCGAGGTTCCCGCGGCCATTGCGGCCGGTGGAGAGCGGTGGCTCCAGGGCACCTTTGACCGCCACGCCCGCACGCATGGAAACGGCGTGGGCTACGCCACCATCGTGGGAAGTGGCAAGCACGCACCCACGCTTCACTGGGTGCGCTGCGATGGACCTGTGCTTGAGGACGCGGTTCTGCTGCTGGACATGGGGGTGGAGGCAAAGAGCTTCTACACGGCCGATGTGACGCGGACCTTCCCTGGTTCTGGCACCTTCAGTCCCATTCAGCGCCAGGTGCATGACCTTGTGGAGAAGTCTCACCGGGCTGGACTGGCTGCGGTAGGCCCTGGTAGGCCGTGGACGGATTTCCATACGGCTTGCATGGAAGTCATTGCCAACGGGCTGAACGATTGGGGTCTGCTGCCTGTCTCGGTCGATGAGGCGTTGTCACCGCAGGGGCAGCACCACCGCCGCTACCTGGTTTGTGGGGTAGGGCATCACCTAGGGCTTGATGTTCACGACTGTGCGCAGTCCAGCTATGAGAGTTACCAGGGTTCGCCCATGGAAGCCGGTATGGTGCTGACTGTTGAACCGGGCCTGTATTTCCATGAGCACGATCTGACCTTGCCTCCGGAACTGCGGGGCATTGGTGTGCGGTTGGAGGATGACATTGTCGTTACAGCTACGGGCTCCGATGTCATTTCTGATGCCCTGCCACTGGATGCAACTGGTATTGAGGCGTGGATGGCGCGGGCCCAGAAATAGTCCTCCAAACCCTAGTGGAATGTGACATTGCACTGTTAGGCTGAGTTCGTACCCATGGCTGGCGGTGCTGTTGAGTACGTGCGGGCACCGCCAACCTCTCAGCCGCACAAGAACACTTTCAAGGAGATCTCCATGACGACCCGCACCCAGCCTTGGCAGGGCATCCACGTTGCCACGGCACTTCCCTTTAATGCCGATATGAGCGTTGATTACGAATCCTTCGCCGACCACGTTGCCTGGCTTGCCGTCAATGGCTGCGACGGCGTCTGCCCCAATGGTTCGTTGGGTGAATACCAGACGCTGACTGACGAAGAACGGGCCAAGGTCATTGAAACCGCCGTTGCCGCCTCTCCGGAAGGTTTCACCGTCATGGCCGGTGCGGCTGCGTATGGAGCCGACGAATCACGCCGCTGGGCCGAACAGGCAAAAGCTGCCGGTGCATCCTCCATCTTGTTGCTCCCGCCAAACACTTACCGGGCCGACGAAGAAACCGTCGTTGCCCATTACCGGGAGGTGGCTAAGGCTGGCCTGCCTATTGTTGCGTACAACAACCCGCTCGACACCAAGGTGGACCTCATCCCCTCGGTGCTTGCGAGGCTGCATGCAGAAGGCTTGATTGTCGCCGTGAAGGAATTCACCGGTGATGTCCGCCGCGCCTACGAAATTGCCGAATTGGCTCCTGAGCTGGATCTGCTCATCGGCTCCGATGACGTGCTGCTGGAAATGGGTATCGCTGGAGCCGTTGGCTGGATCGCAGGCTACCCCAACGCCATCCCTCAGAGCACCGTTAACCTCTACAACCTGGCCACGAGCGGGAGCATGGAAGACATCGCCACGGCACTGCCCATCTACCGCGAACTGCACTCCTTGCTGCGCTGGGATTCCAAAACGGAGTTCGTCCAGGCCATCAAGCTGTCCATGGACATCGCCGGACGCAAGGGTGGTCTTTGTCGCCAGCCGCGGCTGCCGCTGAACGAAGATCTGGTCTCCCGGATCACGGCCGATACCGAAGCCGTGCTGGCCAAGGGGTATAAGTAAGTTTCACGGAGCACTGATTTTCATTGAGCTCTGAAGTTCAACGAGCACTGAAGGGAGCAACGTAGATGCGCAGTAAGCGGGTCTATCATGCCGTGGATTCCCACACGGAAGGGATGCCAACCAGGGTCATCACTGGGGTGTGGGAACCATCCCTGGAAAAACGATGGCCGAACGCCGGCAATGGTTCATCGACAACTGCGACGATGTGCGTACCTTGTTAATGTATGAGCCCCGCGGACATGCCTCTATGAGCGGTGCAATCCTGCAGCCACCCACCCGTGACGATGCCGATTATGGGGTTCTGTTCATTGAGGTCTCTGGTCTGCTGCCCATGTGTGGGCACGGCACCATCGGTGTCGCCACGGTGCTGGTGGAAACCGGCATGGTTCCTGTCATTGAACCAGTCACCACCATCCGGCTCGATACGCCGGCCGGGCTGGTGGTGGCGGAAGTGGCCGTCGAGAATGGTGCGGCCAAGAAGGTCACCATCCGCAACGTCCCTTCCTTCTCCTTGGCCCTGGAGCAGAGCGTTGAGGTGCCAGGTTTCGGCCAGGTGCGCTATGACATGGCGTTCGGCGGGAACTTTTACGCCATCGTGGAACTTGCCGAGCTCGGACTGCCCTTTGAACGTGCGGCCAAGGACCAGCTCCTGAACGCCGGACTGGCCATCATGGAGGCCATCAACCAAAGCAACCCGCCTGTGCATCCCGAACGGCCCGACATCAGCGGCTGCCACCACGTCTACCTCAAGGCGCCGGACTCAACTGCAGTCCACTCACGCCACGCCATGGCCATCTACCCCGGCTGGTTTGACCGCTCACCCTGCGGCACCGGTACCAGCGCCCGCATGGCTCAACTGCATGCTCGCGGCGAACTCGCCCTCAATGCAGAATTCATTAACGAAAGCTACATCGGCACACAATTCATCGGGCGGCTCGTGGAAGAAACAACTGTCGGGGGACTGCCGGCAGTCATCCCCACCATCACAGGCAGGGCCTGGGTGACGGGCACGGCCCAGTACATGTTGGACCCTGATGACCCCTTCCAAGCAGGCTTCCTGCTGTGAGTCCCGAAGCGAGCACCGCAGGCCGCAGCTGTATCCTCACCGACGAGGAGACCGCCATGCTCGATGGCCGGCGCGGTCCGGGCACTGCCATGGCCATGCGAATGGTAGTGGCGTTGGCCGGCGTTTTGGACGCTGACAGGCTCATTCCGGTTCACAATGCCCACATTGACAGCTGTCTCTATCACGGTCAGGCGGGGCTGGACTTTGCCCAAAAACTGGTAGTCCTGGGCGCTCGAGTGAGCGTGCCCACCACGCTGAACGTGAGTTCCCTGGACCTGATGCATCCGGGTCTGGTGCGGCTGCCGCCCGAAGAAGCGGTGCCCGCCAGGGCGCTCATGGACGCGTACCGGGCCCTCGGCGCCCGAGCCACCTGGACCTGCGCCCCGTACCAAACGCTTGAGCGGCCTGCCTTGGGGGAGGACATCGCCTGGGCAGAATCTAACGCCATTGTGTTCGCCAACTCGGTGCTGGGCGCCCGGACCGAACGCTACGGCGACTTCATTGACATCTGCGCTGCCATCACCGGACGCGTGCCCCACGCCGGGCTGCATCTGAGTGAGCGACGCGTGCCCACACTCGAACTCGACTGCTCCGAACTATCACCACAGCTGCTGGGGCATGAGGCAGGCTGGGCGGCACTGGGCGGAGTGGTCGGACGAATCGCCGGTTCGCGAGTTCCTTTGTTGACCGGAATCGACCCGGCACTGATCGACGAGGACAAGCTCAAGGCCTTCGGTGCGACCGCCGCCTCCTCGGGTGGGCTGGCCCTTTTTCATGTTGCCGGCTCCACCCCCGAGGCGCGAGCCGCCCGCTGGAAGAGTGCTCCGGAGCGGGCGTTCATCACCCCCGCCATGGTCCGCGAGATCCGCGATGAACTAACGACGGCGGGAGTTGCGGATCGGCTCGATACGGTCGCCTTGGGCACGCCTCACTTTTCGCTGAGTGAGTTCGGCAAGCTTGGTGCCCTTGTAGGGGATCAGCCAACTTTTGCGAAGAGCTGCACCGTGTGGATTTCCACGTCGCGCGAGGTTCTAGGTCAAGCCCAGGAGGCAGGCTTGGCCCCATTGGTGGAGGCGCGCGGTGCACGGATCGTAGTGGACACCTGCACCTACGTGACCCCGATTCTGGGACCGGAGGAACGATCCGTCATGACGCCGTCGGGCAAATGGGCATGGTACGCGCCTATGAACTTAGGCGTTCAGGTCATCTTTGGCACACTGGAGGAATGCGTTGCCTCGGCAGTCGCGGGCAAGGTGGTGCGGCATGACTGGCAATGGGAGTGATTCGGTGGCCGCACATGACGTGATGATCAAGGGTGTCACCTTGTGCCCGGGGGAGGGCTCCGGGCCGCCCCTCTTCTTGGCGCAACCGCTCTCTTTTTGGGGTGGCGCCGACAGATCCACAGGCATGATCATCGACACCCACCACCCGCAGCACGGTGCCCTGCTCGCTGGCACCGTCCTGATGATGGACGCGTCCCGAGGCTCCAGCTCTTCTTCCTCCGTACTGGCCGAACAGCTGCGGGCCGGAGTGGGACCGGCCGCCATTGTGCTCACTGCCCGCGACGCGATTGTGGCTCTGGGCGTACTCGCGGCCGCCGAACTCTACGGCAGCACCACACCAGTGGTCCTGCTGTCGCCGATGGACGCAGCAACTCTTCGCAACAGCCTGTCAGTCAGGCCAGCTGTGCCGTCGACCGGGCAAACACGGGTATTGGTGACGGCACACGCCGACGGTTCTGCCGTCGTCGTACTTCAACTACAGACTCCCAGACAAGGACAACCGTGACCCTGCCCTATTTCGATGCCGAGGCGCTCGCCACCCATCTGACACCCGCCCGCGCGGTCGCCGCACTGGAGGAGGCGTTGTTGGGCGGGCAGGATCCGGAACTCGACTCGCCGCGACTGTTTGCGCCGCTGGAAGCAGGGGAATTCCTGCTCATGCCGGCCCAGTCGGCTAGGTATGCCGGGATCAAGGTTGCCACGGTAGCACCCGGGAACCCGGCCAAGGGTCACCCGAAAATCCAAGGCACCTACCTGCTGCTGGACAGGTCCACCCTGACCCCGCTGGCCGCAATGGACGGGGCCGAACTGACCTTGATCAGGACTCCTGCCGTCACCACCTTGGCCATCAAGCACCTGCTCGCGATTCGAGGCGCAGCATCGGCGGGCGTGGTCACCGTGCTAGGCACCTCGCTGCAGGCGGACAGACATATCGAGGCGATCCATGCGGTGTGCGGCATTTCTGAGCTGGTGGTCATTGGGCGGCGTGCCGAGGCTGCCGACGCCTTGGCGCTGAAATGGGCAGGCAGGGGAATTCCCTCCCGCGCAGGTGTTGCGCAGGACGTCGCCACGGCCAACGTGGTGGTGTGCGCAACGTCCTCGGTCACACCCGTTTTTGACGGCCGGTTGATCGCTGACAACGCCATCGTGGCGGCCATAGGTTCGCACGGGCTAGACGCCCGGGAGGTCGATCCGATCCTCGCGCTACGGGCGGAGGTGGTGGTTGAGGGTGTTGCTTCGGCGCTCCGAGAGGCTGGAGATCTCATCCCGGCGCGGTCCGCAGCGCAGTGGAAAGACCGTGGTTTATGCACCTTGTCGGAGCTCGTGGTGGGACGATTCGGGCCCGTTGCAGGGAAGCCGTTGCTGTACACGGGCGTTGGCATGTCCTGGGAAGACATTGTGGTTGCCGGGCGGGCGTTTGAGATTCTCCACGATGCTGACGCCAAAGTACACTAAAATTTCATATTGCAGTGCAACATTGCAGTGACACCAAGTGCCTCTGGGGAGATGGAGTGGGTATGGACCCGCAAGGAACATCGCATCTGACAGTCGTCAAAAAGAACATTAGCCTGCGTGAGACGGTAACTCAGGCGCTGCGTGCGGCCGTGATTTCCGGTGAAATGAAGCCCGGCGAAGTCTATTCTGCGCCAACGCTCGGGAAGCGATTTGGGGTATCTCCGACTCCCGTCCGCGAGGCGATGCTGGATTTGGCGAAGGAAGGCCTGGTTATTTCTTTGCCCAATAAGGGTTTTCGGGTCACGGAAGTCTCGGATGAAGACCTGGATGAAATCGCCGCACTTCGTCTGCTGATCGAGCCGCCCACCGTCAAGGAAGTTACGCCCCTCATCGATGCCGTTGGTTTGGCCCGGCTGCGAGAAATGGCTGCCGACATCGTTGACTATGCCGGAGACAGCGATCTGATCGGCTACACCGAGGCTGATATGAAATTCCACCTGGCCATTTTGGAGTACAGCGGCAACCGTCGTCTGGTGTCCCTCATTGCCGATCTGCGCTCTCACACCCGCCTGCTCGGCTTGGCCCCGCTGGCCGCCAGCGGCAAGCTACGTGACATGGCGCTGGAACATATTGAACTCGTTGACCTGATTGAGGCCGGCAAGGCCGAGGAAGCGCAAGAGCTCATGAAAGTGCACATCGGCCACGTTCGATCGGAATGGGCTCAACACTAGAGTCAGGCGCATGCCCAGGTGCTAGCTCAGGCGCTTGGGTGCTACCCAAGAGGACGTCCCCGATAGGGCTGGCCTCGTCCATGGCGGTTCGCTTGATGACCCGCGGGGATGGCCGGCCCTCAGTGAAACATGAGTCAATCTTTGTCACCGACGATGCCTAGGAACAGTTAGTGGCATGTGACATACTACTGTCATGACTCTTCCCCGCACCGCCGACGTTGTGGTCATTGGCGCGGGCGCTGTGGGCGCAGCGTGCGCTTACTACGCGGCACGTGCAGGCTTGAGCATTGCCGTCGTGGAGCAGGGTGCCATCGCCTCGGGGACCTCGAGCGCCTGCGAAGGCAACATCCTAGTCTCTGACAAAGAGGCCGGAGCTGAACTGAGCCTGGCCCAGTATTCGCAGGAGTTGTGGCGGGGCGATTTGGCGGAGTATTCCACGCTATGGGAGTTTGAATCCAAGGGTGGGCTGGTGGTTGCTGCCCGGCCCGGAACGCAGGAAAATTTGTTCCGGCTTGTCCAACGGCAGCGCGCCGCCGGGATTGGCGTGCAGCTGCTCACCGGCGCCGAGCTGCTGGACCGTGAGCCGCAGCTCAATCCGGCGATGGCAGGCGGGGCTTTCTATCCTCAGGATGCCCAGGTCCAGCCCATGCTCGTCGTGGCGCACCTGCTCAGGCTTGCTCGCGGCATGGGTGCAACCGTTCATCCACTAACGGCCGTCACCGGGTTCCTGCGCAGTGGTGATTCCGTCACCGGGGTGATCACCAACAAGGGCACCATCACAGCCCCGGCCGTGGTCAACGCCGCCGGTACCTGGGGCGGGGCTGTCGCGGAGCTGGCCCGCGTGCATGTGCCCGTCCTGCCGCGCAAGGGTTACATCATGGTCACCGAGCCGTTGCCGGTCCTGGTGCACCACAAGGTTTACGCTGCGGAGTATGTGGACAACGTAGCCAGCTCCGACGTCGGACTGCAAACATCCCCGGTGATCGAGGGGACCGACGGAGGGACCATCTTGATCGGTTCAAGCCGGGAACGGGTTGGATTTGAGAAGTCCTTTGAGGTGCGGGTGTTGGCCGAAATGGCGCGCAAGGCCATTGCCTTGTTCCCGTTCCTCTCGGAGGTGAAGGCGCTGCGCAGCTACTTCGGCTTCCGCCCCTACTGTCCAGACCACCTGCCAGTCATTGGCCCTGATCCACGAGCTCCCGGACTATGGCATGCCTGCGGGCACGAAGGGGCTGGGATTGGGCTTAGCGTCGGCACCGGAGCCTTGATCGCCGCATCGCTGAAGGGGTCCGAGCCAGCCATGGATCTTGCCCCTTTTGCTCCGGAACGCTTTGAATCACACCCCACCGCGGAGAACGCACATGCCTAAAACCAACGCGCCTGGAATCAAGCTCCCAGAGATCTTGCTGACGCTCGACGGCGTGCCCGTCACGGCCAGGCCCGGCCAAACTGTGGCTGCCGTGCTTATTGAGGCCGGGATCACCAGCTGGCGTACCACCCGAAAAGAGGGCCGTCCCCGGGGCTTGTTCTGTGGCATCGGTATCTGTTTTGACTGCTTGGTGACGGCCGACGGCGTCCCTAACCAGCGCGCTTGCCTCACCCCTGCCCGTGACGGCATGGCCCTGAAAACCGGTCGCCTGACGTCGGAAACTGCAGCGGGCGCCGGAGTGGCTCCCACGGTGGATCCCACAGGGTCTCTCACTGCGGCTCCCACGGCGGACGAGGTGAAGAGCAATGATGTTTGACGTAGCAGTGGTTGGTGCTGGCCCCGCAGGACTGGCTGCCGCCGTGCACGCCGCGGAGGCTGGGCTGGCGGTGGTTCTTGTGGATGCCGGAAATCAGCCTGGCGGCCAATTCTGGCGCCATGCGGATGAGAACGCCAGCTCCGCAAATGGCCATCTCGAAACGGCCAGTTCAGCCCCTGCCGAAAAGTCTGCAGAGGGGGAGGGGCACCACGATTGGAAGCGCTTCGCCCAGCTTCGGGCCAGGCTCTACGCTGCCGAAGAATCCGGTGCAGTGGCCTATTGGCGTAATACCCAGGTCTGGCTCATTGAAGGTAGCGAGCGTGAAGGCAGGGTGCCTAGAGGTAGCGAGCGTGAAGGCAGGGTGCCTAGAGGTAGCGAGCGTGAAGACCAAGCTCCTGAAGGCACAGCCAGCCGGAGTCGGTGCACCACCCTGCGGCTGACGCCGACCTTTGGCGGTGCAGCAGCTACTGATGACAGCAGCCAGGACAGCAGCCTGGCTGGCAGCGCGCCCGGTAGTCCCACTGGTAGCGTGCCCGATCTGGTCCGGGCCGCTCACGTCATTCTGTGCCCCGGAGGCTACGACCGGCAATTGCCCGTCCCCGGCTGGGAGCTGCCGGGCGTTATGGCAGCCGGCGGGGTCCAAGCACTCCTCAAGGGCAGCGGGACAGCGGTGGGGAGTGTCGCCGTCGTGGGTGGAACAGGGCCGTTCCTGCTCCCGGTCGCTACTGGGCTGGCGAAGGCCGGCGTGAAAGTAGCAGCTATCTGCGAGGCCAATAGCCCCCTTGGGTGGCTGCGCCATGGCGCAGGCGCCATTAGAGCGCCTGAAAAGGCCGGCGAAGGGCTTGAATACGCGGCCGCACTGGCCAGACATCGCATTCCGTACAAGGTGCGCACGGCCGTGACCAGCATTCATGGCACCGACCGTGTGGAGGCTGTGACCATCTCGAAGGTGAGCGCTAACGGTTCTCCCGTTCCGGGTTCCGGCAAGCGTATCGCGTGCGATCTGCTCGCCCTCGGGTGGGGCTTCAGCGCCCAGCTCGAACTGGTCATGGCGGCGGGTGCCGAGACGGAGATAGACGTGGATGGCTCCTTGGTGGCGATTGTCGATGAGCGGATGATGTCCACAGTGCCCGGAGTCAGCGTGGCCGGTGAAGCAACAGGCGTGGGCGGCGCAGCCATGGCCGTCACGGAAGGCGAACTGGCCGCGCTGTGCGTGGCTGCCATGAACGCTGCCGTGAACGTCGCCATGAACGCCCCCGTGAACTCCAAGTCCACCGAGGATGCACAACGTGCCGCCCGCATTGCCTGGCTGGCGAAAGATCGGGCGCGGCTGCGGGCGTTCGCACTCGCGATGCACCGGGCCAACCCTGTCCCGGCCCGTTGGCATGACTGGCTGACGCCGGAGACCACCGTGTGCCGTTGCGAAGAAGTCAGCTACGGCTCGCTGTGCGAGGCTCATGAACAGTTGGGAGCGCAGGACGCTCGCAGCCTCAAATCCTTCGCCCGCCCCGGCATGGGGTGGTGCCAAGGCCGGGTCTGCGGCTATGCCACCGCAGATATTGCGGCGCACCTTGCCGCTCGGCCCCTATCAGCTGATGACCTGCGCGCCATGTCCAAACGCTCACTGGCAGCACCCATCTCACTCGGCAAAATCGCCGCCCTTGATTTCACGACTGACACATCAGACACATCGGACTCGTTTGACGCGACTGAGAGGCCTGAGACGCCTGACGCTGTTGTCGCAATCCCTCAAGAAAAGGATCACTCCCATGGCAGCAACTGACACAGCACCCACCACCGGTGCCGAACTGGAAACCATCATGGCCGCGACGACGGAAGCCGCCCAGCTGTGGGGAGCTCGGTCTGCCACGGACCGGGCAGCAGCCCTCCGTGCCATGGCCGATGCACTCGATGACGCAGCCGAGGAACTCATCCCGCTGGCGGGGGAGGAAACCAACTTGCCCCCGGCCCGGCTCGGCGGCGAACTCAAGCGGACCACGTTCCAACTCCGGCTCTTCGCCGAAATGCTGGACGACGGCGGCTACCTCGATGCCCGCATCGACCACGCGGACCCTGCTTGGCCCATGGGTGCCCGCCCGGATATCCGCCGCGTACTTGAACCGTTGGGGCCAGTGGTGGTTTTTGCGGCCAGCAACTTCCCCTTTGCATTTAGCGTCGCAGGGGGAGATACCTGTTCGGCGCTCGCCGCCGGGTGCTCGGTGGTACTCAAGGTGCACTCCGGGCATCCGCGACTCTCCACTGCGGTTGGCCGTATAGCAGCGGAGGCACTTGATGCTGCCGGTGCACCGGACGGCTTGCTGCAACTGATCTTCGGCACCCAGGCCGGGCGCGACGCGCTTCTGGACCCGAGGGTCAAGGCTGGAGCCTTCACCGGTTCCATCCCCGGAGGGCGGGCCCTCTTCGATCTGGCCAGTTCACGCGAATCACCCATCCCGTTCTACGGCGAACTGGGCAGCGTCAACCCGGTCTTCGTGACCCGTGCAGCAGCCCATAAACGCGGCAGCGACATTGCCGCCAACTTCATGAGCTCCTTCACCATGGGAGCGGGGCAATTCTGCACCAAGCCTGGCATTTTGCTCGTGCCGGCTGATTCCTCCATAGCGGAGCAATTGGCAGACGCTGCCCGGCCCGCCCCCGCGAAGTTGCTCAACGATCGCATCCAGTCAGGCTTTGTCGAATCGTTGCGGGAACTGCGCCAGCACAAGGACGTCACCGGGCTGGGTGATTCAGAAGGTGTCTTTGATTTTCCGCCTGCTCCGTCCCTGACGGCCACCACGGCTGCAGCCCTTCTGGCTGATCCAGAGGGGCTGATCACGGAATGCTTTGGGCCGACGGCGCTCGTGGCGAGCTACACGGATGAGTCTGAGCTGCTCGCCGTGGCCGCAGTCCTGGACGGTCAGCTGACCGCCACCATCCACGGCGAAGACACAGACGTGATTGCTCCCGAGCTGGTGCGCCTGCTCGCCGCCAAAGCAGGCCGAGTGCTCTGGAACCAGTGGCCCACAGGGGTTTCGGTGACGTATGCGCAACAGCACGGTGGCCCCTACCCGGCCACAACGGCGCCCACCTCCACATCCGTTGGCACCGCGAGCATCAGCAGATTCTTGAGGCCTGTGGCTTACCAGGGCTTGCCCGTGCATCTGCTTCCGGCCGCTCTGCGCGATGAAAACCCGCTCGGTGTGCCGCAGCGGATTGACGGCCTTCTGGCCTAGAACTGTCCCCGGGCCGGTGGCCACGAGCGCGTCTGCCCGGGGTGTTCTACGTTCGTTCTAGGCCGGAAAATTAAGCCATCATATGGATCAATCGAGTATTATGGCAGAGGCCCCGTGCTACACGGGGCCGGTCTCTAGTTCGTACCCGAACTTTTACGCACAAGTTGGGGATAAGCAAAGGTTTGTCATGGCTCTGAGCGATCTGTCTTCTAGAACCGCCAGCAAAAAACAATTCTTTACTGCTTCTGCAGCCATAGCCGTGGCAGCCGTTATTGTCACAGGCGCCGTTGTCTACCCCGGATTTACCACGGCTGATGTTGACCTCAATGACGGCAGTGTGTGGGTCACTAACCGTGCCGACGGACTGGTGGGCCACCTCAATGACCAGTCGAAGGTGCTCGACGGCGGATTCGCAGCCACCTCCACCACCTTTGACGTGATTCAGGATGCCGGGAACGTCTTTGTAAAGGGCGACGGCGGCAGCCTCCTTAGTCCGGTCAACGTCCCCTTGATGGCCATGGCCTCGGAGACGGGACTCGGCGGCGGCAAGCAAATCTCGCAGGGCACCAGCATTGTGTCGTTGACTGATTCCGGTGGGGGCAAGGTCTGGGCCATGGGCAACCAGGAAGTGCCCGGCTTCAGCGACAAGACCACGCCGCCCATCCTCAAGGGTCTGCGCAGCGCCGTCTCCGTCACCGCCCCGGATGACACCATTTTTACTGTTGATGCCGAGGCTGGGGAACTCATCACCACCACCCTGGACGGCGCCGGCAAGGTCGCCTCCCAGGAACGGGCCCCGGTTGAGGGGCTGGCTGGGACCAAGGACGTCCAGCTCACGGTGGCCGGTGGCAAACCCGTTGCGTTCTCTCCGGAGTCCGGTACGTTATTCCTCCCGGGCGGCAAGAGCGCAACCATTCCCGAGGCAACGGGGGCAGTGCTGGCGCAGCCCACGGTTGACGGAAACTTTGTGGCCGTGGAGACTGCAACTGCCTTGTTCACGGCGCCCCTGGATGGTTCGGCCGTCAAGGTGCTGGAGCTGGGAACTACGGGGAAGCCCGTGGCGCCGGTGGTCCAAAACGGTTGTGTGCATGCGGCGTGGTCGGGAGCCAACAAGTATGCGCTGTCCTGCAATGGCGCAGGGGACTTGGTGGACATCCCGAAGGCCTCGGCGAAATCGGAGTTTGTGTTCCGTAAGAACCGCGATGTGGTGGTCCTGAACGACGTAAACACCGGCAATGTTTGGCTCGTAAACCAGAACATGCTGTTGGTTAACAACTGGGATGACCTCAAGACGGATTTGAAGAAGGCAGACAACGCGGACAAGGAATCGGCTGATCCGAACGTGGTCAGCACCCTGCCGGACCGCACCAAACCCAACCGCCCGCCGGAGGCAGCCCCGGACTCCTTTGGTGTGCGTGCCGGCAGGACCACCATCCTGCCGGTCCTGTTCAACGACTCCGACCCGGACGGTGACGTGCTCACGGTGGGGGAGCCCGACGTCGAGCCTTCTCTTGGGGCAGTGACCTCCATTTATGACGGGACGGGCTTGCAAATCACCGTCCCTAACGAGCAAACCGGTTCGGGGGCGTTTCAGTATGCGGTCAATGACGGCCGCAACGGAACCGCCAAGGGCAATGTGGACGTACGGGTGGTGCCGGAAAGTGAAAACACCGCACCGCGCACCATGCGCAACACCACGCTGGTGGTGGAGCAGGGCCAGACCATGAAGCAGAACGTGTTGACCGACTGGATCGACCCCGACGGTGACGACATTTTCCTGAACAGTGCGTTGTCCGACGACGAGTCCGCCGTCATAAAGACCACTCCCGACGGCGAACTGAGCTACACCGACGACGGCGAGAAGCTCGGCATGAAAACCATGACGGTTTCGGTGTCGGACGGCCGCGACATCACGGAAAAACAGCTCAAGGTCAACGTCTTGCCCGCAGGTGGAGTGCCCCCCGTGGCGAATGCGGACTTTGTGCGCGCCGTGGCCGGCAAACCGGTGGTGTTGGCGCCGCTGAAGAACGATCAGGACCCGGCAGGCGGCGAGCTCCGGCTGGCCAGCGTCTCGCGGCCCGCCACTGCAAAAGTTTCCGAAATTGCGGACAACGGCACCGTCACGTTCAGCTCAGACACTGTGGGCGCCGTCTATCTGGAATACCAGGTGACCAACGGGCCCATGAGCGCCACGGGCTTGATCCGCGTCGAGGTGGTGGAACCAGACTTGCAGGGACTGCCCGTGGCCGTGAAGGACCTGGTCATGCTGCCCTCCGGCGGTTCCGCCCTGGTGGATGTGCTGGGTAACGATTCGGACCCGGCCGGCGGCGTCCTGGTCATCCAGTCCGTTGAACTGCCGGCGGGTTCGCCCGTGGCCGCCAGCATCATTGACCGCAACATCATCAAACTGACTGATCTGCGCGGATTGAAAGACACCCTGGGGATCAAATACACCATCTCCAATGGTGCCGGCAGTGCCACAGGTGAAATCTCAGTGGTGCGCATCCCGGCCCCGGACAAGCAACGGGCGCCGCGCGTGGAACCCGACACCGCGATTGTGCGCGTGGGCGATGTTGTCAGTATCCCCGTCCTGGCCAATGACACCGACCCCAACGGCGAGGTCTTGAAGGCTCCTGAGGTGGTCGAGGCGCCCGACGCAGAATTTGGCAAGCTCTTCACCGACCAGAACCAGCTGCGCTTCATCGCCGGCCCCACACCCAAGACCGTGCAGGGCGTCTACAAGGTCACGAACAGCTCCGGCCAGTTCAATTCGGCCCCGGTGACCATCACCATTGTGGCTGCGGACCCCGAACACAACCTGCCTCCGGTTCCACAGAACCTCACGGGTCGCGTCATTGCCGGAGACCAGGTGCGCATTCCGGTGCCGCTGAACGCGATTGATCCCGAGGGCGACTCCGTTGAGCTCGTGGGTGTTGACCAGGGCCCGGCCCTGGGTACTGCCGAAACCGGCAACGGCTACATCTTCTACACAGCTGGCGGCAGCTCCGCCGGCACCGACACCTTTAGCTACCGCGTGCGGGACAGGCTCGGTGCCGAGGCTGTGGCCCGGGTTGACGTGGGTGTGGCTCCGCCGCTGGAGGTGAACCACCCGCCGGTCACGGAGGACGACTACATTACGATGCGACCGGGGCGCAAGGTCTCCTTGGACGTCATGCTCAACGATTCAGATCCCGACGGCGGCCAGTTAGGTCTGGTTAAGAACGGCTTCAAGGGTCCTGAAGAAATGCAGCCCTCCATCACGGACAAGGGCAAGGTTCTGGTAACCTCCCCGGCGGCACCGGGTATCGCCACCATGATGTACACCGTGGCGGACAAGTTCGGCGCCAATGCCACCGGCAACATCCGCATGACGGTGACCCCGACGCCCCACTGAAGGCTCCCATTGCCCGGGATGACCGGGTCACCATTAAGGAGATGCTCGGCAAGAACACAGTAGACGTGCCGGTCTTGGAGAATGACGCCGATCCCGACGGTGTCACTGACGATCTTGAGATCAGCATCCAACCAGTTGAGGGCATCAAGACGGAGAACGCCTCCGTGACCGGCAGTGGTGCCGTGCGCGTGGTGCTGGCTGCGGGTGAGCAGATGATCCCGTACACGGTCACCGACCAGGATGGCCTGAAGTCCACGGCTGTCATTTGGGTGCCGGGCTTAGACAAGCAGTATCCGGTCCTCAAGAGCACTAAGGTCATTCGGCTGACCGCCGGAAAAAGCGCCACCATGAAACTTGCAGACTATGTTCAGGTCCGCGAGGGCCGTAAACCGCGCCTGACCGAAGCGTCCAAGATTTCCCTGGTGGGCGCTGGCAGTGAGAACGTCATTGTCGGAGAGGGCGAGGGCATCAACTACGCCGCGAAGATCTCCTTCTACGGGCCTGGGTCCATCACCTTTGAGGTCACCGACGGCACCGGTCCGGATGATCCCGAGGGGCTGAAATCCACCTTGACAGTCATGACCCTGGTGGATCCGGCACCCAGCGGTTCCAAGGACGAGAAGAAGAAGGAGAAGAAAAACACGCCTCCTACCTTCACCGGTTCCTCCCTTGAGGTGCCCCAGCAGGAGAAGGTAACGCTCGACGTCGGTCCACTCGCCTTTGACATTGATCCCGGAGATAAGGACAAATTCAAGTACGCGCTGTCCGGCAACAAGCCCGGCAACTTTGACGTTGACTTTTCCGGCACCGTGCTGACGGTGACCCAACGGGACGGCACCAAAGTGGGGGAGCAGGCTACCGTTCAGGTTTCCGTCTCTGACGGGACCAACGAACCGGTGACGGCCGATGTAGTGCTGCGGGCGACGTCGTCCTCGCTTCCCTTGCCAGTGGCGAACGACGACGTTGTGGCCGACGCCCACGCGGGCCGGGCCGAGACGGTGGAGGTCCTGAACAATGACGTCAACCCGTTCCCGGACACAGCACTGCGCGTAGTGGACACCATGACGGAGACCGGAAGTGCGGGCGTCACTGTCACGCACACGGACGGTGCCGTCACAGTCAACAGCGATGATGACTACAAGGGCACCGTGGTGGTGCGTTATGTGGTTGAGGACAAGACCAAGGATGCTGCGCGTCACGCCACCGGCCGCATCAAGATCACCATCAAGGGCCGCCCGGATGCACCCGCCAAGCCACAGGTCCTGGAGGAACAGGACAATGCTGTGCTGCTGACATGGGACCCGCCGGCGGACAATGGATCGCCCATCACCAAGTACACGGTGGCGTGGGCTGGCGGATCGCAGGACTGTGCCACCAACACCTGCACTATTTCCAAGCTCAAGAATGCCCAGAAGTATCGCTTCACGGTGACGGCCACCAATGATGTGGCTACCTCAACGGCGTCGACTCAGTCCACTGAGGCTATTCCGGACCGCAAGCCTGATGCCCCTGCTGCACCCACCACCAAGTTTGGTGACAAGGCCGTGACAGTGGACTGGGTGACGCCCGTGGGGGAGTTCTCGGCCGTGACCAAGTTCAACGTGGAGATTTCACCCGTCCCTGCGGGGCAGAACGCCCAACAGGCCGGGCTCACCGGGAACTCGTT
The DNA here is from genome assembly GCF_001445575.1 of Arthrobacter alpinus. Lineage (NCBI taxonomy): Bacteria > Bacillati > Actinomycetota > Actinomycetes > Micrococcales > Micrococcaceae > Arthrobacter > Arthrobacter alpinus. Next base: position 3,601,941 of record NZ_CP013200.1, on the reverse strand, counting down.
TACGTGGCCGGGTCTGGAGAACGGAACGGAGTACCAGTTCCGGGTGCAGGCCATCAACAATGCCCCGAAGCCATCAGACTGGGGGCCGTATTCGGCATCCGTGGTTCCTGCAGGCGTGCCGGCCGCACCCAACGCACCCACGGTGCAGGTCTTGGAGCAGGTTGGATCCCAGAACCAGATCTCGGTGCAGTGGAATGAACCGTTCATCAACGGTGACGCGATCAAATCCTACACTTTGACGCAGTCCGGCGGCGGTGACGGCGTGAAGACCTATACGCCCACTACGACCAGCCAAACGGTCACAGTGGGCACGTCCACGGCGCCGTACACCTTCACAGTAACGGCCACCAACAAGGCTGGTACCGGTGCAGCCAGCGCTGCCTCAACGCCGCAACGTGCAGTGGGTAAGGTGGGGACCATGGTGGCCCCGAGCATCGCGATTGCCAACCAGACTGCTGCTGGTGGACGAGTCACGGTGGGCTATACACCGCTCAACGCGGCGCAACGCAACGGCTATGCCGCCAATGAAGTGACATACTGCGTGACCCTCTCCACATCGGCTGAACAGTGCGGGGTGGCCTCGGGTGCGGTGCTGGCATCGCCCAACGGCACCAACGTCTATGCCACGGTTCGCGCTAGGGCAGCAGCCGGTGGACAGACGTCAGTGGGAGATGCTTCTCCGGCGTCCGGGACCGTTGTTCCGCATGGTGTGCCGGGTTCAGCGACTGTCTCAGGCAGCAACGGTGGCGAGGACTCACAGAGTGTTTCCTACTCGTGGGCCTACCCCAGCGGTGCCGTGGATGCCGCCTCAGTTGAAGTTAATGTTGACGGCGGGGGCTGGGTAGCCAAGAGCGGTAATGGCTCTGCGAGCTACAACACCGGAGCCTGGAGCAAAACGGTGACCATCAAAGTTCGCGCCAAGAACTCTGTAGGAACGTATGGGGCTGTCGATTCTAAGACCCTAACCAGTGGAGCCAAGAAGCCGGACCCACCTGTCACGGAGGTCATTGTCGAGGAGGGCACCTGGCACTCCTGCACGCAAGGGCCGGGCGAGGGCGACAACTTCTACAGCAGTGGAGGTTCACTCTACTGTGACGGAACAAGGTCCCCGGGCGGAGACGTCAACCTAGGCGGCAAGTGGCTGGACCGGGCCGACGGCTGGGTTCAGGTGAGCGGCTGCGCCAGGTCGGGCTGGTACACCATGTCTAGCGGTCCACACCCGGGACGCTGGGTCAAGGCCAACACTGTTGATGTCCGTGACCGTAATGGAGGTAACATCCGCTGCTAGTCCCCACTCGCCGGCCCGGTAAATCGCTGACGCGATTTCCCGGGAACCTGGCGGGCGTGGGCCCAACGCCCTCCCCACGCCCTACCAAAGCTCGTGCCTCGCTTCGGGGCCCTCGGGCGCGTGGGCCCAATCGGTGGGGAGTACTCATGAACGGGGAGGGCTCCCCATTGCCGTCTCCGGATTTCTACTGGAAGCTGAAGAAGTCACAGGGATTGACCCGCCGAGATTAATCCATTCGACGTATAATTATTTCCGGCGCCGCTTTCACTGGAGGCCGGCCCACCTTTTTCGCAATATATGAAGTCGCACGGGCAGTTAATCTTTTGGAGTTTGGCACATGGCATTGCAGTCGCTTACGGGACGAACACTCCGCAAGAAGGATGTGCTGGGGATCTCCGGAACCATCGTGTTGGCGGCCTCCTTGGTCACGGGTGCCATTGTCTACCCCGGATTTACCACGGCGGATGTTGAGCTCAATGACGGCAGCGTCTGGGTCACCAACCGTGCCGACGGCCTGGTGGGCCACCTTAACGACCAGTCCAAGGTCCTCGACGGTGGCTTCGCGGCAACCTCCACCACCTTCGACGTCATCCAGGATGCCGGCAACGTCTTCATGAGTGGCGACGGCGGCAGCCTTCTAAACCCCGTCAGTGTCCCGATGATGGCCATGGCCTCGGAAACAAATGTTGGCGGCGGCAAGGCGAGCTCGCAGGGGACCAACATTGTCACCCTCACGGATTCCGGCGCGGGCAAGGTCTGGGCCATGAGCAATCAGGAAGTGCCCGGCTTCAGCGACAAGACCACGCTCCCCATTCTCAAGGGCCTGCGCAGCGCCGTCTCCGTGACGGCACCCGATGACACCATTTTTACTGTTGACGCCGAGGTCGGGGAGCTCATCACGACAACCCTGAACGACGCCGGCAAGGTCGCCACCCAAAACCGGGACAAGCTTGAGGGGCTGGCTGGGACCAAGGACGTGCAGCTCACGGTCGCCGGCGGCAAACCCGTTGCGTTCTCGCCCGAGTCCGGCAAGCTGTTCCTGCCCGGCGGAAAGAGCGTGAAGGTTCCTGATTCCAAGGGAGCCTTATTGGCGCAGCCCACGGCTGACGGCAACTTTGTGGCGCTGGAGACCGGCACGGCCCTCTATACTCAACCGCTGGACGGCGGTTCCGCCAAGGTCCTGCAGCTTGGTACCACCGGCAAGGCCGTGGCCCCGGTCATCCAGAATGACTGCGTCCACGCGGCGTGGTCGGGTGCTAACAAGTACGTACTTTCATGTGATAGCACAGGCGATGTGGTCGACATCCCCAAGGCCTCAGCGAACTCCGAGTTTGTCTTCCGCAAGAACCGCGATGTAGTGGTCCTGAACGACGTCAACACCGGCAATGTGTGGCTCGTCAACCAGAACATGCTGCTTGTCAATAACTGGGACGACCTCAAAACGGACCTAAAAAAGGCCGACAACGCCGAGAAGGAATCTGCCGACCCCAACGTAGTCAGCACCCTGCCGGACCGGACCAAACCCAACCGCCCACCGGAAGCTGTCTCTGATTCCTTCGGCGTCCGCGCCGGCAAAACCACCATCTTGCCCGTGCTCTTCAATGACTCCGATCCGGACGGTGACGTGCTCACGGTGGAACCTCCCACCGTCGACCCTGTCATGGGCGCGGTGCAATCCATCTACGGCGGGACCGGACTTCAGATCAACGTGCCTGCGGATAAGAAGGGCTCGGGAACGTTTGACTACACCGTCAATGACGGCCGTCAGGGCACGGCCAAGGGCAACGTCGAAGTGCGGATCGTGCCGCCGAGTGAAAACTCGCCACCTAAGCCCATGCGTGATTCCCCCATGGTGGTGGAGCAGGGCCAGACAATGAGCCAAAATGTGCTGACGGACTGGATCGACCCCGACGGGGACGATATTTTCCTCACCGGCGCTGTCTCTGACGATGAGAGTGCCGTCATCAAGACCACGCCCGACGGCGAACTCAAGTACACCGACGACGGCGAAGAAGCCGGCATGAAGTCGATGACCATCACAGTCTCGGACGGTGTTGACAGCACCGAAAAGAAAATTAAGGTCAACGTCAAAACAGCGGGCACCGTGCCCCCTGTTGCCAACGCGGACTTCTTCCGCGCTGTAGTGAATCAGCCCATTGCGCTGGCCCCGCTGCGCAATGACCAGGACCCTTCCGGTGGCACACTGCGCTTGGCCAGTGTTTCCAAGGCCGCAAACACCACCATCTCCAGGATTGCGGACAATGGCACCGTCACCTTTACCGCCAGCGCGCCTGGGGAGGTGTACCTGGAATACCAGGTGACGAATGGGCCCATGAGCGCCACCGGCCTGATCCGGGTTGATGTGGTACCTGAAGACACTGCCGGATTGCCGGTCGCTGTGAAGGACCTGGCCATGTTGCCGGCCGGTGGATCGGTTTTGGTGGATGTGCTGGGCAACGACATGGATCCGGCCGGGGGCGTTCTGGTCATCCAGTCAGTGGATGTCCCCGGCGGGTCTCCCGTCTCGGCCACCATCATTGAACGCAACGTCATCAAGCTCGCCGACGTACGCGGACTGACCGGCTCCATGAGCATCAAATACACCATCTCCAACGGTGCCGGCAGTGCCGTTGGCGAGATCTCCATCATCCGCATTCCTGCGCCAGATAAGTGGCTGGCGCCGCGCGTGGAACCCGACACCGCCATTGTCCGTGTGGGTGATGTGGTCAGCATTCCCGTGTTGGCCAATGACACAGACCCCAACGGTGAAGTACTCAAGTCTCCAGTTGTGGTGGAGGCCGGGAATGCCGAATCTGGCAAGTTGTTCACAGATCAAAACCAGCTGCGCTTCATCGCCGGCCAGACTGCCGGAAAAGTGCAGGGTGTCTACAAGGTCGCCAACAGTTCGGGCCAATTTGGCTCTGCTCAGGTCTCCATCACCGTCGTCGCCGCCGATGCCGAGCACAACCTGCCCCCGGCTCCGAAGAACCTGACCGGGCGCGTCATCGCCGGGGACCAGGTGAAGATCCCTGTGACCCTCAACGGGATTGATCCCGACGGTGATTCCGTGGAGCTGGTGGGCGTTGACAAGGCGCCATCGCTGGGTACCGCCGAAACCGGCAACGGCTACATCTACTACACGGCTGGCGGTAACTCGGCTGGGACGGACACGTTTAGCTACCGGGTCCGGGACCGCCTCGGTGCCGAGGCCATAGCCCGCGTGGATGTGGGTGTCGCGCCGCCGCTGACCCTGAACCACCCGCCGGTCACCGAAGACGATTTCATCACGATGCGTCCGGGCCGAAAGGTTTCCCTGGATGTCATGCTCAACGACTCTGATCCCGACGGTGGCCTGCTGGGCTTGGTCGAAAACGGCTTCAAGGGTCCTGAAGAAATGCTGCCCACCGTCACGGACAAGGGCAAGGTTTTAGTGACGTCGCCCCAGGAACCGGGCACCGCCACCATGATGTACACGGTCGCTGACAAGTTTGGGGCCAAGGCTACCGGCAACATTCGCATGACTGTCACCCCGGAGGCGCCCTTGAAGGCGCCCATTGCCCGCGATGACCGGGTCACTGTGAAGCAAATGCTGGGCAAAAACACTGTTGACGTGCCGGTCCTGGAAAACGATGCCGATCCCGACGGAGTGACCGAGGCGCTTAAAGTCGCCGTGGAAGCGGCTCCGGGTGCGTCTGCGCCCGATGCCTCCGTCACGTCCGCAGGCGCCGTTCGTGTTGTGCTTACGGCAGGGGCGCAAATGATCCCGTACACCATCACGGATCAGGACGGTCTCAAAGCCACTGCCGTAATCTGGGTTCCGGGCTTGGATAAGCAGTACCCCGTGCTCAAGAGCCACGACGTCATCCGCCTAACCGCCGGTGAAAGTGCCGTTATGAAGCTCGCGGACTATGTTCAGGTGCGTGAAGGCCGTAAACCGCGCCTGACCGAGGCCTCCAAGATCTCGCTTTTGGGTGCGTTGAACGAAGACGTCATTGTGGGAGATGGTGCGGCCATCAACTACGCTGCCGACATTAAGTTCTACGGACCGGGCTCCATTACCTTTGAGGTCACAGACGGTTCCGGCCCCGATGATCCCGAGGGTCTGAAATCAACGTTGACGGTCATGACTCTGGTGGATCCTGCCCCTGTCACGAAGCCCTCAGATGATAAGAAGGACGACAAAAAGAAGGACGAGGAAAAGAAAAACACTGCGCCAACGTTTACCGGTTCCATGCTGGATGTTCCCCAGCAGGAAACTGTCACCCTTGACGTGGGACCCCTCGCCTTTGATGTTGATCCAGGGGATAAGGAAAAATTCAAGTACTCCCTGGTGGGTGGCGCTCCCGCCGGTTTCAAGGCAGAGCTCAAGGGCACGGTCTTGACCGTTTCACTCGATGACAACACCAAGGTGGGTGCCGGTGGAACCGTCACGGTGCAGGTTGATGACGGCAGCAACGATCCTGTTCCGGCCGAGATTGTGCTGAAAGCCATTTCCTCCTCCGAGCCGCTGGCGGTGGCTAATGAGGACATCGTCCTGGACGCCCACGCCGGCCGTGAGGAAGTCATCAAGGTTCTGAAAAATGACGTGAACCCGTTCCCGGGCACACCCCTGGAAGTGGTGGGCACCTCGATTGAGACCAGTAGCGACGGCATCACCGTCAGTAACAATAAGGATTCCGTCTCCGTCAACACGGCCGATAATTACAAAGGCACCGTGGTGGTGCGTTACATCATTGCGGATAAGACTAAGAACGAGGACCGCTACGCCAATGGCCGCATCCGGATCACCGTCAAGGGCCGCCCGGATGCACCCACCAAACCCCAGATTGTGGAGGAGAAGGACGAGGCTGTTCTGCTGACTTGGGACCCGCCTGCAGACAATGGCGAGCCGATCACCAAGTACACGGTGGCGTGGGCAGGCGGGAGCCAAAACTGTGAAACGAACACCTGCACCATCACGGACCTAACCAACACCAAGGCCTATAAGTTCACCGTCACTGCCACGAACGACGTCGGCACCTCACCGGCGTCGAAGGCTTCAGTAGCTGCCACCCCGGACCGCATGCCCGACGCACCGCTGGCACCCACCACAGTCTTTGGAGACAAATCCGCTGAGGTCAAATGGGTGACCCCTGTTGGCCCGTACACTGCGGTGACTAAATTCAATGTGGAGATTTCCCCGGCGCCTGCCGGCCAGAACGCCCAGCAGGTCGGTGTCACGGGCAACTCGCTGACCTGGCCGGGGCTGGAGAACGGAACGGAGTACCAATTCCGGGTCCAGGCCATCAATAAGGCCCCCAACCCTTCCGAATGGGGAGCGTATTCTGCCTCCGTGATCCCGGCCGGTGTGCCAGGAGTTCCGGTTGTACCCACCGTCCAGACCAACCGCGCTGTTGGCTCCAACAGCCAGGTGAGTGTTTCCTGGTCGCAACCGTTTATCAATGGTGACCCGATTTCCAAGTACGAGGTGGAACGGTCAGGTGGCGGGCAAGCTCCCGTCACTCAGACCGTCACCGGCCTGAGCACCACGTTCTCGGTGGGTACCTCCACAGAGGGCTACCAGTACCGGGTGCGTGCCACCAACAAGGCAGGTACAACTGCCTGGGGCGGAATGTCGTCGCCGCAACGGGCGTTGGGCAAGATCTCCAACGCCCCGCAGGCACCGGGGATCACCCTGGTGGGTACTAACGCAGCTGGCGGGCAGGTCAAGGTCACCTATAACGCCCTGGCTCAGAGCCAGCTCAACGGCTATGCCTCCTCCGAGGTGCAGTACTGCGTGACGTTGTCCACGGGTGCTGCTAGTTGTGGTGTGCCGAGCGGGGTGGTCATGAACTCGCCGAATGGAACCAATGTCTACGCCAATGTGTATGCGCAGCCAACCTCCAATGCCGGGGACAGGAGCGACTCCTCAGGTGCTTCCGCAACTGTCAACCCGTTTGGTGTCCCGGGTCAGACAGGCGTGAACGGGTCCACTGCCGGTGCCGAGCAAAAAACCGTGAGCTGGAATTGGACTACTCCAGGTGCGAATGGACGGGCCATCACCCGATACGAGATCAGCCTCAACAATGCTGGCTGGACCTCAGTGGGTATGAATGGCAGCTACTCCACCGGCACAGCCAACTACAACGATTCAGCCAACCTCAATGTGCGGGCCTGTAACGAGGGAGGCTGCGGCGCGGCTTCAGGAAACGTGACCTCACGTGCGGGCTCGGCGCCGCCGCCGCCCGTAACGGAATGGAACATTACGCACTCCATCGGCTCCAGGACCTGCATGGACGCCTTGGGCAGCACCAACTGGAACGGCAGCACGTGTGACGGAGGACACTGGTTGAACCCGGGGAACACCATCCTGACCAACTGCTACGTGTGGCGCGATGGCTCCGAACCCGGCTACTGGTACCGCCAGGTCAGTGGACCCAATGGCAGTAACAACGGCTTGTTCGCTCGCTGGGACTCCTTCAGCACCGAGTCCGACTGGAAGCCGAGCTCCTCAATGCCTCCGTGCCCGCAGGGACCGAACGACTGGTGACTCGGCCGTAAACCACCAACCCAGCAAAGCTCGGAGGGGGCCCGGAGCGCTTAAGACGAGCGCAACGGGCCCTTTGGCTTTGTCAACTCCTGACTTTCCGGCCTCGGCGGCAGGTGTTGCGGAATTCCCCGCCTTCGAGCAGACTGCCCGTGATCGTCACGTCTAGCAGGGGTAAACCATGTCATTGTCATCCATGTCCGCCAAGGCCTTCCGGGGTAAGCGGGCGCTGCCTGTCATTGGCATGTTAGGCGCCGTTGCAACAGTGGTTGCCGGCGCCGTGATCTATCCGGGATTCGCCACTACGGACGTGGACTTGAATGACGGCAGCGTGTGGGTGACCAACCGCAGCATGAACCTTGTGGCGCATCTGAACGCCGAATCTAAGCTCTTGGACGGCGGTTTTGCCGCCACCACGGAGAACTTCAACGTGGTGCAAAACGCCGCAACTGTGTTCATGGACAACGCTGCCGGAACGCTGCTGAACAGGGTTAACGTCCCCACCATGGCCTTGGGCCAGGACACCACCATGAGCAGCGGCAAAAACGTATCACTGGGTGCCGCGGTCACCGCCATCGCAGACCCCAGCGAAGGAAACATTTGGGTCATGACGGCGGAATCTGTCACCTCTTTTGGTGACAAAACCACCAAGCCCGCCCTGACCGGCATGCCCGGCGCCCTGACCGTAGTGGCACAGTCCCCGCACGGGGACGGCAGCACCGTCTTCGTACTGAACCCCGCAGCCGGTGAACTGCTGACGCTCACCGTGGGCGCCGACGGCCGCGTCACGAACCAGGCGAGCGCCAAAATTGCCGGCCTGCCGGATGCCGGCCAGCTGGAACTCACTGCCGTGGGGGATGCAGCAATTGTCCTGGATCCCGGCACGGGAACCTTGTTCCTGCCGGGCAATAAGACGGTCACCGTAGACAACGGCAAGGGCGCCCGCCTGCAGCACCCCAGTGCGGCAGGTGACTTCGTGGCCTTGGAAACACCCACGTCCCTGGTGGTGCAGCCGCTCAACGGGCAGGCCGCAACCATCACCAGCAACTCAGGCACCAGCGTGCCCATCGCTCCGGTGCAGCAACGCAACTGCGTCCACGCAGCCTGGGGTGGAAGCAATGAGTACTTGTTTCACTGTGCCGGAGGTGAGGACAATCTCCGGCCCATCCCGAAGGCAACGGGGCAATCGATGCTGGAATTCCGACAGAACCGCGACGTGGTGGTCCTCAACGACACTAACTCTGGGGATGTCTGGCTGGTGGACCAAAACCTGCTGCTCGTCAACAACTGGGACGACATCAAGATGGACCTGACCAAGGCCGACGACCCCGAGAAGGACTCCGCGGACCCCAACGTGGTCAACACACTGCCGGACAGGACCAAACCAAACCGGGTCCCGGAAGCCAACGTGGACAGCTTTGGTGTCCGGGCCGGGCGGACCACCATCCTGCCCGTCCTCTACAACGATTCAGACCCCGACGGCGACGTCCTGACGGTGGCGGGACCGGAGACCAATCCGGACATTGGCACCGTACAGTCAATCTATGGAGGCTCCGGGCTGCAAATTGCCGTGCCGGCCGGAAAAACCGGATCCACGCAATTCAGCTACACGGCCGATGATGGCCGTGGCGGCACGGCCAAGGCAACCGTCAATGTGCGGCTGGTGCCGGATTCGGAGAACTCCGAACCGGTGCCACTACGTGATTCAGCCATGGTGGTGGCCCAGGGCCAGGCCGTCAGCCAAAATGTGCTCAACGACTGGATTGATCCCGACGGCGACGATATCTTCTTGGTGAGTGCCATCTCCGATGACGGCAGCGCCGCTATCAAGACCAGGCCCGACGGCGAGCTGAGCTATGCCGATGACGGCGAGGAGTCTGGCATGAAGACCGCAACGCTCACGGTTTCGGACGGCCAGGCCCAGGTGGAGCACAAACTGAAGGTTAACGTCAGGGCCGACGGAAGCGTGCCTCCCGTCGCCAATGCCGATTTCTTCCGCGCAGTGGCGGGGGAGACCATCGTCCTGGCCCCGCTCAAGAACGATCAGGACCCGGCCGGCGGCAAGCTGCGACTGGCCAGCGTGTCCAAACCGGCGAATGCCACTGTGTCCCGGATTGCCGACAACGGGACCGTCACCTTCACCTCCAGCACCCCGGGACCCGTGTACCTGGAATACCAGGTCACGAACGGCCCCGCCAGCTCCACCGGCCTGATCCGCGTTGACGTGGTGCCAGCAGGTGAAGGCGGACCGCCCATTGCCGTGAAGGACCTGGCCCTGCTGCCGGCTGGCGGATCCGTGCTGGTAGACGTGCTGGGCAATGACATGGACCCCGCCGGGGGCGTCCTTGTGGTGCAGTCGGTGCAGCTACCCAGCGCCGCTCCCATTTCCGCCACCATCATTGATCGGCACGTTGTGAAACTGACGGATGTGCGTGGGCTGGGCCAGACGATGAGCCTGCAGTACACCATCTCCAACGGGTCCGGGACGGCCACCGGAGAAATTGCCGTGATCGGCATCCCCGCCCCGGAAAAATTGTTGCCCCCGCGTGCCGAACCGGATACCGCCATGGTCCGTGTCGGTGACATTGTCAGTATCCCGGTCCTTTCCAACGATGTGGACCCCAACGGTGAGGTCCTGAAGTCCCCGGAGATTGTGGAATCGCCCAGCCCCGAGGCAGGCAGGTTCTTTGTGGACCAGAACCAGCTGCGCTTCATTGCCGGACCTGCTGCCAAGACCGTCCAAGGTGTGTACAAGGTGGCCAACAGCACGGGGCAGTTTGACTCGGCTCAGGTGACCATCACCATTGTTGCGGCAGACCCCGAACGCAATCTCCCGCCCGCGCCGAAGAACCTGCAGGGCCGGGTCGTTGCCGGAGACACCGTCAAGATTCCAGTTCCGCTGGACGGAATCGACCCGGACGGCGATTCCGTGGAGTTGGCCGGGATCGAGCAGGCGCCGGCCTTTGGCACCGCGCTGCCCGGCAACGGTTTCATCCTGTATACGGGCAGCAGCACTTCCCATGGCACCGACACCTTCACCTATAAGGTTCGCGACCGGCTGGGCGCCGAGGCAACGGCCCGCGTGGATGTGGGGGTGGTCCCGCCGCTGGCCATGAACCAGCCGCCCGTTGCCGCCGACGACTTCATCACCATGCGCCCTGGCCGCAAGGTTGCCCTGGATGTGGTGCTCAATGATGCAGACCCCGACGGCGGGCAACTCGCCCTCGTCAAAGACGGCTTCAACGGACCTGCTGAAATGGCACCCACCATTACGCCCAAGGGCAGGATCATCATTACGTCTCCTCAGGAACCGGGCATCGCCACCATGAGCTACACCGTGGCCGATTCCTTCGGCGCCACAGCCATGGGAAACATCCGTATGATGGTCACCCCGGACGCGCCGCTGAAGGCGCCCATTGCACGCGATGACCGGGTCACCGCCCACCAGACGCTGAGCAAAACGGCTGTGGAGGTCATGGTCCTGGACAACGATGAGGACCCGGACGGCATCGCCGAGGACCTGGACATCAAGATCGCCGCCGCGCCCGGCAGCACTGCCGCCGATGCGACGGTGACGGCCAAGGGAACGGTGCGGATCCAACTCGCCCCAGAAGCACAGATGGTGCCGTATACGCTCACGGACCGCGATGGACTGGTGGCCACGGCCGTCATTTGGGTTCCGGGGCACGGCAAGCAGTACCCGGTGCTGGCCAAAACAGATGTCATCAAGGTGACAGCCGGGCAAAGCGCCGTGATGAAACTTTCCGAGTACGTCAAGGTCCGTGATGGGCGCACCCCGCGTCTGACGGAAGCCTCGAAGATCACGCTGATTGGTGCCACCAAGAACAAGGACAAGCTCATCGCAGGTGACGGTGCAGGCGTGAACTATGCAGCGGACCTGGCCTTCTTCGGTCCCGGATCCATCACCTTTGAGGTGACCGACGGCGGCGGCCCAGATGATCCAGACGGCCTGAAGTCCACGCTGACGGTGCTCACCGAGGTGGCACCCGCCCTCGACGGGGCAAAGAACACTCCGCCCTCCTTCACCGGCGCAAGCATTGATGTTCCGCAGGCTGAGGAAACCAGCTACGACGTGGCACCGCTGGCCAAGGACAAGGACCCCGGCGATTCTGAAAAGCTCAGTTTCAAGCTGGTCGGTGCCGTTCCGAGCGGCTTCAAGGCCGCCCTCAAGGGCAGCGTCCTTGACATCTCCGCGTCTAAGGAGACCAAGGTGGGCGTCAAGGGCACCCTCCAGGTTTCCGTCTCCGACGGTGCCAACACCCCGGTGACGGCGGACGTGGTGCTCGTGGCGACGTCGTCGTCCAAGCCCCTGCCCGTGGCGAACCAGGATGTGGTCAGCGACGCCCATGCTGGCCGCGCCGAAGTGGTGCGCGTGCTGGAGAATGATGTGAACCCTTTCCCGGACACGCCGCTGCGGATCGTTGGCGCGCAGGTGGAGACCGGCGGGCAGGGCGTCACCGCCACCAGTGGAACCGACACCGTCACGGTGACCACCAGCCCGGATTACAAGGGCACCGTGGTGGTCAAATACACGGTCGAGGACAAGACACGCGACATTGCACGGGTTGCCACCGGCCGCATCAAAATGGTGGTCAAGGGCAAGCCCGATGCGCCGGCCAAGCCTCAGATTGTGGAGGAAAAGGATAAGGCGGTACTCATCTCGTGGGATTCTCCGGCTGATAACGGCTCGCCCATTACCGGCTATGAGGTCAATTGGGGTGGAGGGAGCCAAAAATGCGCCACCAACACGTGCACCATCACGGGGCTGCGCAACGCCACCGAGTACAAGTTCACCGTCGCTGCCACCAACGGCGTCGGCACCTCCGCATCCTCGCCGTCCTCGGCCAGTGCCACCCCGGATAGGATGCCGGATGCGCCCGGTCCGCCCATCGGCACATTTGGCGACAAGGAAGTGGCGCTGGAGTGGGTGACGCCCGTGGGCGAGTTCTCCGCGGTCAAGAACTTCACTGTGGAGATTTCCCCGGCACCGCCCGGCCAGAACGGCCAGAAGACAGCGGTTGTGAGCGAATCACTGACGTGGACCGGACTGGAAAACGGCACGGAGTACCAATTCCGTGTGCAGGCCGTCAACAACGCGCCCAAACCCTCGGAATGGAGCAGGTATTCACAGACTGTCATCCCAGCCGGGATTCCTGCTGCTCCGGATGCTCCCACGGTGACGGCATCCCCGGCGGTGGGCACCAACACCCAGGTGCTGGTGTCCTGGGCCGAGCCGTTTATTAATGGTGATGCCATCAGCAAGTACACGCTGGAAGTCACCGGCGGCGGCGAGCCCGTCCGGGAGATTGAAGCCACGGCAGTCTCAACGCCGCGCCAGTCCGTGACCATCAAGAATTCCACAGCCGAATACCGCTTCCGGGTGAAGGCCGCCAATAAGGCAGGCACCGGCGGCTACGGTGGGTTGTCGGCGCCGCAACGAGCCGTGGGCAAGGTGGGGCAGATGCAACCGCCCACGCTCGAGATCCAAAATACGGGGGCCGACGGCGGCACCGTCAAGCTGGGTTACACGGCGCTGGGCCAGCCGGAACTCAACGGATACACGCCGGCGGAGATCCGCTACTGCGTGGCCCTGAGTACCGGGTTGGAGCAGTGCGGTGTTGCAAGCGGCGCCCTGTTGGCATCGCCGAACGGCACTCCCGTAACAGCCAATGTGTGGGCTGAAGGCAATGCCGGCACCGCGTCCTCCGTGGGTGACAGGTCCCAATCCTCAAACCAGGTCAAGCCCTACGGTGTTCCCCGTGCCGTGCCGGTCAACGGCAGCACGGCCCCGCGTGGCGACAAGACCGTGCGCTGGACCTGGTCTGCTCCCAACATGCTTGGCAGCACCTTCAAGGAATACCAGTACAGCCTCAACAGCGGGGGCTGGGTTGCCACGCAGGGAACCAGCTTCTCGACTGGGACCAGCAACTTCAATGACTCCGCCCAGCTCCGGGTCAGGGCCTGCAGCGTGGAAGGCGCATGCGGTGCCGAAGGCTCTGCCAACTCGCAGGCCGGCCCGCAGGACGTGTGGACCACTTCTGGAAAGGATTACCGCACCTGCACGGATCCCGGCAACGGGGTTGCATACGACCCCAAGAACCTGACGTGTGGGGGACAGACGTCACGGACGGGGTCCGGAGGACCTTGGATGTACAACTCCGACACGATCACTGTTCGGTGCTACATCAACAAGGTGAGTTATGGAGGCGGCGCCGTGAGTTTCTACAGGATCGAATCCGCAAGTGGCGCAATCGGGGGCGTCGGTCAAATTGTGGGACGGTATGTGGAGACCAGCATGACGACCATGAGAGGTCCAGAAGCCAACGGAGTCCCTGCCTGTTAGCCCAAACCCCACGCTTAACCACCGGCGGTGGGACGGCCCGAAAAGGTGCGTGCCGCCGTCTTTGAACCCACAAATTGCCGCTAATGGCGGGTAACACCAATTAGTGGATAAACTAGTGCAGGTTTTTACTGCAAACAATGCTTGAACAAACTTGATCGAAAGAGGATGCACTATGTCCATGACGCCCGAACAGGCCACGTGGTTTGCAGGAACATTTGAGAAATTGGTAGCCAACGTTGGCCAGGCAATTCTGGGCAAGTCCCAGGTCATCAGCCTGACCTTGGCTGCCATGCTTGCCGAAGGTCACGTGTTGTTCGAGGATGCTCCCGGTACAGGAAAGACCATGCTGGCGCGCGCCCTCTCGGCCACGGTCAAGGGCACCAACTCCCGTATCCAGTTCACCCCTGATCTGCTGCCTTCCGATGTCACGGGCGTGATGATCTACGATCAAAAGATTCAGGAATTTGAATTCCACAAGGGCCCCATCTTCGCCACGATTGTGTTGGCCGATGAGATCAACCGGGCATCGCCGAAGACTCAGTCGGCCCTGCTGGAAGTCATGGAAGAATCCCGCGTGACCATGGACGGCATCACCCATGAGACTGGCCGGCCGTTCATGGTGCTGGCAACCCAGAACCCCATTGAGCAGGCCGGTACTTACCGCCTACCCGAAGCCCAGCTGGACCGCTTCCTCGTCAAAACCTCCATTGGCTACCCGGACCACGCCTCCACGGTGCAGCTGCTGGCCGGTTCCAGCCAACGCGACCGCACCTCAAGCCTGCAGGCCATCATCACCCCGCAGGCCGTCTCCGAGATGGCGGACCTGGCTGCCACCACGCACGCAGACGCCGCCGTGCTGGAATACATTTCCCGCCTCTGCGAAGAAACCCGAAACGCCCCGGAAACCCGTCTGGGCGTTTCGGTCCGCGGCGCCATTGCCATGGTGCGCATCGCCAAGGTCTGGGCTGCCGCCAAGGGCCGCAACTACGTGCTGCCGGACGATATTAAGGAACTGGCTCCCTACGTGTGGACGCACCGCTTTGTCATGGACCCGGAAGCGGAATTTGCCGGCGCCACTCCTGAGGCAGTTCTCAGCCGCGTCATGGCCGAAGTCGCCGCTCCACAGCAGCGCAGTTCACTGTAGGCGGCTGCCCGGCATTAGCCGCGCATTCACGCGTAGTCACAGCACAGGGCAACACAGCACTTAGCCGCAGTTGAGCCAGCAACAGCAACAACACAGCACCATCATTCGAAGGTAAACCATGAGCATTAAATCCAGCGCAGGGAAAGCAGGGGAGTTCCTCTCCCGCCCCTTCCGACGCGAAGGAACGCCAACACGCCTGCACCCTGCCTCGCTCACCCGAGAAGCGGGCAAGGTGGCCACCATCTACCTTGGCCCCACGTGGGCCGCGGTGTCCGGCTGGTTCAAACGTTGGATCAGCCCGGCACTGGCCACGGTCAGCACACTGGGCTGGGTGGTCTTGGGAGCAGCCGTGCTGCTGTGGATCCTCGGCGCGCTCTTCGGCTGGCAGGAAGCCAAGGTGGCCGCGCTGCTGGCTGTGGTGCTGTTGCTGATTGCCATAGCCTTTGTGCTGGGCACCTCAATGTATGCCGTCAAGCTCGATCTGGCCCGCACCCGTGTTGCCGTGGGCGACAACGCCGTGGGCAGCATTGCCGTGGCCAACACCTCGCCCCGTCAGGTCCTGCCGGCCGCCCTGGAATTGCCCGTTGGTCAGGCCACGGCGCTATTCCACCTGCCGCGTATGGCACCCAGTCAGATCCACGACGACCTGTTCACCATTCCCACCACCCGCCGTGCCGTGATCACTGTTGGCCCGGTGCGTTCCGTGCGGGCCGATCCGCTGCAACTGTTACGCCGCCAAATGCTGTGGACGGACCCGACAGACCTGTTTGTGCACCCCCGCACCACCGCCTTGGACGGCCCGGCTGCAGGATTCCTGCGCGATCTCGAGGGCTTGACCACCCGCGAGCTGTCCAGCTCGGACATCGCCTTCCACGCTCTGCGGGACTACGTTCCCGGGGACGATCGCCGGCACATTCACTGGAAGACCACTGCCCGCACCGGCAAGCTCATGGTGCGCCAGTTTGAGGAAACCCGCCGCTCCCACATGGCTGTTGCGCTCTCCATCAACTCCGATGAATACGAGCACGACGACGATTTTGAGTTGGCGATTTCTGCTGCGGCCTCTCTGGGGAGGCAGGCCATCAAGGAAAGCCGCGAGTTGAGCGTCATCACCCAGAAGGGGCCCATCCGTTGCGAGACGGGCAAGAATCTGTTGGATGACATGACTCGACTTGAAGCCTTCAACCGCCGGGGCAACTCCGTTGACCTGGCCCGCACACTCTCCGACCTGGTGCCTAATGCGTCCGTGGTGTTCTTCGTGGTGGGTTCGAAGGTGACCCCGGCGCAACTGCGCAGTGCGGCGGCGTCCGTGCCGCCGGGAGTGCGTGCCTTTGCCATCCGCTGCTTCACTGGGGCCAATGCGGCCCGCGCAAACATTGCCGACCTGACCGTCCTTACCTTGGGCGAGCTCAGCGATCTGGCAGCAGTTCTCAGAAAGGCCGTCGCTTGAGCGCCCGAAGGAGTGCGGCAGCACAGCCGCAGGAAAACCAGCCAGGGAATCCGGGGCAGGCCAGCAGCCGTGCCCGGCGCCGGGCCCAGCGCGATGCCGGTGCGCCGAATGAAAGAGTGCCCAAGGAAAGGACACCCAGACCCGTCCATGGGCGCCAATCCTCCGCGTTCGCAGGCGGCCGCCTCTGGTGGCACTTCCTCCTTGACGGTGCCGTCATGGCGCTCTTGCTCGGCATCGCCGTCTTGGGCTTCGGCCCCACGTTTGGCCACGATCCGGCGTACCTGGTGGCCGGCTTCGGCGCCATTGTGCTGGGTCTGGGCGTGGCAGCGATGGGTGCCCATTGGCGCCTTGGCCTGATCTCCATGGTGGGTGTTGGTTTCCTGGGCTACATGATCTTTGGCAGCGCCCTGGCCGCACCTCAGGAGGCTCTTCTGGGCTTCCTTCCCAGCGGTGACTCGCTGCGCGGGCTGCTGTTGGGCATCATGCTGTCCTGGAAGCAGTTACTGACGCTCGCGCCGCCGGTCGGCACCAGTGTTGACGTGATGGTGGTCCCTTACCTCTCGGCCTTTGTGGCGGCCATAGTGGCCGGCACCTTGGCCTGGCGGATGCGCAACGCTTACTGGGCGCTGGTGCCGGTGGTGGCCCTGTTCATCACGGCTATTCTCTTTGGTACAGCGGAGGTATTCCTCCCCGTGCTGCGCGGCTCCTTACTGACGGTGGGCGCCATTGTCTGGCTGGCCTACCGCCACGAACTGCTGCGCCGTGAGATGGCAGGATCCATCTCGGCCAATCAGCAGGTGCAGGACACAGCAGGTGCCCGCGCCTCACTATTGCGCCGCATCGGACTAGGTGCCGGGGTCATCCTCGTTGCCAGCGCCGTCACGATGGCCGCCGCCCCGGCCCTGACCCAGTCGAGTGACCGGGAGGTGCTGCGCGATACCGTGATTCCGCCGCCGGATCTGCACGCGCTGCCCTCTCCTCTGACTAAGTTCCGCGACTACGTGAAGAATGAAAAAGACACCGTCCTGTTCACCGTTGAGGGCTTGCCCAAGAACGGCCGGGTCCGGATTGCGGCCATGGACAACTATGACGGCGTCGTATTCAACGTGGACCCCAACTCCTCGGCATCCTTTTCCCCGATTGGAGATCCGAAGGCACTTAACCAAGGCAGCAATGGTGAGGGATCCGCCGTCGGACTTGTCATTGATGGGTACTCAGGCGTGTGGATTCCCAATGTGGCCGTGGCGGGCAGCCTCAGCTACCAGAGCGCTCAAGGCGCCACACCCACCCTGTACCTGAACAAGGAATCCGGAACCGCACTGAACCTGCAGGGGGTGGCCAAGGGTGATGCCTACTCCATGGACGTGGCGTTCCCACAGGTGGACGGCAACAAGTTGGCCGGCTCCGACTATGGCCGCGTGAACCTGCCCAAGCTGGAGAACGTGCCGCAGGTTGTGGGCACCAAGGCCAATGAGTTTGTTGGCGAGGCGGACACCCCGCTGAAAAAGGTGCAGGCCTTGGAAGGCGCCTTCCAGCGTGAGGGCAAATTCAGCAATGGCTTGGAGGGGCAAACCCAGTCCAACTCCGGCCATAGTGCCGCGCGCATCACCAAGATGCTCAGCGGTAAGGAAATGGTGGGCGACGACGAGCAGTACGCCACGGCCATGGTGCTTATGGCACGCCACCTGGGCATTCCCGCCCGCGTGGTCATGGGCTTCTACCTGGATGAAAAGGATGCCAACAATGGTGCCTCCACCATCAAGGTGAAGGGCGCCGATGTCCACGCCTGGGTTGAGGTCAACTTTGCCGGTCTGGGTTGGGTGCCGTTCAATCCGACGCCGGACAAGGACCACGTGCCGAACCCGCCGGAGCCGCAGAACGCTTCCAAGCCCAAGCCGCAGGTCCTCCAGCCCCCGCCCCCGCCGCAGGAACCTGCCGATCTGCCGCCGGACAGTGCACCCGATGCGCTGGACACCGACGGTAAGAAGGATAGCCAGGCCGGCATCTGGGGACCATCCTGATGATCGTGGGCGTTGCTGCCATTCCGATCATCGTCATTGTCCTGCCACTGATTTTGATTGTGGTGCTGAAATCCCGTCGCCGTAAGAAGCGCCACACTACCGGTCTGCCCTCGGATCGGGTGGGCGGTGGCTGGTCAGAAGTCATGAGCTTGGCCACTGATCTGGGTGCCGGCGTCAATAGCAGTGGAACTCGCCGGGAAACGGCGGTGTCGCTCTATAGCGCCTTCCCAACGACGCAAGGCACCACTGCGCTGCTGGCCGAAAAGGCCGATGCCGCCATCTTTGGGCCGGGCCAGCCCAGTGAAGAAGATGTCGCCACATACTGGCAACATGTGGAACATTCCGTCCAAGGCATGAGTGGGTCGGTAGGATTCTGGAAACGGCAACGGGCAAAGTTCTCACCGCGTTCGTTGCTGGCCGATGCGAAGGCCCGCGCCCAAAGCCGCGCCCAAAGCAAAGTCTTGAGCCGGGATCCGAGCAAGGATTCACAAGGCGGCCATTGGGCGCCCGGGCAGGCGCAGGACCAAGGCGGAGACGGCATTCGTTCCAAGTTGGCGCAGATGATGAAGAAGAAGTCCTAAGAAGGGTACGTAAGGAAATGGCGCAAAATATGGCGGAACCTTGCCGGAATTGTGGGGCGGCCCTGAACGTGGGGGCGGCTTTTTGCACGATCTGCGGTGGTGCGGTGTCCAATCGGGCTGCCTCGCCCACGCCATCCTCGGTTCCTTTGGGTGGTCCTTCCGCGAATCCATTCGCTGCTGGCGGTAACCCGTATGCTCCCGGATCCGGTGCGCCTAGTAGCTCGGGCGGTGCACCCGGCTATGGTGCTGGCGGCTTTGGTGCGCCCGGCTCACAGACGCAGATTGCCCAGAGGTTGCCAGGAATAGTCAACGTCTCCACAGCTGCCGGAGGTCCCCTTCTTCCTCCCGTGCAGGTAGGGGCGGACCCTCGCGCAGCCGAGGCAACAGCTCTGGCCAATGGTGGGGCGGGCCGGCGTTTGGCTGCCAAGATCATTGACGGCGTACCGCCAGCGATCCTACTAAGTGCAGGCGCTGGCATCGGTTCGGCGTTAGTCTCCACCACGGCGGTGGAGGGCGGCACAGTCTACAACTTCATGTGGCTGAGCATCCTCCTGGGCGTGGCATCGCTGCTCTCTCTTGCCTACGTTGTGTGGCAGTGGATGTGGGAAGCCAAATCGGGTAAGACACTAGGCAACGTGATACTCGGTCTGCGCACTACCAATATGGAAGGCCACCCCGCAGGGTTGCTGGCCATCTTCTTGCGGTCGCTCATGGTTAGCCTGAGCAGTGTGGTGCCTACAGCAGGACCCATCGTGATGCTGATCTCCAACATCTGGGATAAGAACGGCAAAAAGCAGGGTTGGCACGACAAGGTAGCCCACACCCTGGTCTTCAACGTCGCCAAGGGCCGCAATCCACTGGAGACCGGCGGCATCGGGGAGCGGGAAAACTTCTCCCCGGCCCCTGTCGCCACCATTTCACAGGTACAGTCTCCGTTGGCCCGCCCAGCGGCTCGTCCAGTTGCGCCGGTTTCTCCTTATACTTCGGCTTCAGTGCCTGCTTCGGCTTCAGTGCCTGCTTCGGGTCAGGGCGCAGCGCCCGGTTCAGGGCAGGGTGTAGCGCCCGGTCCTGCACAGCAATTTGCCGGGCAGTTCCCCGGTGCTCCTACTGCCGTGGCCGCTCCTGCGCCAGCTACCCGCGCCGGACGCCGGAATAAGAAGAAGGGGGCTGCCGTGGATCCCTTCGCACCTCCCGTAATTCAATTCCAGAGCCAGCAAGGCCAGCAGGTTCCCGGCCAGCAGAACCCGAACTCGCAGGCACAGGGCCAGTTCCAGACCCCGAGCCAAACGCCAGGCCAGTTCCAGAGCCAGCAGGTTCCCGGCCAGCAGAACCCGAACCCGCAGGTGCAGGGCCAGTTCCAGAACCCGAGCCAAACGCCAGGCCAGTTCCAGAGCCCGCAGGGAACTGGACAGCAGTTCAACGGACAGCAAGGCAACCCCTTTGCGCCGCCGCCGTCGGCTCCTGCAGTCCAACTACCGGTGGATCAGGGTCCCATCACCAATGTTCCGGGGATCACCCGCCCACCAGTTGCCCCTGGCCCGAGGCACAGCAGTTTCATCAGCAGAACGCGCAGCAAGAGCCTGCTGCCCAACAGGCACAGCAGTTCCAACAGCCTGCCACCGGGTTCCAGCAGCAGACCTTTGCTCCGCCGGCTCCCGGATCGTTCCAGCAGGGTGGGCAAAGTCAGCCGTCACAGCAGTTCAGCCCGCAAGCCCAACAGGCCCAATCTGCGCATCCCGCCCCAGCTAGCCCGTGGTCACAGACTCCAGGAGCGGCTGTGCCCGATAACGAGGCGGGGGAGACCCGCGCTCGTCCGCAAGGAGCCAGGACCGCGCTGCGGTTGAGTTTCGATGATGGACGGACCGAGGAGTTGGGATCAACGGCGCTCATTGGTCGCAATCCTGCCGGATACGATGGGGAGATGATTTCCCGTCTCATCCCTATCCAGGACTCCACCCGATCGGTGTCCAAGACCCACCTGCACCTGAGTGTCTCGACCGAAGGATTGTGGGTTACCGATCGTCATTCCACTAATGGCAGTGCCATTAGTACCTCAAACGGAGCGAAGACCCCGTTGGTGGGTGGAACCCCCGCCCTGGCTCGGCCTGGCTCCCGGGTGCATTTTGGTGACAGGTCTTTCTTGGTGGAAAAAGTATGAGTTCAGTGGACGGCAAGCACGGCGAAAATAGCTCGGGGGTCCGCCTCGGCTTCGGCTTTGGCACCGACCGCGGACTTCGGCGTGAGCTCAACGAGGACTCCTTCCTGGCCGCCGATCCGCTCTTTACCGTTGCCGATGGCATGGGCGGGCATGAAGCAGGCGAGGTCGCAAGCCGTGAGTGCATTGAAGTGCTCAGCAACCAGCGGTTGTTGAGCGCTGGCTCCCGGGAGGCAACGGCGTCGGACTTGCAACAGGCATTGCGTCAGGCCGACGCGCGGATCCGCGAACTGGCTAACGCCCGGGCCGGCACCACTGTCAGTGGCGTGGTCCTGGTGGAAGAACGCACAGTGCCGTATTGGCTGGTGTTCAACGTTGGCGATTCGCGAACCTACCGGCTCAGTCAAGGCGTATTTGCCCAGATCAGCGTGGACCATTCCGAAGTCCAAGAAATGGTGGATGGGGGACTGATCACCGCCGAGGAGGCGCTGGTGCACCCGCGCCGGCATGTGGTGACACGCGCCTTGGGCACCGGATCGGATACCGAAGCCGACTTTTGGCTGGTCCCCGTAGAAGAAGGCGATCGGATCTTGGTCTGCTCCGATGGCTTGACCGGCGAACTGGGCGATGACCAGATCCACCGCGTTCTGAGCACCCTGCGTCACCCGCAGGACGCCGTGGATTCCCTGATCCAGGCCGCCCTGCGTTCCGGGGGCCGCGACAACGTCACTGTCATCGTGGTCGATGCCAGCAACGTCTTGGGTGGTGCGGGCGAGCAAACCCTGAACAACCCCAACGCCGCGGAGTCCGATCCCGACGATACCCTGCCCCGCATCCCCGTTGTCGTGGAGGAGCTGCTGGAGTCTATTCCGGCTTCAGTGATGGACCCGGGACAGGGTACAACCACAGAAACAGCGCCAGAGTCTCTAGCGGCACCTGAAAACGACCAAGCAACCAGCAACACACCAGCCATGGGACTACAGCTCCCGTCCCACGCACCGGCAGTACCGGCCATGGCAGCCCATGCCTTTGCCGCAGCATTTTCACCCAAGGAGAATCATGGTTAGCAGCACGTACCGCACAGGAACTTGGCTTGGCATTGTGCGTTCCGGCTCTGTCATCGTGCTGGAGAGCAACACCAGTCCGAACATCGTGAACCGGCTGTGGGATTTCCTCGGCCAGGACCCCACCATTCACGGCGTCCTGAACGAGGTGACCAACCAGTTCGGCACGGGTCTCACCGGCCTGCCTAGCTTCGCCATCCTGGTTCAGAGCGACAAACTGCATGCCATCCTGCGCGGGGACATCACCCTCATCGCGCACCTCAACGGTTCCGCCGAGGTGGTTTCTGGCCGTGACGTGAGCACCTGGAGCGAGCGGTCACTGGTGCTTCCGGAGTCATTGGAACTGACCATGGCCGACCCCGACGCCGATGAGACCGCGCTTGACCTTGCCGTGAGCGAAGCCGTGGTCCGGTTGCAGTCGCTGCTCCTGGACACTGCGGGAAACCGCCTGGCTGGAGACGTCGCTGCTAACGATGTGCCCGCTGCCGTGGAGCTCGCTAGCTCCCCTGAGGCTGAAAGTGTGTCCACTGATACCGAGTACGACGCCGGTGCGCCCGCCTCTGTTTGGGCTGCTGAAGGCGAAAACGCGCCTGAGCTTGCGCCCGAGACCGGCTGGGTTCAAGCCACTAATGCCGATTTGGATGGCACCACCGTGTACTTCCCGACTGCCGGCACGGAGCAGGTGACGGACCCGGACGGTGGACATCACTCTGACGCCGCACTGGCTGCTCCCGCTGAAATTCAGGCCGCTGAGGACGGTGCTGCGGACGATGAGTCCACAGCATTTGCTGATGAATCGTTGCCGCAGGAGCAGGTAGTTTCGCTGACCAAGGCCAATTGGTTTGCGCCCGTGGTGGACGCTGCCGGACAAGCAACAGAGGAACAAGCTATAGGGGAGCAGTTCACTGAAGCTGAAAGCTCAGAGGAGCTGTTCAACGAAGCTGAAAGCTCAGCGCCGGGCGTCGAGGCGCCAGCTGCTCACGAGAACACTCATGAGGACACCGAGGATGAAGCGGACGCCTATGCCGGGTTCGCCATGGCGGCCGAGGCTGCGGATGCTGAATGGGTTGCCCAGTTGGCTCCTGTGCAGGCAAACGACGTGGATGCCATCAATGATTTGAATCTGACCATCCGTCCCGATATGCACGATGAGGACTCCGCCGCTGGCGATTCGCCGGACGCGGACTACTTGGGTGAGCCGCTGAACAATGATGCCGCGCAGTTCGACTCTGCCAGCCATACGCCTGAGCAGCATGATGGCACAGCCGATGATGAGCAGTCCGATGAATCCGATCAGGACAGCGATGGTTCGGCAGTGGAAGGCGCAGCTATTTCTTCGCCTGCCGATGACGGCTCTTTCACCACTAGCTATGACCACTTGTGGGGTCCCACTGTGACCCGAAGCGTGGAAGATGCAGCCGTTCGTTTGGATGAAACGGCTTGCCGATCACCTCGCCGAATGCTGACCCGGTGCTTCCGCCCCTGCCGCCGCTGCCTCCGCTGACAGGCAACGGTCATGAAGGTGCGCAGGATTCCGAATCTGCACAGCACCCCCAGGAGACGGCCTCGACCACCTGTGCCCTAGACCCTGCGGCAGCCGAGGAGCCAGTGCAGTCCCTCATGATTGGCTCGGTGCCGTGGGGCAAGCCCGGCGCACTGGATGCTCAGGAATCACACCAGCAAGAACAGCAAAAACAGCAAGAACAGCAAGACGCAGCTGCTGATAACCAACCGTTTGACCCCGATCATGATGGCCAAACTGTCATGAGTAGCGACTACAAGCGTGAGGAAGGTCTAGCCGCCGCGACACCTTTGGAATCACGGCCGCCCACCGGACCCATGGTTTTGGCACGGTTGTGCTTGCATGGCCATGCCAACCCGCCAAGCCGTTCACAGTGCTCGGATTGCGGTGCCGTGCTCAACTCCGAACCGCGTGAAGTGGGCCGTCCGCGACTGGGCACCATGCACATTTCCAGTGGCGAATCGGTGGAACTTGACCACTCGCTCATCATTGGTCGCCAACCTTCGGTGTCCCGTGTCATGGGCGGCGCCATGCCCCGACTGGTCCAGGTCAAGAGCGGCAACGACGATATTTCACGCTCTCACGTGGAAGTGCGCCTTGACGGCTGGGATGTTCTCCTGGTGGATCTGAAGGCCACCAACGGAACTGTCCTGGTGCGCGAAGGTCAGGCACCACGCCGCCTGAGCCAGGGAGAAGAAGCCATCTTGCTCAACGGGGACATTGCCGAACTAGGAGACGGCATCTCCCTCCTCTTTGACGGACTGCTGTGAGCAATAGACGTGCAGCGCCGGCGCCCCCGCAACTTCCGGGCTACACCTTTATTTCCGGTCTGGGATCGGGCGGTTTCTCTGAGGTGTACCTGTATGAGCAGGAACGCCCCCGGCGCAAGGTTGCCATTAAGGTCCTCACCGCAGACCTGAAAACCGCTGGTGCCAGGACCCGCTTTGAGTCCGAAGCGAACCTCATGGCCGAGCTGTCCGCACACCCGTACATTGTCACCATTTACGAAGCCGAGATCACCGATTCCGGGCACTCGTATCTGGCCATGGAGTACTGCTCGCGACCCAGCCTGGACATGCAGTTCAAACAGGGCCGTTTCAGTGCCGATAAAGCCATGGAAATTGGCATCCAGGTGGCCTCCGCCGTGGAGACCGCGCACCGTGCGGGCATTGCGCACCGGGACATCAAACCGGCCAATATTCTGGTCACGGACTACAACCGGCCAGCGCTGACCGACTTTGGTATTTCCGCAACCATGGATGCCCTGCAGGACGACGGCGGCGGCATGTCAGTGCCGTGGTCGCCACCTGAATCCTTCGCCTCGGGAGCAACGGATGGCGTCAAAGTAGATATCTGGGCCCTGGGCGCCACGATCTACACCTTGCTGGCCGGGCATTCGCCGTTCGTTATTCCGGGTGCCGAGAATTCATACCGGATCCTGGGCGATCGGATCGCCTCCATGCCGCTGCCCAAACTGGGCCGGGCAGATATTCCCGAAGCCTTGGAAATGGTCTTGGCCACAGCCATGGCCAAGCACCCGAGTTCGCGCTACAGCAGCGCGAAAGATTTTGCCCGGGCACTCATGCGTGTGCAGGCGGACCTGAACTACTCCGTCACGCCCTTTGAAGTGCAGGAAGATATTGTTGTCCACGACGGACGGCCCAGCCAATCTGATGATTATTCAGAGGCCACCCGGGTGCGCTCCATCATCTCCATCGATCCTGACGCGAGCACCAGTAACCCCACCTTCCCATCGCGGAACACTTCCAGGGCTGGCGCCTCCTTCACGGCACCGCCGCAGATCAACAACGTCCCTGGGGTGACTGGCTCCGGAGTGAACGGCCCAGGGGTGAGCGGTTCCACCGGCAACCTGACTCGCAATGGCCAGACAGTCCCGTCGCAGGACACCACGGGTGGAGCCACAGTCCCCAAGAGCTACTCGAATATCGCCTCGCCCACAGCCTGGAACGACACCGGCTTCCGCACTGGTGCCCCGGCGCAGAACCCTATCGGCCAGAACCAAGCGGCCCAGAACCAGCTCGGTCAGCACCATGCCGCCTCCAGCCATGTCCTGGACCAGACAGTGGGACGCAACGAACTACTCGCTCCGGCCGCAGACGCCCACGTTCCCGAGCTGGAACCGGCGAAGAAGAAAGGGATGTGGCTGGGAATGGTCTCGGGGCTGGTACTCGTAGCCGCCGTCGTTGTTGCCATTGTGGTCTTCCTCAACGTTGGGGCGCCGGACAAAATTGACACGGTAGTCCAACCCACCGCGCCGCCCACGGCGCTGGTGGTGGGCTCCGATGTGCCGCAGGTGACCGATTTGGCGGCTAAGCCCATCAATGGCGGGGCCGAATGGACGTGGAAAAATCCGGATCCGCAGGAGGGCGACCAGTACATGTGGGCCGCCGTCAGCGTGGTGGATGCGGGGGAGTTCAAGAGAATTCCGGACAACAGAGTTTTTGTGGTCAACGGCGCCAATGGAGAGTCATGCATTGCCGTGAAGCTGCTGCGCAAGAGCGGAAATGTCTCGGACGAGACAAGAAAGTGCTCCAAGTGACCATGAAGCATCATGAACAAACAAGGGGGCTGCCGTCATGGCTGAACTGACCATTGATTTTTGCGGCGAATGGTATGAACCATCGCCCGAGGACGTCTTCAGTATTGGCCGTGAAGGCGATATTGAGGTTGACGATAACCCGTATCTGCACCGGAAATTCCTGGAAGTCAGCAAATATGACGGAATTTGGTGGCTCACCAATGCCGGCACCATGCTCAGTGCCACCATCGCCGACGCTGCCGGTGGCATGCAGGCCTGGATGGCCCCAGGGGCGCGCATCCCACTGGTGTTTGCCCAGACCAACGTGATCTTCACCGCCGGACCCACCACGTACGAGTTCTCCGTGCACTTGGATTCGCCGTCGTTCATGTCCCAGAGCCGCGAAGACGATTCGGCCGGCTCCACCACCATTGGCCCGGTGGTGTTCACCCCCTCGCAGAAGGCGCTGATCGTTGCCTTGGCAGAGCCCATGCTGCGCCGCGAAGGAACAGGTTTTAGCTCCATCCCATCCTCGGCCCAAGCCGCCAAACGGCTGGGCTGGGCCCTGACCCGTTTCAACCGCAAGCTCGATAACGTGTGCGACAAACTGGACCGCGTGGGCGTCGTGGGACTGCGCGGCGGTGGTGGAAAACTAGCTACCAACAGGCGCGCCCGCCTCGTGGAACACGCTGTGACCTCGCACCTGGTCACCTCCGATGACCTGCCCCTGCTGGAAACGCAACGTGGAACGGACGATGAATGAGGCTGCGACTGACGCTTCGGCGCGAACCGCAAGGGGATAAGAACCTCGCTGTGACAGTGGACGGTTTGGCCTCGGTAGGGGATATTGCCACGGAGCTGTACCTCTCCGATCCCTCACGCAAGGGGGCGCAGGCGCCGAAAAACCTGTCCTTGCTGGTGGAGGAATCCATGGTGGGTGGCGTCCGAGGCCGCACCCTGCCGCCGGAGGGCAACTTGCTGGAATCCGGGCTGCGCCCCGGGGCCACGGTTTCACTCACGCAGGTCAGCGAGTCCTTCGCCCTGCCCAATCAGGACCGAGGGCCGGCCGCGGCCACCCTGCGCGTCATGGCCGGCCCAGATGCCGGCAAGGAATTCGCCCTACCGTCGGGCACCAGCTACGTGGGGCGTGATTTTGACGCAGACGTACGGCTCAGCGATCCCATGACCTCAAAGCGACATGCCCGCATCACGGTTGGCGAGACCGTGGAAATTGTGGACACCGGTTCGGCCAACGGGCTCATGATGGAAGGGATTCAGATCTCCCGGGCCATGCTGGGCTCCTCGGATGAGGTGACGCTCGGGGAGACCACTATTTCCGTGGTCAGCCTGGGCCGCGGCTCCCACGCCGGACCTACCAGCCCCTTGGTGGAATTCAACCGCTCGCCGCGTGTGGTGGCGCAATTCAAAATTGAGAAGCAAACCGTCCCGGCGGGCCCGAAGCGGCCACGCCGGGATCGCTTCCCTCTGGTCATGCTGATTGCCCCGATCCTCATGGGTGCCGTCATGTTCGCCGTCACCAAGAGCCTGTTCAGTGTCATCTTCATGGCCATGATGCCGTTGATGATCATTGGTGGTTTTGTGGATCAGAAAGTCAACGCCAAACGCGAACTCCGTGAATCCATTGAGCAGTTCCGTGGCTCCGTCAAGGAGTTCAGGCGCCAAATGACGGCACGTGCGCAGGTTGAGCGTGCCATCCGCCTCGCCGAAAGCCCGTCGACGGCGGAAACCGTTGACGCCATTTACAAGCTGGGCCCGCTGATGTGGACCCACCGTCCCGAACATAGAGCATTTTTGTCCCTGCGTCTTGGTGTTGGCCGCCAGCCCTCACGAACCCCGGTGGAGGTCGGTGACAGTAATGAGACGCTGCCTGAATACATGGCAGAAATTCAGGACCTGAAGACGGAATTCTCCGATATTGACGCTGTCCCGGTGGTGGCACAGTTGCGCAACAGCGGCGCCCTGGGCGTGGCCGGCCCGCGCGGCGTGGTGGACGATGTTGCCCGCGCCCTGGTACTGCAGGCCGTAGGTCTGCACTCACCAGCCGAACTGGCAGTGGCCGCCATGACCTCCGCCGAGTCCAAGCAACGCTGGGAGTGGCTGCAATGGTTGCCCCATGTGGACTCCGTCCATTCCCCGCTGGGCTCGGACCATTTGGCCTCCGGCAGCGGGGCGGCCAGTGTGTTGCTGGCCGCGTTGGAGGACCTCATGGTCACCCGCGGCGTCAACCTTTCCGCCCATGCCGCCGCCCACCGTGGCAGTCAAGACCCGGCCAAGGCAGAAACGCCGGCGCCGGCAACCCCTGTCATGCTGGTCATCATTGAAGACGATGTCAAGGTGGACCGGGCCCGCCTGACGCGCCTGACCGAATATGGTGCAGACGCCGGCATTCACATCATGTGGATTGCCGGTTCCGTGGAAGCCTTGCCGGCTCCGTGCCGCGACTTTGTCCATGTTGCCGAAACCGCCACCACCGGCCAGGTCCGTCTGGGTCAACTGACGTACCCCGTGAGCTGCGAAAGCGTCAGCCTGGACTTGGCGTCCCAGCTGGCCCGCATGATGGCACCCGTGGTTGACTCCGGCACACCGGTCGACGACGATTCTGACCTTCCACGGAGCGTGTCGTATGTGGCACTCGCCGGCCACGATCTGGTGGAAAGCACCTCCGGCATTGCTGATCGGTGGCTGGAGAACAACTCTGTTGCCTCCCGCGCCGTCAAGAACCGCAAGTACCAAGGTTCCCTGCGAGCCTTGGTCGGTTCCAAGGGCGTGGAACCCATGTACCTGGATTTGAAGACCGAAGGTCCGCATGCCCTGGTGGGTGGAACCACAGGCGCCGGAAAGTCCGAGTTTCTGCAGGCGTGGGTCCTGGGCATGGCCGCAGCGTACAGTCCTGACCGGCTCTCCTTCTTGTTCGTTGACTACAAGGGTGGTGCGGCTTTTGCCGACTGCGTGAAACTGCCGCACACCGTGGGGCTAGTAACAGATTTGTCCCCGCACTTGGTGCGCCGGGCGCTGACCTCCCTGCGTGCCGAGCTGCACTTCCGGGAGCACCTGCTGAACCGCAAAAAGGCCAAGGACCTGCTAGCCATGGAGCGGGAAGCAGATCCGGAGACGCCGCCGTCGTTGATCATTGTGGTGGATGAGTTCGCCGCACTGGCCAAGGAAGTGCCGGAGTTCGTTGACGGCGTGGTGGATGTGGCTGCACGTGGCCGCTCACTGGGCTTGCACCTGATCTTGGCCACGCAGCGCCCCTCGGGTGTCATCAAGGACAGCCTGCGCGCCAATACGAATATGCGTATCGCCTTGCGCATGGCCGATGTTGACGATTCTCAGGACATTTTGGGGGAGCCCACCGCGGCGTACTTCAGCCCGTCCATTCCCGGGCGCGGAGCTGCCAAGACCGGACCGGGGCGCATTCAGGGTTTCCAGACCGGTTATGCCGGTGGTTGGACAACGCGCACCCCGCAACGTCCACGCATTGACATTGTGGAGATGGACTTTGGCGCAGGTGCCCCGTGGGAGCAGGAGCTCGCTGTAGCACCTGTGGAGGATTCGGCCGGGCCCAACGACATCGCCAAGGTGGTGGCCAATATTTCCCTGACAGCTGTGGAGTTGGGCATTAAGCCGCCCCGCAAGCCGTGGCTGAGCGAGCTTTCGGAGATCTACGACTTCTCCAAACTGCCCAACTCCCGCACAGATGAGCAGTTGGTGTTGGGTGTCATGGATGATCCGGAACACCAGGCCCAGCCCACTGTATTCTTCGAACCTGACAAGGATGGCAACATGGCCATCCTGGGTGCCAGCGGTTCCGGTAAATCCGCTGCCCTGCGCACCATTGCCGTTGCCGCCGCCATCACCCCGCGCGGTGGTCCCGTGCAGGTGTACGGCATCGATGCGGCCTCCAACGGTTTGCAAATGCTCGAGGCGCTGCCCCATGTGGGCGGCATTATCAATGCCGAGGACGCCGAGCGCGTGGGCAGGCTGCTGCGTTATGTGCGCGGCCTCATCGAGGAGCGCGCCGAAACGTTCGCCGCCGTGAAGGCTGGCAGCATTGCCGAGTACCGCCGCCTAGCCAACAAGCCCAATGAACCACGCATCATTGTCATGGTGGACGGTTTGGCTACCTTCCGGGAGCTGTACGAGTTCCGGGTGGGCATGACCCAGTTCGAAACCCTCCAGCAGATCGCCACTGACGGCCGTCCCATGGGTGTCCACATTGTCATTGCCGGTGACAGCCCAAAGTCGCTCCCGGCGTCGTTGGCCTCCTCCGTGCAGCGCCTACTGGTGCTCCGCATGGCAACAGCGGATGACTATTCCAACCTGGGCCTGCCCCGCGACGTCCTCGACGCCGCATCGCCTCCCGGGCGCGGCATGATCGACGGCGGCGAAATCCAGATGGCGATCTTCGGTGGAACGCCCAACTTGGCTTTGCAGGCGCGTCAGGTGGCCAGCCTGGGCGAGACCATGCGCCGTCAGGGCGTGCCGGCCGCCCCGCGGATCGAATCGCTGCCGGAGAGCCTGGATTTGAACGTGCTCCCCGAAGCAACCCCCGGCAACGTCATCATTGGCGTGGACGATTACAACCTGGAACCGGCCGGACTGCAAGCCAGCGGCGCGCTCATGCTGACCGGGCCGCCGTCGTCCGGGCGCACCACCGCCCTGGTCACCTTGGCGGAGGCGTTCAAACGGTCGACGCCGGGCACTCGCCGCGTGTACTTCGGCTCACGACGATCGGCGGTCGCCAACCTGTCCGTGTGGGACGAGGCCATCGTAACGGCTGCGGCGCTGGAGCCGGAGCTGCAGCGCTTCATCGACCTGGTGGAAAGTGAAACCACACCGGTGGCATTCTTCATTGAGGGGGTCACGGAGTTTGCCGATTCCGAGGCTGAAATGGATCTGGTCACCTTGATCAAATCGGCCATCAAGGCGAACCTCTTTGTGGTGGGCGAAGGCGAGACCTCCACCTGGGCTGCCGCATGGAGCATTGCCGGGCTGTTCAAGTCAGGCCGCCGTGGCCTGCTGCTGAACCCGAGCGACATCGAGGGCGACACCTTGATGAATACCTCGCTGGGCCGGCTGCACAACAATAAGTTTGTCCCGGGCCGCGGTTACGTGGTGGGCCGGGGCAAGGCGTTCAAGCTGCAGGTGGCCACGACCATGGATCACGAGCGGTAGCTGGGGTGGGGCCACGATCGCGAGGGTCCCGCCGTGAGCGTGCGAGCGGCAGGGAGCGGTTGGGTGGGGCCACGATCGCGAGGGTCCCGCCGTGAGCGTGCGAGCGGCAGGGAGCGGTTGGGGAGTTGTCCCCATCGCCCTTTGAAAATGTAGTTGTTAGATTATTAGCAGTCGCCCGGTTGGACAAGCCAGCACAGGGTCTCTTACTTCAGCAAAGGATGTACATCGTGGCAATGATTGGTAACGATCCCCAGGATATGGCAGAACTGGTTTCCAAGTTGGCTCAGGCCATCGACCAGATCACCTCCGCAATGAGCACCTTGGACGGCAAAGCACAGTCCGTTCGCTGGGAAGGCCCTGACGCCAGCCGCTTCAAGGGCACCACCTGGCCCACCTCCAAGAAGCAGCTGAACAACGTCATCAACGATCTGAACCAGGTCAAGTCCGTGGTGAACAAGCAGAAGCAGCAGCAGATCGAAGCCTCGCGCTAGTCCCCAATCCCTCCCTGGTTGCAGCCGCTGGCGCGTCTGCAACCAGGGGCCCTCGGGATTGTGGGCCCAAACGCCGACCTGGCGAGCGTGGGCCGGCATGGCTCCACTCGCCCCATTGGCGCGGGATCCGGACCGGAAAACAACCAGGCGGGGTTCTTTTTTGGGCGCGGGGGTAGTTATTGCCATTCGCACCCGGTCTACCGTGCGCGAATGGCAATAACTACCCCCGTAACCATCAGGGTTGTCCGCAACGGCAGCGAATGACCACAACGCGCCCCTGCCCCACCTCTTGACAACGGCAAGTTACACCCACCAGGCGGCGAGCCCGCCAACCGCGGCCAAGCAATACCCTTGCAGCACGGCAGCAACATGGATAGCTACTTCTGCTTAATTCCCCAGCTTCGGCCTGACCTGGCTCATTACCTTGCGTCAACGGCCGGACACCCGGATCGTCCTGGCCGTCGGTTGGCAGCCTTCGTCAAATAGACTTGCGAGCATGCCTGAAGATTCGCAACCGCCTAGTCCCGTTCAAACCGGCGATTGGGCCTTTCTTCCGCCGGCCATTCCCGGTCCGCCGCAGTTCGTGGAGATTCCGGGTGTGAGGCGCAAACACAAGGCGATGTTCTGGGGCCTGCTTGGGGCCGTCGTGTTGATTTTCCTTTTCGCGGCAGTTGCTGTGGCGGTGAAGGGGGTTTCTTCATGGCAGGACGTGGCCATCCCTCTGATTGCCGTGTCTGCCGGATTTTTTCTGCCCGCGTTCTTTATCGCCATGATGCTCATTCCGACGGTGCTATACATACGCCGTAAGCAGGCTGTGGCCAAGGCTGCCCAGCCCCAGTCGGTCGTCTTCCTGACCCAGAACACGCGCGAGCTCCGTACGGCACTGAAGGCCCTTGGATATGGGCGCAAGCAACTTGGGTTGTTGCCGGTGGTCACGGTTGGTCCGGCAGGAATCGAGCTGCGGCGTTCCACCCGTCCAAGCGCAGCGTGCACCACTTTGCCAGGGGGAAACATCTCCCATATCCACCCCTGCCATTTCATCATTTTCAACGGGCGAAGAAGGTTCCCTGTCCTGACCATGATGGTAAGCCACACCAGTAATGGCCAGCTCATGGAGATTCCATTGCCGATCATGGGGCCCAACGGGCTCATGTTCGCCTACCCGCCTTACGCCAACTTCCTGCTCGGGGCCGTTGGCCGCTATTGCACAGTCGCCTGACCCGGGCGCGGCCCGTCCTGCCATGAACGTTCGGCGACCATTCCGAGCCAGCAGGGAAGATCCTCCGCGGGTGGATGACGCGGGTGGGCCCACGCGTTCGAGGGTCCCACTGCGAGAGACGAGCGGGTGGAGGACGCGGGCAGTGTCCGGATTCATGGTGCTGGTTCGCGCACTGCAGGTCTTGGATGGGGCAAGATAGTAGCGTGAGCAGCGAGAATGCAGTACCCCAGCCAGATTCCACCGAACCAGCCGAAGCCTCCGGCATTGCCGTACCCGCGGACGCCGTCCCGGCAGGCGCCGACAGGGAACGCTACGGCGTCCTGGTGGATGAGATCCAAAAGTATCGGGCAGCGTATTACAACGAGGACGCACCGCTGGTTTCTGACGCGGAGTTCGACGTTTTGTACAGCGAGCTGGAAAAACTGGAGGCACTGCACCCGGAACTGGTGACCAACGATTCCCCAACCCAGCTGGTAGGTGGGGATGTCTCGGTGGCGTTTGCCGCCGTCGACCATTTGGCCCGAATGTATTCGCTGGAAGATGTGTTCTCCCTTGAGGAGCTGGAAGCCTGGCTGGTCAAGGCTGCTGCATCCGTTGAGAAGCAAGGCGGGCAGGCGCCGAAGTGGTTGACCGAGCTGAAGATTGACGGCTTGGCCGTAAACCTGCTGTACCGCGACGGTGTGCTGGTGCGGGCTGCAACGCGCGGCGACGGGACCACGGGCGAGGACATCACACACAATGTGGCCACCATCAAGGACATTCCACAGAAGCTGCACGGGGATAATTTTCCCTCCGAGGTGGAGATTCGAGGCGAGGTTTTCATTGCGTCGAAGGACTTCGCCATTCTGAACGAGCAGATGGTCGGAGCAGGGAAGGCGCCGTTTGCGAACCCCCGCAACTCCGCTGCCGGCTCGCTCCGCCAGAAGGATCCGGCGGAGACGGCAAAACGCCCACTGAGCATGTTTGTCCACGGGATCGGCGCCCGCGAAGGGCTCTCCACCGCAACCCAGTCTGACACTTACGAACTGCTGAAATCGTGGGGCATGCCCATCAGCCCCTACTACAAGGTGCTGGATACGCTGCCCGAGGTCCTGGACTTCATTGCCTACTACGGTGAGCACCGGCATGATTTGATTCACGAGATTGACGGCATTGTGGTCAAGGTGGATGACTTGGCTACGCAGCGCGGGCTCGGCCATACGTCGCGCGTGCCGCGGTGGTCGGTGGCGTACAAGTACCCGCCGGAGGAAGTCCACACCAAACTTCTGGACATCCGGGTGCAGGTGGGGCGCACCGGACGCGTGACCCCCTTTGGCATCATGGAACCGGTATTGGTTGCCGGTTCCACTGTGGAACGGGCAACCTTGCACAACCAGGATGTAGTCAAGGCCAAGGGCGTCATGATTGGCGACATCGTGGTGCTACGCAAGGCCGGGGATGTGATCCCTGAGATCGTGGGCCCCGTCATGGCGCTGCGCGAGGCACAAGATCCGCCCGTGCGTGAATTCGTGATGCCCACACACTGCCCGTCCTGCGGTACCGAATTGGCGCCAGCCAAGGACGGCGATATCGATATTCGCTGCCCCAATACGCAGTCCTGCCCCATCCAGTTGACCGAGCGGGTGGCCCACTTGTCAGGCCGCGGTGGCTTTGACATTGAGGCGCTGGGCTATGAAGCCGCCATGGCGCTGACCTCTGGTCCGGGACCCGACCCAGCCGAGAACGGCGGGGCCATCGCCCCGGCCGGTCCCGGCCCCTTGACGAGTGAAGCGCACGTCTTCGACATCGCCCAACTGGACCTGTCCGGCGTCGTGGTTTGGCGTGAAATTAGGTCCAAGGGGGAGGGAACCGGGCGTTACGCGCAGGTGCCGTACTTCTACACGAAGGCCACCGCGAAGAAGCCGTCGGTACCCACCAAGACCACGGAAAAGCTGTTCGAGGAGCTGGAAAAGGCCAAGAAGGCTCCGTTGTGGCGTGTGCTGGTGGCGTTGTCGATCAGGCATGTTGGGCCCACAGCATCGCGTGCACTGGCCACCCGTTACGGTTCCATGGAAGCGATCCGGGCGGCGTTGGCGGCTCCGGATGCGCGCGAGCAGTTGGCCAATGTTGACGGGGTGGGCGCCATCATTGCCGAGGCGCTGATCGAGTGGTTTGATGTGGATTGGCATCAGGAAATCGTTGCTGCGTGGGCTGCCTCCGGTGTGCTGATGGCAGATGCCGTGGATGAATCCATGCCGCGCACTCTGGAAGGCCTGACCATTGTGGTGACTGGAACATTGCCAACGCTCAGCCGCGACGAAGCCAAGGAAGCCATCATCACTCGAGGCGGAAAAGCGGCCGGATCGGTCTCTAAAAACACCTCCTACGTGGTGGCTGGCGAGGCCGCTGGCACCAAACTGGACAAGGCGGAGGCGCTGGGGGTCCCCGTGCTGGATGAGGAAGCATTCCTGCTTCTTTTGGAATCCGGACCTGTTGCCGCCGCGCTCGCCACCGAGCCTTCCGCTGAGCTCGCTGCTGAGCTTCCCTCTGACCTTCCAACCGAGACCGACTAACAAAGGATCCTCATGAACCCGTCCGCCGTGACCGTCGATGAACTTCTCGAGGTGGCTTTGCGTGCTGCCGCCGCTGGGGCCGCCGTGCTCGCTGTCCGGGACCCGGAGGGTTTCGCAGCTACGGAGAAATCATCCGATGCTGACTGGGTGACAGCCTTCGATGTGGCAGCCGAGAACGCTGTGCGCGCAGTCATTTCCGATGCCCGCCCGCACGATGTCATCACCGGCGAGGAATTGGCCCCCGCGCTTCCGCCCGAGCCGTCGGGGTACCGGTGGAGTATTGACCCGCTCGACGGCACCATGAACTTCATCCGCAACATTGCTTACTACGGCACCTCGGTTGCCGTGATGGGGCCCGACGGCGAATGGTTGGCTGGGGTGGTCAACGCGCCCGCGCTGCGTCGGATCTACTTCGCGTCCCTGGGCGGCGGCGCCTGGCTGGATGAAACTCGTGCAGACGGTGTGCAGTCGGTGCGTCAGCTTCATGGTCCGGTGGAAAAGCGTGGCGGCACCTTGCTATCCACGTCGCTGAGCTACGACACCGATGTGCGGCGGCGCCTGGTGTCTGAATTGAACTCACGGATGGACCACTTTGGCGATTTCCGCCGGCTGGGTTCCGCTGCGCTGGAACTGTGTGGTGTGGCCGACGGATCCGTGGACGCTTACCTGGAATACGGCCTGTTCGAGCATGACTTTGCCGCTGGAGGTCTCATTGCCGAAGAGGCCGGTGCCTGGGTGCACCGTCCGGTGCTGAGCCCTGCTGTCAATGGGCTGCCCACACGAGAAGAAGTGCTCTCCGTTTGGACCGCTGCCTGCGTGCCCGGTTTGGAAGGCGGATTCGCGCCGACGGAGTAAGTCTTGGCGGTTGGGTGATTCGAAACTGCAGATCAGGCGATGACCCGGGCGTTATATCGCATTGGCTGTTGCTGGGAAATGGGGCCGGTTGCTCGCTGGCATGGACGAAAGGGTGTCGCCATGAGAATCACGGGTACAGGGGCGCTTCCTTCGGCGTTTGATGTCACCGGGTTTGCCGTCACCGCTATGGCTGAAGCCGGGCAGGCCGTGACGGATCTGACCCAACGCCTCGGTGCCGCACCTCCGGATGTCTGCGTTGACCGGGATCTGGCTTCGTTCTGGTTCGGTATGTCGTTCACGCCCGTCGGCTGGACGCTGCCACCAGTCTGGGACGTCATCGCCGGCGACTATCGCTGTGCCGACGGCTGGATTCGCCTCCATACCAATGCCCGGCACCACAAGGCCGCCGTCCTGCAGGTGCTCGGGCTGGAATCCGGCGCCGACCGCGCAACGGTGGTTGCCGCCGTCGTGCAGTGGAATGGGGAGGCCTTGGAAAACGCGGTGGTCGCGGCGAACGGCTGCGCGGCGCTGATGCGCTCTCCCGAGGAATGGCGGCAGCACCCGCAGGGGAGGGCGGTGTCGGTCGAACCCTTGATTGCTTGGGGTGATCCGCGGGCCGTTCCAGAACTACGGGACGACTCCGGAGCCTCTGGCCGCTTCCGGCCCGCCACTCCGCGGCGACCATTGAACGGGGTGCGGGTGCTGGATCTGACGCGGATTATTGCCGGGCCGGTTGCTACGCGTTTTCTGGCGTCATTCGGGGCCCAGGTGTTGCGGATTGACCCGCCGGATTGGGAGGAGCCGGTGCTTGAGGCGGAGCTTACGGTAGGCAAACGCTGCGCCAGACTGGACCTGAAATCTCCGGACGGACTGGCGGCGCTTCATGAGTTGCTGGCTGGGGCTGATATTTTCATTCACGGTTACCGGGGCGATGCGCTGGATAACTTGGGCATCTCTGCGGATGTGCTGGCTCGGCGCTATCCAAATCTGATTGATGTGGCGCTGAACGCTTATGGGTGGGGTGGTCCGTGGGCTAACCGCCGCGGCTTCGACTCCCTGGTGCAAATGAGTTGCGGGATTGCCCACCTAGGAATGGCGTACTTCGGCTCGGCGACACCCCACCCCTTGCCGGTTCAGGCGCTCGATCATGCCACGGGGTATTTGTGTGCGGCGGCAGCCATCAACGCGTGGAGCGACCGCCTCGACGGGACAGTGCGCAATGCGAGTCTTTCACTGGCGCGAACTGCGGTGGAGCTGATGCAAACGCCACCCTCGGATCCGGACGCGCCTGCCCCGGAGCTGGATCTTACTGAGTTGGTCCCCGAGAACACCCAGTGGGGTCCCGGGTTGAGGCTGCCTCCAGCGGTCCGAATTTCAGGGACGGAGCCGGTTTTTGACGTGCCGGCGCAAGGCCTGGGTTGGGCCCAACCTCGTTGGATTTAGGCTGTTTCGGAGCTGCTTCGGATGTTAATTTCAAACCGCAGATCAGGCGGTTGATTCAGCGGGTTTGGCTGATTTGGTGGACTTCACCTCGTTCTCACTTCTGTCCTGCAATCGAAACAGCAGATAACGGGGGTGCCGTAGGTGGGTGCCGTTCCAATTGGCAGGTAACGGGGGTGTAAGAGGCCCAGACCCCGTTTACCTGCTGTTTGGAATCACGGAGAAGCCCAGCACCCCCGTTATCTGCTGTTTGGAATCACAGCTGCTGAAGATTCCCGGTCCTGGAGAAGCTCAGGAACCCAGCTGCCGCTGCCGAATTTCTCTAGCAGCACCGCGGTACGGAAGACTTAGGCAGACAAGCTCTGGCGCCGGACCCATGCCAGCAACGGTTCCAGAATCAGCACCGGACAACAGACCCAGAAATCAGTTCCAGGAGTCTGTGCCAGTGACAGCTCCAAGAAACTACCAGAAAGCCATATGTATGAGCACCACAGTTCGCCCCATCACCGAAGACGACTACGACGCCGTTGCCCGGATTACGGCCGATGCCTACCTCGGGGCAGGGTACTTTGACAGTGCCGAGTACCCGTACATGAAACAGATCATGCGGGTGGGGGAGCGGGCGGCTGCGGCGCCCATGATCGTGGCGGAGCGGGACGGGGTGGTGATCGGCTCGGCGACGCTGGCCGTATACGGTGATGTCTGGGCGGACATCGCACTCGAAGATGAGCTCGAATTCCGGCTCCTCGTAGTGGACCCGGCGGTGCAGCGCAGCGGTGCCGGCCGCAAGATGGTGGAGTGGATCCTGGAGCATGCCCGTGGCCTCGAAGGCATCCGGGCCGTGAGCCTGACCACTGGCGACGACTGGCACACAGCCCACGCGCTGTACCAAAAACTGGGGTTTACTCGCGCTCCGGCGCGTGATTGGCCCATCCCGGAGAACGGCAAGATGTTGCGGGTCTACCGGATGGCACTTTAGACGCGGCAGTATGATGTCCGTATGTGTCATGGTGTGTACAAAGCAACCGTCCCGGGGTGCCTGAATTGAGCGCGCCATTGAAGCCAAAAGTGGCCGGCAGAAATTGGCGGTCCCGGCGCCGATCCTTCAGTTCCATCGTGGACTACGCGGCGTTCATTTTTGGCGCGTT
Source organism: Arthrobacter alpinus (assembly GCF_001445575.1). Taxonomy (NCBI): domain Bacteria; kingdom Bacillati; phylum Actinomycetota; class Actinomycetes; order Micrococcales; family Micrococcaceae; genus Arthrobacter; species Arthrobacter alpinus. The sequence continues at coordinate 3,562,386 of NZ_CP013200.1, read as the reverse complement.
CGCAGCACTCTGGCTGGCCTACCTGGTGTTATCCGAAGGCCTCTTCAATGGCTGGTACATGGTCCCGTTCTTGTTCCTGTTCTGGATGGTGCTGGCGTATTTGGTGTTGCCGCGGCTCCACCGTATTTTGACCAAAATATACGTGCCCGACTACTTCATCGGCCGGGCGCGGACCAGCGACGGACTCTTGGGAGATCCGATCAACCTGGCCATCGTGGGCAGCGAGGCGCAGTTGCATGAGGCGATGACTCGGGCCGGCTGGATCCGGGCGGATCCGGTTACCCTGCGTTCGAGCTGGCGCATCATCACCTCCACGCTCCTGAAACAAAGCTACGATGAAGCCCCCGTCAGCCCGCTGCTGCTCTTCGGACACACACAGGATTTGGCCTATCAAAAGGAAGTGGCCGGCAATCCCGCCAAACGCCACCATGTCCGGTTCTGGCGTTGCCCCGACGGTTGGATGCTCCCGGGCGGGCACCGCGCCGATTGGATGGCGGCCGGCACCTTTGACCGGGCCGTGGGTTTCTCCATCTTCACCCTGCAGATCACGCACAAAATTGCCCCCGACACCGACCGGGAACGCGACCATATTGTGCACTCGATCCAAGAGGGCGGCCCCGATATAGAGCTGCGTGTCATCAAGGACTTCTCCAGCGGCTATCACTCTCGTAACGGGGGAGGGGACACCATTGTTACCGATGGGGACCTGCCCGTGGTCGACGTCGGACATCTCACGATCCCGCCCGACGGCAACCCGCTGGGGCCGGACACCGATGCCCGGCGTGCGGAAGAGGCGAACAGGCGCCCCACTCCCACCACTCTTGGTGTGCTGCTGATGGCCCTTCGTTTTGTGGTGGGGATCGTGACTATTGGCTTGATGGTCAAGGACTGGAACACGGCTGTGGCCAGCACCGCCTCCAGCTTTAACACAGTGGATCAGCAAACCATCAGTGCATTACTGATGGTGGTCATTGGAATCTCCGCCATTGCCTTCCTGATCTACGGGCTGCTGGCCGTGTTAATTCTTCGCGGCAGCAATTGGGCGAGAATTGCCACCTTGGCCTTTAGCGTTGGCTTCGTTATTCAGGCTGCCTTCACGCTTTTGCACGGCGAAAACGTCTCGCTGTCGGAAGATCCACTGGGTTTGCCGCTGGATATTTTGGTACTGCTGGCACTTTCCGCCCGCAGCTCCCGCCTCTGGGCCCGGCGCCCCAAGGCGGGCAGCCCCAAGACTGAACCCTCCCAAAAGCGCCAAGGCTGAGCCCGTAACAGAGACAGGCATCTCCTAGTAGGCGGGATTTAGGCTCTGCCATGCGAGATAAGCTAGTGGGGATAACTTTTTTCTTTTTTGTAGGGGAGATCCATGGCTGCGATCAACCGTGACGACGTGGCGCACTTGGCGCAACTGGCTCACATCGAGATGAGTGACGAGGAACTGGACCGCATGGCCACCGAGCTGGCAGTAATTGTGGATTCAGTCAAGAGCGTCAGCGAGGCTGCAGGGGCGGACGTACCTGCCACCTCGCACCCAATTCCGCTGACCAACGTCATGCGCGAAGACGTTGTGGGCCATGTGCTCACCGTCGAAGAAGCACTCTCGGGTGCCCCGGACGCATCTGACGGCCGTTTCAAGGTTCCCGCAATCCTGGAGGAGAGCTAATCCATGAGTGCATCTGAATTGATCCGTTCCAGCGCCGCCGTCATGGCAGCAAAGCTGGCCACCGGCGAAATTACTTCCGTTGAGCTGGTCCAGGCTCACCTTGACCGCATTGCCGAGATCGACGGCGGTGAGCGCGGCATCCACGCGTTCTTGCACGTTAACGGTGAAGAGGCGCTCGCCGTCGCTGCCGATGTTGACGCGCGCCGCGCCGCTGGCGAGGAGCTCCACGAGCTCGCCGGTGTGCCGATCGCCATCAAGGACTTGATCGTGACGAAGGGCCAGCCCACCACTGCTGCCTCCAAGATCCTCGAGGGCTGGATGAGCCCCTACGACGCCACAGTGATCAAGAAGATCCGTGCCGCTCGTATGCCGATGCTGGGTAAGACCAACCTCGATGAGTTCGCCATGGGGTCCTCCACGGAGCACTCCGCCTACGGCCTCACCCGCAACCCCTGGGACCTTGACCGGATCCCCGGCGGTTCCGGCGGTGGCTCGGCCGCTGCTGTGGCCGCCTTCGAAGCTCCTCTGGCACTGGGTACCGACACCGGTGGCTCCATCCGCCAGCCGGGCTCGGTCACCGGAACCGTTGGTGTGAAGCCCACCTATGGTGCGGTTTCGCGGTACGGTGCCATCGCCATGGCGTCCTCGCTGGATCAGATTGGCCCGGTTTCGCGCACGGTGCTGGACTCGGCACTGCTGCAGGAAGTCATTGGCGGCTACGACCCCCAGGACTCCACCTCCCTGACCGATCCCTCCACTGGCCTCGCCGACGCCGCCCGCTTGGGCAACGTCAAGGGCATGAAGATTGGTGTCATCAAGGAACTGCACGGCGAGGGCTTCCAAGCCGGCGTCGAGAACCGTTTCAACGAATCTCTGGAACTCTTGCGCGAAGCAGGTGCGCAGATCGTAGAGGTTTCCTGCCCCAACTTCGGTTACGCCTTGGGTGCCTACTACCTGATCATGCCGAGTGAGGCGTCTTCTAACCTTGCCAAGTTCGACGGCGTGCGCTTTGGTGCGCGCACGTTGCCCACCGAAGGCCCGCTCACCATTGAGCGCGTCATGGGTGCCACTCGCGCCGCCGGTTTCGGTGCTGAAGTCAAGCGCCGCATCATCTTGGGAACCTATGCTTTGAGCGCCGGTTACTACGATGCTTACTACGGCTCTGCCCAGCGTGTGCGCACCCTGGTGCAGCGCGACTTCGAAGCTGCCTTCGAGCAGGTTGACGTGCTGATTTCCCCGACCACGCCCACCACGGCGTTCAAGCTGGGCGAGAAGCTCGATGACCCGCTGTCCATGTACCTGCAGGACGTTGCCACCATTCCGGCAAACCTGGCTGGCATCCCCGGGTTGACCTTGCCCGGTGGCTTGGCAGACGAAGATGGCCTGCCGGTGGGCATCCAGCTGCTGGCTCCGGCCCGCGAGGACGCCCGCGTTTACCGTGTTGGTGCTGTTTTGGAATCCCTGCTCGAGGCCAAGTGGGGCGGCCCTATGCTGAACCAGGCCCCCGAGCTCGCTACCACAGCTGTTGCAGCCGAGGAGGCTAACTAATGAACACTGAAACCATTTTGAGCTTCGAAGAAGCCATGGAAAAGTACGAGCCCGTTCTCGGGTTCGAGGTTCACGTCGAGCTGAACACCAAGACCAAGATGTTCTCCTCCGCACCCAACGTGTTTGGCGACGAGCCCAACACGAACGTCAACGAAGTGTGCCTGGGTCTGCCCGGCGTGCTGCCGGTGGTGAACAAGAAGGCTGTCGAGTCATCGATCTTGATCGGCTTGGCGCTGAACTGCAAGATTGCCCCGCACAGCACCTTTGCGCGCAAGCAGTACTTCTACCCGGACACTCCGAAGAACTTCCAGACTTCTCAGTACGATGATCCCATCTGCTACGACGGCTGGATCGACATTGAGCTCGAGGACGGCACCGTTTTCCATGTCGAGATCGAACGCGCTCACATGGAAGAGGACGCCGGAAAGCTGACCCACATGGGTGGCTCCACGGGCCGCATCCAGGGCGCCGACTTCTCCCTGGTGGACTACAACCGTTCAGGTGTGCCGCTGGTGGAAATCGTCACCAAGACTATTGAAGGCGCCGGCTCACGTGCCCCCGAGCTGGCCAAGGCGTACGTTGCGGCCATCCGTGAAATCGTGAAGAACCTGGGCGTTTCCGAGGCGAAGATGGAGCACGGCAACGTCCGTTGCGACGCCAACGTTTCCCTGCGCCCGCACGGCCAGGAGAAGCTCGGTACCCGTACCGAGACGAAGAACGTGAACTCTCTGCGCGCCGTCGAGAATGCCGTGAAGTTTGAGATCCAGCGTCACGCTGCTGTTCTTGACTCCGGTGTGGCGATCACGCAGGAAACCCGTCACTGGCATGAGGACACCAAGTCCACCACCTCGGGCCGTCCCAAGTCTGACGCTGACGATTACCGCTACTTCCCGGAACCGGATCTGGTGCCTATCGTCACCAGCGCCGCCTGGGTTGAAGAACTCCGGGCCACCTTGCCCGAGCCGCCGGCCGAGCGCCGTAAGCGTCTGCAGGCTGACTGGGGTTACTCGGATCTGGAGTTCCGCGACGTTGTCAACGCCGGCCTCATGGACGAGATTGAAGAGACCATTGCCGCCGGTGCCACCGCCGCAGCAGCGCGCAAGTGGTGGATGGGCGAGATCGCACGTCGTGCCAAACTGGCCGACGTTGACCCCGCAGCGCTGGGTGTCACTCCCGCCGTCGTGGTTGAGATTGAGAAGCTCATCGCCTCAGGTGCCATCAATGACAAGTTGGCCCGCAAGGTGCTCGACGGCGTCCTTGAGGGAGAGGGCACGCCCACCGAGGTTGTGGCAAAGCGCGGCCTCGCCGTGGTCTCCGACGACGGTGCTCTCCAGACCGCGATCGATGAAGCATTGGCCGCCCAGCCAGACGTTGCCGACAAGATTCGTGGCGGCAAGGTTCAGGCCGTTGGCGCCATTGTTGGTGGCGTTATGAAGGTGACTCGCGGACAGGCCGACGCCGGCCGCGTGCGCGAGCTGATCCTCAAGACGCTTGGTGTCGAAGGGTAACTTTCGCCTCGGTGGTCGTGACCCCGGCGGCGGACCGGCATGCCCTCGGCTGCTATCTGACCGACGGCCGCGGGCGGCCTTACAGTCTCCTTTACGCAGCCTACGGAAACACCGGCTCCGCCGCTTGGGTTTTCGACATCTGCGCCCGATCCCGCTTTCCACACCCGATATCCCGGGCGCGGAAGGCGGGATCGGGCGCTTTTTTGCGTTTGCAGACCGGGCTTGATGATTTTTAGTGACGGATTGAAAAGAATATTCCCCAACATCTTGCATATGTGACTGCCCTCACTTATCGTTGTTAATCGGTTAACTAATGAGTGTCGAAACCACCAATTTGGTGCTGAGGCACGGGAATATGCCGTTCCACAAAGATCAGGAGTACCTATGAGTCAGCTGCAACAGGAGTCGGCGGAGCAACTTGCCGCGTCCGTTGAACGTCCCGGGGCTGCCGCTGTCAGCCAGGGCAAGCCGGGAAAAAAGTCCGGCAAGGGCCGCCAGCAGCAAGCGGACATCCCGCTGCGAAAAATCTCTTGGCAGACTCGTTTGCGCAGGGATCGGCAGATGCTCCTGATGATGATTCCAGGCGTGGCATTTCTAGCCTTGTTCTTTTACATCCCCATCCTGGGTAACGTCATTGCCTTCCAGGACTACCAGCCGTTCCTAGGCATCTCGGGCAGCGACTGGGTGGGGCTTGCGAACTTCGTGGATCTGTACTTCAACCCGGATTTCTGGGTGGCACTGCGCAACACCATCGTGTTGGCAGTATGGCAGCTGGTCTTGTTCTTCCCCGTACCACTGGGCCTGGCGTTGATCGTTGACTCGCTCGTGAGCAACAAGCTTCGTCGCTGGTTCCAATCACTGGTCTACCTGCCGCACTTCCTTTCATGGGTGCTCGTGATTGCCTTGTTCCAGCAGGTCCTCGGAGGCGCCGGCCTGGTCAACAACACCTTGCGTGATCTGGGGATGGACACCGTTCCCTTCATGACCAACCCAGACACCTTCCCGCTCTTGGCTACCATCCAGCTGGTCTGGAAAGACGCAGGCTGGGCCATGATCATCTTCCTCGCCTCACTGGCCTCCATCGATGGCTCGCTCTACGAAGCCGCAGCGGCCGACGGCGCTGGAAGGTGGCGCCGCATGTGGCACATCACCCTTCCAGGACTGCGCTCCATCATTGTGCTCCTGTTGATTCTGCGCATCGGAGACATTCTCAGCGTCGGCTTTGAGCAGTTCCTGCTGCAGCACGATGCCGTAGGAGCCGGGGCATCCGAAGTCTTGGATACCTTCACCTACTTTGCCGGAGTTGTTGGCGGCGGGTGGAGCGCCGGTGCGGCAGCAGGACTCGCCAAGGGCGTGGTGGGCGCACTCTTAATCTTTGCGGCAAATAAGGTGGCCCACCGCCTTGGTGAACCCGGAATCTTCCAGAAGAAGGTGGGTTCATGAGCACTCAGACAATCACCGCATCCACCAAGGAGAGCAGCATGACGGCAACATTGTCCGGCCGACGCGCCACTAAACGCCTGAACAAGCAGCTGAGCTTCAATCCCGGAAGACCCGCCTGGAAGGAGCCGGCCTCACCCCTCTACGGCACCATCAAGGCCATCATCATCGGAGGGATCAGCCTCTCCATCGTCATCCCGCTGCTTCTCGTCATCTCCACATCCTTGGCGGACGACGAACAGTTGATAGCGGCCGGCGGATTCGTACTCTGGCCAACACATCCCAGTTTCGCCGCATATCAGGCCATCTTCAGCGGAGAATTCATGATCCGGGCGCTGGGAGTGAGCGCGTTCATCACCGCGATCGGCACCTTCCTCGCGCTGTTCATCACCATCACGATGGCATACGCCACGAGCCGACCGGTCATGCTGGGTCGCCCCGTGCTGCTCTTGGTCCTGTTCACGCTATTGTTCGCCCCAGGATTGATCCCCATGTTTTTGATGGTCAAGCAACTGGGACTGCTGAACACCGTTTGGTCGCTGATTCTGCCCGGCACCTTTGCGGCCTTCAACTTTGTAGTGATGCGTTCCTTCTTCATGAATATTCCTGCTGAATTGATTGAGGCTGCCCGGATTGACGGTGCCAGCGATTTCATGATCCTGCGCAAGATCGTCCTGCCACTGTCCAAGGCCGTGATCGCCGTGGTTGGCCTGTTCTATGCCGTTGGATTTTGGAACGCGTTCTTCAACGCCATGCTCTACATCAACGATCAGACCCTGTATCCAGTCCAGCTCGTCCTGCGCAACTACGTAGTTCAGGGCGGATCGATGGCCGAAGCCATCGGTGTGACGTCCACGCCACCGCCGCAATCTATGCAGATGGCCATCGTAGTGGTGGCCCTCCTGCCCATTCTTATCGTCTATCCATTCCTACAAAAGCACTTCACGAAGGGCGTTATTACCGGCGCCATCAAGGGTTAGTCAGTTCAAAACTTTTACAACTTTGACAAGAGAAAGTGGTTTACCATGAAGCGTTCTATCAACACTGTTGGGATTTCACGACGTAACTTCCTCGGACTTGCCGGTATCTCGGTGGCCGCGGTGGCCCTAAGCGGGACACTGTCGGCTTGCAATGGCGGTGCCGGAGGGAAGAGTGGCGGTGCCGAAGCATCTAAAGCGGTGGTCTTGCCAACGTATAAGGAATTCACCGACGTGGTGGCTGACCTGCCCGGAAATGCCGAGGGTTTGGAAGCTGGTTTCATCAACATGCCAAAGCCGGTGGCTTCCACAACGGCCAAACCACTCACCGGCCCGGTCAGTGTGCTCTCCGAGACGTTTGAAATCATGGCCCCGGCCATGCCGGACAACCCTTTCTGGCAGCGGCTGAACACGTCGCTGGGCGGGGAATTCAATATGCAGATTGTTGAGGATACGGGCGACGGTTACCCGGCCAAGTTTGCTACGATTCTTGCCGGTGACACACTGCCGGACCTGATGTGGATCCCGCCGAACCAGGGTCTGCCTAATGTGGGTGCGATGCTCGAAGCGAAGTTTGAAGACCTCACGCCTTATCTCTCCGGCGATGCCGTTCTTGAGTACCCCAACCTGGCGGCGCTCAAGCCCGATTCCTGGCGAACCGCCGTCGTCAATGGAAAAATCTGGGGAGCACCCATCCCCAGCACACCCTTTGGACAGGTGATGCTCGGAACCAAGGCAACATGGTCCAAGGTTGGCGGGCTCAATGCCAAGGATGCCGACGAATTCTTCGACAAAATCAAGGAACTCAGCAACCCCTCGAAGCAGCAGTATGCTTTGGAGCCGGCCTACGTCAACGTCCTGAACATCATGACCCAATGCCTCGGTGCGCCAAATGGCTGGGCGGTCAACGAGGATCGGAGCCTGACTCATCTGTATGAGACCGAGGCCTATGTTGCCGGTCTGGAATACGTGGCCAAGCTCTTCGCAGCCGGTGCCTTCTACCCGGACGTCAACATGACAAACACCAAGACCCGGATCGTCAATGGTTCCTTGGGTGCCATGGTGGTTTCGGGGCCGCGCGATGTGGGCACGTTCCGCGCCCTGGATGCCGACGCTGACATCGAGCTCTTGGTTCCTTTCAGCTTTGATGGGAAGCTCACCCCGAGCTACAACATGGGTTACGGGACCGTCGGGTTTACGGCATTCAAGAAGACCGATGAAAAGCGCATCAAGGAACAGTTGGCCCTCGTCAACTGGCTTTCGGCACCGTTTGGCACCGAGGAATACCTGGAAAAGAACTACGGCGTTGCCGGCAAGGACTTCGACTTCGATGCAGACGGCAACCCGATCCTGAATGCCGAGGGGCTCAAGAATCTTCCCGGCGTGGTGAGCGCGCTGAATATCATGACGGCCCCGGAGCGCGTGAACTTCAACCCGGGCTTCCCGGATGTCACGAACTATGTGTACGAGGCAGAGAAGAAGCTGCTGGAATTTGCCTGGCGCAATCCCACCAACGGTTCCTACTCCGATACCAACGCTAAGGTCGGCCCCAAGATCACGAAGATCATTCGCGATAAGACCGTCGACATCATCACAGGGCGGGCCAAGGTCTCAGAGCATGCCGAGGTGCTCAAGCGGTGGAAGTCTGAAGGTGGCGACAAGATCCGTGAGGAGTACCAGGCCGATCTGAATGTGGAAGCGCCTGTCTTTACGCTGCAGACGCCGTCAAAGTAACCAAAAGCGTTATCGCGGGTTGTCGACACGCCGCTCCGGGGCGTCGACAACCAACACGGCTAGAGCTCCGTTGGCAATAAGTTAGTAGAAATAACAAATGCGGGCGGCAGACAGTCCTCGAGGAGGAGAGTAACAGCATGATTCGGCCCACCATCAAGACCGTTGCAGCTGAGGCTGGCGTATCGACCGCGACGGTTTCTTATGTCCTTGCCGGACGGACCAAAAGTAATGGTTCGGGGATTTCTGCCAGCACCGCCGAACGGGTTCAGGCAGCCGCACTGAAGGTTGGCTACCGGCCCAATCAGGCTGCTCGAACCATTCGAACCGGCAAGTCCAACCTGATGATGTTGTCGTTGACAATGCTTTCGGACCCTTGGTCGTTGTCGGTGAGTAAGGCCGTGGGGGCTGCCGTTGCCAGTGCAGGCATAACGCCCATGATCCTGGCTGATACGGATTGGCGTACGGCCATTAAGCGCCAAAGTGCCGATGTCATTTTCATTGATGCCGCGGAGCAGGACGGTGACGCCGAATTGTTGGCGGAGCTGGCCCGCAACAGCCGGCTGGTGGTGTTCAGCGAGACGCTAGAGCCCAACGGCTTTGACGTGATTCGTTCCGTGGCCGGCGGCAGCCTGAATGAGGCCATGGACCATCTGACGGCGCAGCACACAAAGGTGGCATGCCTGACCTCCCGGAAAAGCATGCGGGTGCCCTATTCGACGAGGTACGGCGCATATCTCTCGGGGCTGCGCAGGGCAGGGATTTCTTTCCGGGAGGACTATGTGGCGCCCTTCGACGGCGACGAATTAAGTGCCTACGAGGCGGCCGTTAGCCTCTTGAGTCAGCCCGATCCGCCCACGGCAATTTTTGCCACCTCCGACTTTGTTGCCATGGCGGCCATCAACGCGGCCCAGCGGATGCGGTTGTGTGTCCCCGATGATCTGGCCGTTGTGGGGGTCGGTAACACCCTCCAAGGTGAGGCGATGGAGCCGTCGTTAACCAGCGTGGGACCCGTCGACTTCTTCAATAGCTTGGCTAAATTTCTGGTGGAACGGGCCTCCGACGAGTCCGCGCCACACCAGGTGCTGGAGTTCCCATGGCAACTCTTTGCCCGTGATTCCGCGCCGCTTACACCTATAACTTTTGAGCGTTAGTTTAGAGAAAAGACATATTATGACAGATGTAGTTCAGGAACGTCCGGACACGGTTCCGGCGGTTAGAGATATGCGCGTGGGCATTGTTGGCTTCGGCCTGCGAGCCTCATTGTGGCGGCATGTGCATAAACCCGGTCAGGGTTCCGAAGTGGTCATGGTGTGTGACGTGTCCGAGCGTGGGCGCTCCGATGCTACCGAGCGGATTCCGACGGCGATCATCACCTCCAGCCTCGAGGAGCTGCTGAGCGCCGAGCTCGACGCCGTGCTGGTTCTGACGCCGGATAACCGGCATGCCGAGATTGCCGTGCAGACCTTGCGGGCGGGAATTCCCACCTTCTGCGAAAAGCCCCTGGATGTGACCGTGGAAGCCGCGGACTCGATTCTGGCGGCGGCCTATGAATCCCGAACCCGACTCTATGTGGGACACAATATGCGCCACATGCCGGTGGTCGTCCAAATGCGCGAGGTCATCGAGTCGGGACAGATCGGCGAGGTAAAGGCCATCTGGTGCCGGCATTTCGTGGGCAACGGCGGCGACTACTACTTCAAGGATTGGCATGCCGAGCGAGCCAATACGACGAGCCTGTTGCTGCAAAAAGGTGCCCATGACATTGATGTGATCCACTGGCTAGCCGGGGGATATTCCACGCGGGTATCCGCGATTGGGGACCTGGCTGTTTACGGTGATGTCACCAGCCGTCGGGACAACACCGACAGGCGTATGGGGGACTGGTTCTCGCTCGATAATTGGCCGCCCGCGGAGCAGACAGATCTCAACCCGATCATCGATGTTGAGGACATTTCCATGATGCAGATGGTGCTCGACAACGGAGTCTTGGCGTCCTATCAGCAGTGCCATTTCACGCCCGACTACTGGCGCAACTACATGGTCATCGGGACGAAAGGCAGGATGGAAAACTTTGGCGATAGCCCAGGTGATGTCATCAAGGTGTGGACGAGGCGCTCACAAAATGGCTTCGTGACGCCGGATACGGAAATTGAAATTCGCGACGGCGAGGGTGGCCATGGTGGAGCTGATCCGCTGTTGATTGCCGAGTTCCTGCGCTTTGCCCGGGAGGGCGGCGTCACCGAGACCTCACCGATTGCCGCCCGCGAAGCTGTTGCGGCCGGTGTCCTGGCTGCACAGTCGCTGCGATCCGGAGGAGGCGCCTTGGATATTCCACCGCTGCCCGGAGCGTGGATTGAGTACTTCAACGCCGGACAGCCCGCGCGCTAAGCCGCCGCTCCTAAAGATGGGGGGCGGTTGGCGGTTGTTCGCCCTAGCATCCGGGGTAACTCATAATGGACTGGGCTGCAGTGTTGCCCACTGCGCCGCAGGCATTTCCAGTCAAGATCCAGTGAACCCATGAAGGAGAAGCTGTCCAACCGTGTCTAAGCCAAATGTAATTTTGATTTGTGTTGATGAATGGCGGGGTGACGCCCTATCTTCGGATGGGCACCCGTATGTGGAGACGCCCCATCTGGATGAGTTGGCGCGCGGTGGCGTCAGGTTTTCCAAGGGCTATTCGGCGACGCCCACCTGTGTCCCGGCACGCGTTGCGCTCTTTACCGGGCAGTCGCAGGAGAAGCACGGCCGGGTGGGCTACGACGAGGGTGTGCCCTTTGATGTGGCGCACCCGGTCACTATCCAAAGTGAGTTCAAGAAGGCCGGCTATCATACCCAGGCCATCGGAAAGATGCATGTCCACCCGGAACGGGCTCGCATTGGCTTTGACGACGTCATCCTGCACGACGGGTTCATGCACTATTCGCGGAGAAAGTTCAAGCAGAACTTTGCCTTCTTCGACGACTATGTTCCGTGGCTGCGGCGTCAGCCGGGCAGCACCCCGGAGGCGGAGTACTTTGATCACGGGGTGAACTGCAATTCCGTGGTGGCCCGTCCCTGGGACAAGGCAGAGCACCTGCACCCCAGCCACTGGATTGGTACCCAGGCCATCGACTGGATGTACCGGCGCGACCCGTCCAAACCCTTCTTTCTGTACCTGTCCTGGCACCGGCCGCACCCGCCGTATGATCCGCCGCAGTGGGCCTATGACCAGTACTTGGACATTGACCCCTACAAAGCAGTGGAAGGCGACTGGGAACAAGATTGGGATGAGTTTCGCAAGGATGGTGACTACCAGGCTGCCTTTGGGACACTGCCGGATAGGACCGTGCACCGCGCCCGGGCCGGCTACTACGGCCTGATGGCCCAGATTGACCTGCAGATCAACCGGATTAAGGAATCTCTCGTGGACTTTGGCCTGGCGGAGGACACCATCATCGCGTTTACCTCCGACCACGGGGAAATGATGGGCGACCACCACATGTTCCGCAAGGCGTTGCCCTATGAAGGCTCTGCGCGGGTCCCGTTCATCATTGCCGATGCGCCCTCCGCCAAAGACTCGGCCCGAGGCGCCGTCATGGATGGCGTCGTCGAACTGCGGGATTTGATGCCCACATTGCTGGACTTGGCGGGTGTGGACATTCCCGATTCAGTGGACGGCAAGTCGCTCGCGCCCCACGTCCGGGGCGAGAAAGCAGCCGGTCCGGTCCGGGACTACCTGCACGGTGAGCACGTCTATTTCGCGCAGAACATCCATTGGCTGACCGATGGCAAGGTCAAGTATGTGTGGGGTTCTGCCAAAGGCGTGGAGCAGCTCTTTGACCTGGCCGCCGATCCCGATGAATGCCACAACCTGGCACGTGAGGAAGCCTCGACTCCGCAACTGGCCCTGTGGCGGGCCCGAATGGTGGAGTCGCTGGACGGCCGTGAGGAGGGCTTTGTGCAGGACGGCAAACTGGTGGCTGGCCGCCCCGTGGTCTCGATCCTGGCGCATACCCGCGAACGGATCGCCGCAGTGCTGTAACTGGGGCGTCTTCGCGTTCGGGGGCGCTCTTTAGCGCCCGGGCGGGGGTGGGAGGTCAATCAGCGGTGAGCTCAGCCATGACCTCCTGCATCGCTTGGGCCACCAGCAGCACCGAGGCACGTCGCAGGTTTTCCGGCCGGGCCAGCAGGTCAATCCGCCGCCGGGTGTTGATGCCTGTTAGCGGCAGCAGCACCACCTGGGCAGTGGCGGCACCGCCGGGATTTAGCACTGGGCCGGAGGTGTAGCGCGGCAGCAACCCAATGACCTCGCCCGTGGATACCAGCGCCGCGGCGGCCGAGTAATCGTTGATCCTGTGCACCACCTCCACTGGATGGCTAGCCATGGCACCCACAGCCATCAGAACGTCCGCGGGGGAGTAGCCGCTGCGACTGCTCACCCATGGATAGCGCACGACGTCGGCCGCGGACACCGCTGTTTTAGCGGCCAGCGGGTGGTCAATCGCCACGGCAACGTCGAGGGGTTCCCTTGCCAGGGGGATGACGCGCAGCCCAGGTTGCGGCCAGGGTGGACTGTGGTCCATGCGGTGTGCCAACACCAGATCGTAACGGGCCGTCAACGCCGCAAAGTCCTGCTGCGCCACGTCCTCATCAGAGAATCGCAGCTGCGGCACCGAGATCGAGCCAGAAGAGCTCGAGCCGGACGTGACCGAGCCGGAGGTGACGGCCGCTGCGGTGGCCATTGCAGCGTCTCCTGGCCCGCCGCCGTCGTCCGGGTCATTGGACGCACCCACACCTCCCGAGGCACGCAGCGCCGCCAACTTCCGGACCAGCGGGGCGAATAGAGCCTGACCGGCGCTGTGGAAACCACTGATGGTGACTGTTCCGCTGGTGTCGTCCTGATAGGTGCCGATAGCCGCCTTCGCCGTGGCCATCGCGTCGATGACCTGGGCCCCGGCTGCTGCGAGCACCTTGCCGGCTTCCGTCAGCACCAGGTTTCGCCCGTCCTTGCGAGTCAGCGGTGTTTCCACCTGACGCTGCAGCAACGCAATTTGTTGGGACACGGCGGAAGGGGTGACGGACAGGGTTTCGGCCACAGCCTTGACGCTGCCCAGCTCGCCCAGTTCACGGAGCATGTGCAGTTGATGGAGTTCCATGCCACTAGCCTACAGTTTAGCGTTTGCTTAATTGACGATGGATAGATTGTCGATTGTCCTAAACGGTTTTGCAGGTTGTAATGGACGTAAAGCGTCCTCACCACCAAACACCGGACATCGACGTCCGCACCACGAAAGAGCTGCCCATGAAAGCACTGTACAAATCCGGTCCACACGCTGGGTTCGAACTTGTGGACCGTCCCGAGCCTTCCGCAGGGGAGGGTGAAGTCAAGATCCGCGTACACACCACAGGCCTTTGCGGGACCGATCTGCACATTCAGGCGTGGGACGCCTGGGCCGCCGCAACCATCAACGCACCGCTCATCGCGGGCCACGAATTCTACGGCGAAGTGGTGGCAGTGGGCGGCGGCGTGCACAGCACCAAGGTGGGGGACAAGGTTTCCGGCGAAGGCCATGTGGTGTGCGGTTTGTGCCGAAACTGCCGTGCCGGTCGCCGCCACATGTGCATCAACACGATTTCCGTGGGCGTGCAGCGCGACGGTGCCTTCGCCGAATACGTGGTCATCCCCGAGTCGAATGTGTGGGTGCACAAAGACCCGTCCATCACGCCAGAGCTCGGCGCCATCTTCGATCCGTTGGGCAACGCCGTCCACACCGCACTGAGCTTCGGCTTGGTTGGCGAAGACGTTCTGGTCACCGGTGCCGGCCCCATCGGCCTGATGGCGGTAGCCGTTGCCCGCCACGCCGGAGCCCGCAAAATCGCCATCACCGACGTCTCCGAACCCCGCCTGGCCATGGCAGCCGCGATGGGTGCGGACCTTGCCGTCAACGTCGCCACCACCCGCCTCAAAGATGCGCAACGGGAATTGGGCATGTGTGAAGGCTTCGACATCGGCTTGGAAATGTCCGGCCACCCCACGGCCCTTCCGGAAATGATCGACAACATGAACCATGGCGGCCGCATCGCCATGCTCGGCCTGCCGAGTGAATCGATCGACATCAACTGGGGCAAGGTCGTCACCCACATGCTCACCCTCAAGGGCATCTACGGGCGCGAAATGTTTGAAACCTGGTACGCCATGAGTGCCATGCTCTCCTCCAACCCCGTGCTGCGCGCTGCCGTCGCCTCGGTGGTCACGGACACGCTGCCGGCTACTGAATGGGAGCAGGCCTTCGAGATCGCCCGCTCCGGCCGGGGTGGCAAAGTGGTCCTCGACTGGACCGTCTTCGCCTAAGCCACGCTTTCGCTTTCCTCAGCACCGCTTTCCTAAGCACCGCATTCCCAAGCACGACGGCGGGACCCCGCCTCCCGCCGTCGTGGATCCCACCGCAGTACTCACCACAGACCACTCGCCCCAGACTAAGGAATCCCATGTACACCTCCATGAAAGATGCGCTCACCGCCGAACTGGATGAGATCCGCACCGCCGGACTGTTCAAGACCGAACGCAAGATCACCTCGGCCCAGTCCAGCCACATCACGGCTGGCGCGCTGGACGGCACAGGCGCACCCGTGTTGAACTTCTGCGCCAACAACTACCTTGGCCTGGCCGATCACCCGGAGATCATCGGCGCCGCCAAGAACGCGATGGACAGCCACGGCTTCGGCATGGCCAGCGTGCGCTTCATCTGCGGAACTCAGGACCTGCACCTGGAGCTGGAAGCAGCCGTCTCCGCGTTCTTGGGCACCGAGGACACTATTCTGTTCTCGTCCTGCTTTGATGCCAACGGTGGCGTGTTTGAATCGCTGTTTGGAGCGGACGACGCCATCATCTCCGACTCCCTGAATCACGCCTCAATCATCGACGGCATCCGCCTGTCCAAGGCCGCGCGTTTCCGCTATGCCAACCAGGACATGGCAGATCTGGAAACCCAGCTGCAGGGTGCCGCAGCACTGCGTGATGGTGCCGGGGCCCGGCGCACCATCATCGTCACCGACGGCGTGTTCTCCATGGACGGTTTCCTGGCACCACTTGTTGCCATCTGCGATCTCGCCGAGCAGTACGGCGCCCTGGTCATGGTGGACGATTCCCACGCCGTGGGCTTCATGGGCGCCACCGGAGCAGGCACCCCCGAGCACGCTGGGGTTTCGGACCGCGTGGACATTTACACGGGCACCTTCGGCAAGGCTCTGGGCGGCGCGTCGGGCGGCTACGTCGCCGGCCGCGGCGAAATCGTTGCGATGCTGCGTCAAAAGGCCCGCCCGTACCTGTTCTCCAACTCCTTGGCCCCGGCCATTGTGGCTGCCACGCTCAAAGCGCTGGAGCTGGTGGCAGCTTCGGCCGAACTGCGCACGAAGCTCTTCGAGAACGCCGCACTGTTCCGCCGCCGCATGAGCGAGGAGGACTTTGAATTACTCCCCGGTGAGCATGCCATTGTGCCCGTCATGTTCGGTGACGCTGTGGAAGCAGCCCGCGTGGCCGATGCCATGTTGGAGCACGGCGTCTTTGTTACGGCCTTCAGCTTCCCCGTGGTGCCGCGCGGCGCCGCCCGCATCCGGGTGCAGCTTTCGGCTGCGCACAGCGCGGACGACGTCGAAACCTGTGTCCGTGCCTTTGTCGCCGCCCGCGGGGGAGCCGAGTAGTTTCTGGCCCGGAGGTGTAATCTGTGAGCTGGCCCTTCCATGGGCTGTCAGCTGTCTTGAGGGGGCCAAACAATGAGTGGACCACAGCCATGGCCGGGCCCGCAGGGCAATGCTGCCGGCCAGCAAGGAGCACCGCCACCGCCTCCACCAGCGGGCCCGCCTTCACCCGGTGGCCCGCTTCCACCTGCGGGACCGCCTTCTGGGTCGCCCAGCGGTGCGCAGCCTAAGGGAACGGGCAAAATCATTGCCTGGACAGTGGCCGGAACCGTCCTGGTGGGCGCCATTGTGGTGGGTGCTGTCATTGCCGCCAACACGCTTTGGGGCACACCGGCGGCACCCGCCCCGGTGGCCGGCACCTCCAGTCAAAAGCAAGTAGCTCCGGAGGCTGCCGCCCCCGCCGCACCTGCTGCACCTTCTGCGGATCACGCCATGCCGCCGCAGAGCCACGCCGCACTGCCGTCCGCCACTGCCACGCCAACGAGTAGCCCAACGCCTGATACTTCGGGCTACTCCAATGCGGACAAGGCGTATTGCAAGTGGCAGGGGAAGGTGGTTTTTGTTGGCGCCTCAGATTCCTTCCGTGCAGCAATCTGCGAAATCAACGGCCACACCACGTATTTGGGCTTGGATAAGAAAACCGGATTGACAACTGAGCTGCCTGCCTCCCGGTCATCCGATTCGGCCACGGCGCACAAAGACAACTACGCCTACAATCTGAATTCCAGCTCGTTCGAGATCACTCAGAACAATAAGGTCATCGCCGAGGAAAAGATGTTGAGCTGGTGGACGCCCAGTGCTCCGGAAATGCAACTTCCCGGCGACTTGGGGATCAGCCAACCCATCTCCTATCCGTCCTGCAATGGCAGTGCAGTCATTATCCTGGGGACGTTCTTCAATCCAGCAACGAATGTGGCAGCCATTGACCAGGCGCTAAAGAACAACCCCGGCTCCATGTACCTACGCACCGATCTTTCCTGCGGCAACTTCCGGGGCCCCTCGATGGACAACAGCAACGGCAATTCCATTTACGCCGTGGTCAAGGCCATCCCGGGCAGCCAATCGGATGTGTGTGAGGCCATGAAACGGTACGACGCCGCAGGTGAGTGGCTGGAAAATGGGGTCGATCCGTCGAAGAATATCCGGTGTTCCTGATGCGGGAACTGGCAGGATAAGGGTATGAACATTGCTTGGGATATCCGTGCCCGCATCCAGTTTGAGGGTGATGCCCATGTTCAGGAAGATAGCTGCGGCTTCAATGGACCCAACGCGTGGATCATTGACGGCGCCACGAGCTTGCTGGAACCGCTGGGCTTGCCCGCCGCCTCTGATCCGCAGTGGCTGGCCCAGCAACTGTCCATAATTTTGGCGCAGATCTCCACTAGCTCCGGCAGTCCCGTCAGCCCAGACACTCGCGGCTGCGACGGCGTGCGCGGCTTGTTGGCCGCCGCGCTGGCCGCGATCGACACCGCCGGAACGGCCCTGGTCGGCGAGGAAAAGGTGCGCTTTCCGAGTGCCGCCGTCTCTCTCGCCCAGCTCACCGCTGACGGTGTGGAGATTGCCAGCTTGGCGGATTGCACCGTGGTGGTGCGCACGCACGACGGCGACACTCACCTGGTTCGCGCTGAGCTCGCCGATTCCAGGGTTCCGGAAGGGACTCCGGAACAACGCCTGCGCCTGCTCCGGCAAGACCGAGAATTACGCAACACCCCTGGCCGGTTGTGGGTGGCACGGCGGGAAGCCGCAGCAGCGGATCATGCCCACGTTGTCCGGCTCGGGGATCCCGAGATCATGGTGATGGCGAGTGACGGAGCCTGGCGCGCCGTCGACCTTGGTTTGGTCAGTGGACCCGAGGAATTCTTGGCCCGCACCTCCACTACTGTGGACGCCTTGGGCCTCATGCACGAATTGCGTGTCCACCAGGGCCGGATCGGCGAAGTGGCCGACGACGCCACCGTGCTGACGCTCGCCCCGCGGCCGTGAACCAGCGGATCACGTGGGCCCAGCTCCCTGCGGCCGTCCGTGAGGGCGTGGAGAATATTTTGGGAGAAGTGGTCGCCGAAGCCGTGTCTCAGCCTTTCGGCTTCTCGCCGGGATCGGCAGATCGGGTGACGTTGGCATCGGGGCGGCGGGCGTTTGTGAAGGCCGTTTCCGCCGATGTCAACGCGAGCACGCCGGAACTGCACCGCCGCGAAGCTGCGGTGACCGCGGCGCTACCACAGGGTGTGGCGGCTCCGGATTTCCTGGGGATGTACGACGACGGCACGTGGGTTGCGCTGGTACTGGCCGATGTTGCGGGCCGGCATCCGCAGGAACCGTGGGTGGAAATCGACGTGCTGCAGGTGCTGGATGCAGTAGCTGAAATAGGGGAGATCGAGCTGCCCGCCGATATTGACCTGCCGCTCTATCAGGACTCGCTCCGTGATGCGTTTAGAGGGTGGGAAAAACTGCAAACGAGGCCCCTAGCCGGCATGGACTCTTGGGCAGCCGGGAACTTGCCGAGGTTGACTGAATTGGCGCGACTGGGCACCGGATTCCTGGCAGGGGAATCGCTGGTCCATGGAGATCTGCGTGCCGACAACATCCTCTTGACCGATCAAGGTGTGGTGCTTTTGGACTGGCCGTGGGCTGCCCGCGGCGCCGCCTGGGTTGAGGGGCTCAGCGTGCTGCTCAACGTCAAGACACTGGATCCGAACGCGTCGGTGGGACACTTCCTGGCCGATCATCGCGTCTTTGCCGAGATACGCCCGCAGGCCATCACTGCCGTCATGGCAGGATGGGCCGGCTATTTCCTTGATATGTCCCGATGCCCGGCACCGCCGGGCATCCCCACGCTCAGGGAGTTTCAGCGACTGCAGGCGGACGTCCTGATCGACTGGCTCCACGCCCGCGGACTATGAACGTGCGGAGTGTAAAGCCGCGGACTGTGAACGTGGTTTAGAGCGCGACGGTTCTGAATCCGAGGTTGCCGCTGGCCGATTCGGGGGAGTTGGAGCTCCGGGCGGCCAGTCTGTAACGGTTGCAATAGGAATCGTGGCATAGATAGGAACCGCCACGCATGACGCGGCCGCGTCCTATGGTGGGGCCGGACGGATCAGCAACTGTGCCTTGGCTCAGGCAGCTTTTGTAGTACTTGGGCAGGAACCAGTCCGCGCACCATTCCCAGACGTTGCCGCTGGTTTGGAAGAGACCGTAAGCATTAGGCTCGAAGCTGCCCACGGGCGCGGTGGTGAGGTATCCGTCGTCGCACGTGTTTTCTGTGGGGAAGGTGCCCTGCCAGATATTGCAGCGGTGCACGGTTTCGCCGGCGGAATCCGTGCCGTGGAGTTCGTTGCCCCATGGGTAGCGCGAACCGGCCAGGCCGCCACGGGCCGCATACTCCCACTGGGCCTCCGTGGGAAGCGCGCGGGCCGCCCAAGCACAGTACGCCAACGCGTCCGAGTGCGATACCTGGGTGACTGGGTGATCTGCTGCGTCTTGCCAGTGCGAGCGAGGACCGGCCGGATGGGCCCAGTCCGCGCCGCGAACATTGAGCCACCAAGGCGTCCCGGCGGCCGTGCCCAAAATGTCGGGCTTGTCGGCCTGGACAGCCAGGTGAAAGACGGCGGAGGTGCCGTAGAGCTCGGATTCGGTGCGGTATCCGGTGGCATCGATAAAGGCGGCGAACTCGGCGTTACTCACGGCCGTGGTGGACATGCTGAAGGCCGAAATTCTCACCTTGTGGACGGGGGTTTCGCCGTCGGCCGGGTAGCCTTCGTCGAAGGGATCGCCCATGGAAAAGATGCCAGCCGGTATGAGGACATCTCCACGTGCGGTGTGGCCTTCTTGCGCAGCAGCCGCGTCATGGTGGTGGGAACCCTGCGCTGGCGGGAGGCTCAGGGAAAAGACCTGGGGGGCGACTGTGATGCCGTGGGTTTGGCCGTCTCGGCCTTCGGGACTGCAACAGCTAGACATGGACTCACTTTGGTGCGGGGAATTACGGACGTTTCCACCAGTCTATGCAGAGTTGAACGCTCTTGTTCCATGCGCCGTTTGCTCCTGGACGGATATGAGGATTGAATCTTGGCTTTCGAGTGAACAGGCGAATCATGAGTCTTGCAACGATCTATCCGTCCGGACCCCGGCTAAGCTTCCGCGACTTTGATGCGCAGGACACCGCCGATGTTCATGAATACAGCGCCGATCCGTTGGTCACCCGGTTCTCCACCTGGGGGCTGAATAGTCTGGAGCAGACCACGGCATTTGTTGAAGAGGCCGCGCAGGCACACCTGTTAGAGAATCGCACAGCTTTTTCCTTGGCCGCTGTTATGGATGGCAAGACCATTGGATCGGTAGGCATTTGGACTACTGATGCGCATGATCGCAACGGCGAGCTAGGTTACACGTTCCACCGAGCGTATTGGGGCAAGGGATACGCGAGCGAGGCAGTGGCCATGCTCCTGAGTTTCGGCTTCACCACGCTTGGGTTTGAGCGCATCACTGCCACGTGCCACCCCGAGAATCAGGGGTCTATTCGAGTGCTGGAAAAGAACGGGTTCTCTTGGGAAGGACGGCTGCGTTCGCATCGGCTGGTCCGTGGGAAGCGCCGGGACTCCATGCTCTATTCCATCCTCCGCGGGGAATAGTGACAGGCGTATGATGTGGATCACTGCACGTTTCTACTCTCATCTCAGGCGTCCAATCGAGTTAGAGCAGGCTTGCCAGCTGAGTCCGCGGCGTTTCTTTAGGGAACCTTGAACGGGACACCTTATGGTTATCGATGGGATGCTCAACGTGTCGCCAGCGACTGCCACGGGTGCAGCATAATCCGGTAGGGACGTCCCGCATAGAGGTATTCGATTTCTCCTGGAGGACGCTCGGTGGCTGCTGCAGGTTGCGGGGCCAGCTCGTGCGACTGATTGGTGCGGTCAGTGGTGGGGGTTAGTGTTTTTCGGGGCCGTGGATGAACGTTTCGGCGTGGTCGACGGCTTTCTTGAAGGCGTCATTGCGCAAGGTGATGTGCTCCGTGCCGGGGATTGGAGGTAGCCGGTGCTGCCTGGACGTAGCAGCCATATGTCTCCCGCGGGTGGGAGGTAGAACACGGCGAAGGAGCGGTGGGTGTCATCGTCATCGGTCCATACCGGGACCACAGCCAGTGCCGCCCCGGTATCGGCGTTGATCCATTGAGCTCGGGGTAGTGGTTGTTCGTGGAGTTCGGGATCCAGGAACGGGGCGGTGTCTTTGCCCCAGCGCTGCTCGAAGCGTTCGTGGAAAGCCGGCAGCAGGGGTGAATCGTAGCGGTGCCATGCGCTCATCAGAATATGCCTCCTTAGCGTGGTGGTCCCCACCGTAGCGGACCGAGAATTATCGAGGGACACTCGTGCGGTGCTGTGGGGAAGCCTGTCCCCGTGTACCTCGTTGAGGAGGTCTTCTCCGGTGTCCTCTCATCCCGTTTGTCTGTCGACTGCCTTATTTGGCTGCCAGGCAGGTTATGGTCGTAGCGGGCCCGTCGGATGGGGTCCGCCAATATAGCGTGTGCGTCCATGATCTGCGTCAGCACTCGTGTTCGACGGCTACTTCGCCCTGGGTGGCCGTCGCCGGGCGGGTGTCTGGGTGGTGGCGTCGAAGCAGAGACCTGTATGCGCGCCGTACTTCCGCCGTGGTGGCCTGCGGGGCCAGGTTCAGAACGGCATATAAGTCCGGGGCATTTAGCATGACAGCACACCTCCTCGCGAGCCCCGCGGTGCCCGGCATCGCGGGGCGGTATCAACGGATTGACGGGGCGGTCCCCGGTCTTTGGGGCCGGGGACCGCCTGTGCGGGAGACAGTAGCAGTTACCGCTTTTTGCTGCGCTTGAGGTGCTGTGGCGTGCCCTGTGGCGATCGCCCGATGTCCCTTCGCGGACCTGGTCTGTCTCCCGGTCTGGGTGAACCGGTTTGAGTACTGTTGTCTCAGGCGTTGATGGCCTGGCGGTCTCCTTCCTTGGTAGTGATAGCGATCTTGCGTGGCTTGGCCTTCTCGGCTACTGGGATGCGGAGGGTTAGTACCCCTGTGTCGTAACTGGCTTCGATGTGCTCTGTGTCTAGGTTCTCGCCCAAAACCAATTGGCGACTGAACACGCCCCGGGGCCGTTCGGAGGCGAGCATCTCCTTGTTCCCATCCAGCCCCGGACGCTCTGCCCGGACCGTGACGACATTGCGTTCCACATCGAGGTTGATCGAGTCAGGGGCTACCCCGGGGAGGTCAAACTCCACCTCAAAGGTGTCCCCGTCACGCCAGGCGTCCATCGGCATCGCCGCGGGCCGGGCCGAAGTTCCCAGCACCTGCTGGGCGAGCCGGTCGAGTTCACGGAACGGGTCTGTACGCATCAACATTGCTTACTCACTCCTTCACAACGCCACTTAATCTCAGTGTCATTTAGCTTTCAGTTGCAAATATTTAGTTCTCTTACGCCGCCACGATCTGTTGTGGCTGACATAGATTTTTTATAACACGACTGACACACTGGATGCAAGGTGTATTTTTTCAAGCAAAGATGGCAACTAGAAAGGAGTGGGCTACCGTGGTATCCAACCCGCACGCACGGGGCGTGTACGCGATCTCCGTCGCGGCTGAACTCGTCGGAACGGGCCAGCAGAACCTCCGGCTTTATGAACGGAAGGGGTTACTGGAACCGGGGCGTACCGAAGGAGGCACGCGCCGGTACAGCGAGCAGGACCTGGTAACCCTTCGACGGATCGCGGAGCTTCTCTCCCTGGGCCTGAACCTCTCCGGTATCCGCCTCGTTTTGCTGTTGGAGAAGGAAAATGAGACTTTGCGGACACAACTCGGGGATCAAGCCCCGACCCAGGTGAGACACCACAGCAAATCTGAAAAAAGACAGGCGCCGTTGCGCATCAGTGAGAGCACCCCCGCCTTGTAATTTTCAGAAGTCGTCTCCACAAATTTCAATACTCGACTGCACCGACCTGATGCCGTCCGTAGGGGGAACGGCGGATTCTGGCGGTCATTGCAATAGGAGGGGTTCGATCAGTTCGATCGGTTTCTTGAACTCTAGTCGTTTGCGTGGTCTGTCGTTGAGTTCGGCGGCGACCCAGTCAAGATCCTGGGCACTGTGGATGCTCAAATCGGTGCCTTTGGGGAAATACTGGCGCAGCAGTCCATTTGTGTTCTCGTTGATACCGCGTTGCCAGGGCGAATGCGGGTCGCAAAAGTAGATGTCGATGCCGGTATCCATCTTCACGGTTTTCCAGTCCTGCATTTCGATGCCTTGGTCCCACGTCAGGGAATGCCGCAGCGCTTGCGGGAGTGTTTTGATCTTCGCGGTCAACGCCTCACGCATCTGCTCGGCTTTGTAGCCATCGGGTAGGTGAACGAGCATTGTGTAGTTGGTAGTCCGCTCCACGAGGGTCCCGATAGCGGTCTGGTTACCCTTGCCGATGATGAGGTCCCCTTCCCAGTGTCCTGGTACGGCACGGTCCTCTACCTCGGGTGGGCGCTGGGAAATATTGATCATGTCTGGGATCCGGTTCTTACGCTGCCCGGCCTTGCGAGAGGGGCGGCGCACGGCCCGCCCGGTGCGTAAACACGCGGTCAGATCCCGATTCAAGGCGCCTCTGGACTGGACGTACAGGGACTGGTAAATAGTCTCCGGTGACACACGCATCTCCTTCTGGTCGGGGAACTGGACGCGCAGTCGTCCTGCGATTTGTTCCGGTGAATACTTCTTGGCAAGGTCCTCTTCCACTACTGTACGCAGGGCCATGTTCGTGTGGAGTTTGGCCGGTTTCGGCCGGCTGGCACGCTCGTAGGCGAGCATATGAGCCGAGGTTGCCCGGTAGGCGGTGCCGGGTTTCGTGTTGCGTCGCAACTCTCTCGAGACCGTCGAATCCGACCGGCCAATAACCTCCCCGATCGCTCTCAAGGACTGGCCCTGAGCGTAAAGAATCGCGATCTCTTCACGCTGGGCGAACGTCAGACACCGGCCCTTCAAATTCCTGCCACGGCGAGGTCGGACGCCACCGGCAGCGGCCAAGACAGTGCGCCCTGTACGCCTACTGGTATTAATCGGAATAACGGCATCAGTGATGAAATCACCTGCCTGCATCCCTGCCCAAAAGACCTGCAATAGATCCGGCCGGAAAAGGATTGAATACTTCGCCATATCAACACTCATTCACTAAGTGTTGCAATCACCGCAAGAACCCAAGGAACCCTCACTGGGACGGGTTTGTCGTATCGGGCGTCCTTTTCCGTTAGTGGTGGCGGATTGAGGAGTCGATGTCGTTGTTTGAGGGCTGGTAGGTGGGTCCGGACTGCCTTATGGTTCGAAGTGGGTGGTTGGTGCTTCCAGATCTTTTTCCGCGACCAGGGCTGCTGCGATCTGGCGTAGCTTGATGTTACGTCTGGACGAGGCGGCCTTGAGGATCTCAACGGCACGTTTTTGACTGCAGTTGTTTTGTCCCATGATCATTCCCACGGCAAGGTCAATGGTTGTCCGGGATTTCATCGCTTCCACAGCGTCGGTGGCGGTGTCTTGGTGACGTGCCATTCTCAACGCAATAGCGAAAGCTTGGGAGGCTTCGTCGGCATAGCCTTGTGCGAGGTTCTTCATTTCGGCGGTGAATTTGTGGGGAATCTTGCTGTAGAGGTTCAGCGCTGCCTGGTCTCCCTGCTCGAGTTGGAAAGGGACGGCCAACACCGAGCGGATCCCGCGGTCTACGACGTTTTGGGAATATTCAGGCCAGCGTTCTTCGGCTTGCAGGTCGGGGATGTGTTCGAGGGTTTGGTTTCGTGCAGCATTGAGGCATGGCCCGTCTTTGTAGCTGTATTGAACTTCGTCCAAGTCCTGGGCGTCTTGGCTGCTGCTGGCCACGGTGGCGGCGCGTTTATGCCGCAGCAGTGTGATTCCGCAGAGGACTTCCTCGCTTGCATCGGAGAGTTCATGAACGGCCAGGCGGGTTAGTGCGTTGAGGAAACTTTCAATTTCGCTGGATTCCAAGATTAGCCGCTGTAGATCGCGGCTCTTGGTCACCCGGTGGTCATGTGTCACGAAGCGGCCCCTGCGTCACAGACTTCATCCTGAGCGATGGCCCCAGAAGCGCCCATTTGATGCGGTGCGACTGGGAACCCTCTGAAGGTCGTCTTCGAAGACATGTCTGGGCTGACTGCTTAACCCATCCCTTCTGCCCCAACCTACTCTCAATGCGCGTGTGATGGTGCGGTTTCGTCCGGGTAGTTTTTGCGGCACCTCATTTTGCAAGCCCTGCTCTTGTACACCCCCATGTAGCGGCAACCTTAGGATTCCGCAGTCCAAATGGACACATTCACTGTGATGGATGTAACATGCTAGGCAACAAACCTCATGGTTTATTGCCTAAGACAATGGCAGGGTGGACCACCACCCACATCGGTTATCGCATGGCCGGCATCTATCGGAATCATTCCAGAAAACGATGCCACGTCACGGCGATGACTCGCCAGACTCGTAGGACTGCCAGGAGAAGCTACGTGACGAATGATCCGTTCACCATTCATCATGATGAATTTGTCGACGGTATGGAATCGACATTGCAATGCGAGGGCTGTCAAACGGCCAAGCACTTAATGATCGAATCTATTGGTCCCATCCAGCCGATAGTCGTCGGCCGTGTTGCAGTGGAGTATAGCTGCGGACAATGCGGCTCCTTCTTCGGTCATGACGCCACCGTCCAGCAGGTGGCCAAGCTCCTCAACGCCACGGCCACTGCGCCGGGGATCTTGCATTTCGGGCGCTACTTCATCCATTGTGGTGAGCCGATGGATGAACTTGGGGGCAGTGTTTCGCATCTCCACCCTCCAGTAGGCGGCCACACCGGTTCTCCTGACCGGGTTTCGCTTCGAACTCGCCGGCTCAAATGCCAGTGTGGATTCCAACTGGAAGTGCCGCTATGAGGCAACTAGGAAGCGACTTCATTCCCAGAGCAACCGTGGAAACGGTCCTTTCGTCAGGAAAATTGGGTCACCCGGGCCTAGTTCGTGCCACATTAGGCACCCGCGAGGTCGGGACGGCGCAGGTCTTAGCCGGTCAATCATGCCAGACGAAGGAGAACCAGTCGGGGCCCGACTCGTTATCGGGTGACCGGTCATCATCCTCCGTCTGTAGTAGCGGTGACCTCCCGGTGGTCGGCAAGCTTCAAGGCGACACTGCCTGGAAACCTGTTCCGATACGGCTCAGCGTCGAATCGATCACCCAGACCAAAGACCCAGGGAACTTTCCGTCCGGGCGAGAACTAGACCAGAGTCAGTTCGCTCGGAAATGGAGTCAGCAAAGGGCCCGGGCATTAACCCATACATCGCCGTCGAGTAAAGAGGAGAAAAAATGACTGGAAGAATCGAACTGCATCAGGAGACGAACGGACGCTACCGGGCAAAACTGGTCGATGACCTTAGAAACATACTCGCCGTCTCCACGGAGTTCGAATCGAAAAAGGCGGCCCTCGACGGCATCTTTACCCTGCGGGAAATTGCCGGCACAGCGCACATCAGCTACTGCAACTCCCAAGAAAATACAGCGGAACACGCACTCCGTGGCCCCACCCCGGAAAGTCTGAAACCGCTCCTACCCACGACACTACCGAAAGAATTCTGGCCTAACCGGTAGCAGCCAACGGGTGGCTAGGGGACACAAAAACTGTCGATCGATAGCGGATCGGCACTGGCCAGCCCATGAAGCAGCCCTCAAACCTGTCTTCCACGGGAACCTTGTATGGGAAAGTGGAAGGCCCTGTATTTCATGAGGAGGAAATTTGGGGGAGCCCCGACTAGGCTGGCTCCTAGTTTTGCCGCGTAGGGTTTTAGCGGTTTACACCTGCAAGTAGATAATTTTCTGAGGGCGCGCCTTATTATTGGTTCAGCTTGTCGGTGAGCGCAAGGGTCGATCGTTCCGTATGCACAAGGACGATTAGGCGCAGTTGGGGTCCGAGTAGTAATGGAACAGGATTGCGCGTTTAGCCCTCGACTTGAGAGTTGCAGTCTGGCCCGCTGAGGGCATCCAGGAAATTCTTGGGGCATCTGGAGACGCTAGGTCCGGGC
This sequence comes from Arthrobacter alpinus, assembly GCF_001445575.1. Classification (NCBI taxonomy): domain Bacteria; kingdom Bacillati; phylum Actinomycetota; class Actinomycetes; order Micrococcales; family Micrococcaceae; genus Arthrobacter; species Arthrobacter alpinus. Next base: position 3,534,790 of record NZ_CP013200.1, on the reverse strand, counting down.
TATCCGCCTTTGGCGTGCTTCGACCTGCGCGATGTGCCGATTGAGACCTGGTATTCGTTTGGCTGTGGGCATCCGTCAAGCAGCTGATGAGTTCCCTGTGAGAGTCATTGGCTTTGGGTAGTGATCCAGTGTTGTGCCTCGATCCCTGCGATGCGCCGGTAGAGGGTGGCTCGGGACATGCCCAGGTCCCGAGCAACCTGGGTGGCTGGCTGGCCGGCGTCGATCAGGCGTCGGGCGTTGTCGATCTGGCTGTTGGTGAATCGTTCACGCCGCCCGCCCAAATCCTTGCCCGCCGCCCGGCGTTTGGACACCGAATCGGTGATCCGTTCCCGTTTGATTTCCAGCTCCATCTGGGCCAGCGCCGCCATGACGGTGAAGACCATCGAACCCATGGGCGTGCCGGTGTCCACGTCGCCGCCTCCCAGGTTGAGCACCCGCAGCCCGATCTGGCGCTCCCGAAGAGCTTTGGAAAGATCCAGCATGTTAGCTATGGATCGACCCAGCCGATCCAGGGTGGTGATCACGAGGGTATCGCCCTCCTGCAGGGCTTCCAGGGCCTTGTCGAATCCGGGCCGACTGGCCCTAGCGCCACTGACGCCCTGGTCCGTGTACAGGTCATCGCGGCGCACCCCGGCACCGAGCAGGTCGGTGATCTGCCGGTCAGCGTCCTGTGCCCGGGTCGATACCCGCGCGTACCCGATCAGTTTGCCCATTTGCCGTCTCCAAAGTGTCCCGCAACAGTGGTTGCCTACCGCAAATCCATCCTCTACTTATGGGACATGGTAGCAAGACAGCTCGATCCCTGAAGTATCAAGGATCCTCAAGTGTCTTGATCGGTTGTCTTGTAGCCCAAGGGTTGCAAGGCGCCGTCATGGTCGTTAGCCATCAGCCCAAGGGCCCCGGACTCTAAGGGACGTCTCTGCTGACCCTTAGCCGCTGCGTAGGCAGGCCCTTCAGGCAAGACAGCTCATGAGCAGCAGTAATCAGCTATCTGTAACCGCCATCAATCACGATTGATCGCATCGGAACTGCCATCGAGGCACCCCCGAACGATCGACGCGCCCAACCGAACGCGCCGTCGTGGCCCTGGAAGCGTCCCGAAGCTGTATATCTTGCTGATGCGCGGTCCCATACTCGATGGGATCATCCGTGCGATTCGGACCGTCGATCTGGTGGCGCCGAATTGACATCCGGCGCGACCATCTTCGCGCACTAGGATTCAATGATATCGATCAAGGTGTGCTGTTCCACCGCGTTCGGTGCTTGCATCCCCGGGGCCTGTTTGTCGGAGTGCGATGCCTTGAAGGAATCGGACTTCAGCCATGACAAGAAGTCTGTCCGACTGGAGAATTCCATGGTTGAAACATACGGCAACCCTTCGGCTTCCGGTCGCATCAAAGTCGTACGCTTGAGCCCCGCGACTCCGGACAGGGTGGACCGCATGCTGTCTGTGAAGGCCTTTTCGAAGGCTTCTGCGGTTTCTGCCGTGACATCAATGCGGTTGGTTACAACGAACATCGGCTTACCTTTCGTGATGGATTTAGGACAAAACACATCTTTCTGACATGGTGTCGATATAAATCTACACCCAGGAACCGTGTCCATGCTCCGACTCTCAGTCAGAGGTAACTATGAGCAACTGGAATCATGACTCAAAGGCTACTGCGCGCAGAACAGGGCTGCCGCTTCGTAACGTCGGCCGAGTCAAAGGACTCGCCATTGGGTGCTTCTTGGTCGGTTTGACTGCTTCAAGCGTTGGATGTGTGGCTGAGGCAATAGGACTGATACCAAAGGCAGACGAGCCGTATGCGGCCGTCGCACACGCAAATATTCGGGTTCTCCAACCGCCATGACAACCAAGAATGACAGAAATTGAGCCGAACAACGCACGTCGCTGACGTTATGAACCCGCTCCGCACCAGGGGAACCACAAGTTGCCGGTAGGGAACGCAGAACCGAAAGTGAAGAAGGAGAATCCATTTTGCAACCTCCATGTATTGAATCCTTTGGGTCGCAAAATCCTTGCTTGCGACTTGCGGCTTGCGTCAGGCGTCGGGGCATGGGTGTGGTGTTATTTTGATGGGGTTCTACGCTAGTGTTTGCTCCCGAGATTGCCGAGCATCACCGTAAGATGCGTATGCACGGCGTCTTGCTCGATGCCCTGCTCCACCATCTGTCCCGCAGCATGGATCACCGACATGACCAAGTCGGCGATCGCTAGTGGGTTGGTTAGCTCAAGCTTTTTGAGCGCTTCGATGAGGGGTAAGCGTGCTGAGTCGTGCATCTGTTCGGCTTGGTCATCCAGAGGTCCTTCGGGGGCAAAAGAAGCCAACGCGGTACCCACTGCGTGACCGCCTTCAGCTACTTGATCTACGCAGGAAATGGCGTATGCCAAGACGGCTTCCTGTGGTGTTGCGGCGTTTTCGGTGGCCTCGGTGACCCGGGCAATCCACCGGGGAAAGACTTCCCGCGCGGCGGCACGCAGCAAGTCCTGAGGCGACTTGTAGTACTGGTAGATAGACGTGCGGGACAGGCCCGCACGTTGCGCGACCTGGGCCAAGGTCGGTGGAGCGCTTGTCTCCTGCAGTAGCGTGAAGGTGGCATCCATGATGGCCCGCTCCTGCTGTTTTCTATGCTCCGCCACACTGGGGGCGTTAATTCGTGGCATCGTCTTCTTCTCTAACCCCGGACTTGTTTGCTTCTTAGGTGATCCCACAACCTTAGCGGCGGCAGGCATGATTGATGCTTACCGCCGCCGGTGGGTGGTGTCTATTTGCGGGTGAGTGTGCCGTCGTTCATTTCATAGATGGCATCGCATTGGTCCAGCATGCCGTGGTCGTGGGTCACCATGACCGTGGCAATTCCCATCTCCCGGGCACGCAGGGCCAGGAGGTTGACTACTTCGTGGCTCCGTGCGCTGTCTAGGGCTGCGGTGGGTTCATCCAGGAGCATCACTGCCGGCTTGGTGACCAAGGCCCGGGCGATACCCACGCGCTGGCGTTCGCCTCCCGAGAGCTGCCCTGGGCGGTGCTTGGCGCGGTGGGCCATGCCGACCGCCTCCAATAGCGGCAAGGGGTCGAAATTGCGTGGCCCCTTGGCGAGCAAGTTCACCATGCGGAGCTGATCAGCAGCGTTCAGCGACGGGATCAGGTTTCCGGATTGGAACACGAAACCGACATCTTGCAGCCGGTGCTTCGCCCGCTGCTTGGAATTCAGTGTGGTGAGTTCTTGGCCGCGCAGGCGAACGGATCCCGCATCCGGCAAGGACAAGGCGCCGGCCACGGCAAGCAGCGAGGATTTACCTGATCCGGAAGGTCCCACGATGGCTGCGAATTCACCGTCCGCTACGTGGAGGTTGACGTGGTCTAGGACTCGTACCTTTTGGGCGCCGTCGCCGAGGTCCAGGGAGACGTCGTTGAGGGAAAGCCCGGAAGCGGTGTTTGATGGACTTTCGGTTGCGGAACGCTGATGGGTTTGCTGGCTCATCGGTTTCCTCCTAGGGCGGTCAGTGGGTCAATGCGGGCGATGCGGATAATGGAGATGACGGCGCCGATGAGACCGAGGGCGATGGTCAGGAGGGCTGCGGTGGCAATGGGCCCGCCTTCCAGGGCGAACGGCATGCCATCTGGCATGGCGGCCCCTAAGCCGAGGCCTGCCCCTATTCCGAGGGCAGTGAAGAGCACCAGCAGGAGGGCTGCCTGGGTGACTCCGTCGCGCAAGAGGTATCGTACCGGAGCGCCGATGGCACGAAGTACCGCGATTTCCTGTTTGCGTTGGATGGTCCATACCGAGAAGAAGGCGCCGACCACAAGTCCACAAATGGCATAGAGGAAGACTTGAATCATATTCAGCGTCAACGTTTCGGCTTCGTATCCGGGGGAGGAGTTGAACGATTCACTCAGGGACTTGGCGGTGGTGCTGGCTGCAGCGTCGCCTGCTGCCAGATCAACCGCAGCCTCGTCTGCGTACTGCAACGCCACGACACTGCTGTAGGTGAAATCCAATCCGTCGATGTCCTGCTGGGTGGGAGCCCCTGCCGGAGCCTGCCCGGCGGCGATCAGCTGCCAGGTCGATAGCGGGGCATAAGCGATGTCAACGTGACCGAACGTTGCCTGTCCCTGGGTGAATCCGATGACGGTAAGTTCGGTGTCGATCCGATCCATGGTGAGCACGGTACCAATCTCAACGCCTGCCTCACGCATGGTTTCGGACACCACGAGACCGTCGACGTCACCGAGTTGTTCACCCTCGGAGACCTCGGGGGCGAGGAAAGAGCCGGGATCGACGCCGAATACCGCGACGTCGACCTGGGTTCCATCATCGGTCGTGGCGTTCATCATGGAGCTTCCCATGGCCGTCGCCTGCTCGATTCCGGGCTGCTTCGACCAGGTAGTTACTTGGTCTTGCTCAACGACAGACCGAGAGAAGGCATTATCGGTTTTGGTTCCCTCGTCGAATGCGAACGCGGAGACCGGCATATTCTTCAGGCCTGAGACGCCGTCATTCACCAGCCCTGAGGATAGTCCGGAGAGGATGACCGTAAGTACTGCGATGAGCGCGATGACCGCTCCCATGAGACTGAAACGCCCTTTGGCGAACGCCAGCTCTCTTAGCGCAAGAAACATAACATGTGCCTTTATCTAGAAAGAGGATTTTTTGCCGACATGATGTCAGCATGATGCAAACATCATGTCAGAATGATGCGGATGGGGCAATTTCTCAAGATAAGATATAGGTCACACCGGCTTTGGGACATCGACCACGCTTTACTGACATGCTGTCGGGAAGATTGGGTATGGTTGTCTCATGGAAATTCTTCATTCTCCCTTGGTGTTCCTTCATATCTGCGGTGCTGCGGCCCTGCTCGGCGGCTGGCTGGCTACCTTCAAGACTCCGACGGTTGGCTTTTGGCAGCTTCTGGGTGCCTGGACCCAGCTTGTCACCGGCGTGCTGCTCGTTGGGGTCGCAGAAATGATCGCCGGCGATGGAGGATCTGGCATCAATCACCTGAAGATCGGTGTCAAGCTCGTCATCCTGCTCGCGATCATTGTCTCTGCCGTGCTGGGGTGCCGCGCGACCAAGAGAGGAAATGATGTCCCTGTGGGCCTGGCGCATAGCGTGGGCGGATTGACTCTCGTCAACATTTCCTTGGCCGTCTTCTGGTAGGCCCACCTGCCGGGGTGTGAGCCCAAGACCTGGATCCTTCGAGCCAGTGAGGTACTTTTTGCGTCGGCGATCAATACTGGTGATTGGCTGTGGGCCAGATCCCACGGTGCGAGTCAGCCCGCATGCCGAAGCCTCGTAATCGGCCACGAATGCCCATCACTCTGCGCGATACCATCGTCCCTGAGCTCGCAGTTGGTACGCATACATGTTCAGCGTCCAACCCGCCCGAACGTCTTCCGATCCGGGCGGGTTTCTACGTGGAAGCATGAAATTCGACCTGATACCAAAGCACATGTGGTTGCGGCACGCATCCAGAGGCGCCCACCTGGTGCGTCCCGAGCGAAGATCGATTCGTGAAGGTGTTTGCGAAATCCTGCTGGGTCTAACTGTCAGGATTTTATTGGGTCTTGCTTATCGCGGTGGGACATCCACTTGCGGAGGCCTGTTGAAGCATCTTCCAACAACAAACTGCGTGTCATTGGGCACCCTCCTCAGTGAAGTCCCAGCGTACGAATTGTTCTCTTTCTGCGGCGACCCCAGATGGGTCAGGCTCCGGACTCGACTGGGCCTCGAAATGGTCGCAGTCCTTGGGGCGCAGGTGCGGTGAATGCGTAACGGCCCAACATGTTGATGTGGGCATCGGCCAGCGGGGACAACCTCGTGATGTCCTCTTCCGGGATTTCTTGCCCGTTTTCACGCAGTGCAGTGAGGGCGGCGTCGGTGTATTTGGTGTTCCAGAGCACGACGGCGTTGAGTACCAGCCCCAGCGCGCCGAGCTGGTCTTCCTGGCCCTCGCGGTAGCGCTGGTAGATTTGCCCGCGCCTGCCGTGGAAAATCGCCCGTGCCAGCCGATGACGTGACTCCTGCACGGTGAGCTGGGAGTTGATGGCCCGCCGGTAGCTCTCATCGCTCGGGTCGATCAGGGATAACAAATGGAGGGTCTTGGCGATGCGTCCGTACTCGATAAGCGCTGCCCCGAGCGGTGCCGGGGAACCATTGTCACGGGTGAGCATGCGCAGCAGGTCGTACGCGCGCACCGATCCGGTCACCAGGGAAGCGGCCACACGGGTCATGTCCTCCCAGTGCGTGGTGATCTTTTCCAGGTTGATCTTGTGCCGTGCGACGTCATTGAGTACCCCATAGTCGGCGGCCGCCTCGCCGGGGAAAGTTGCGCGCCACAGGCGCTGCTCGCTCAGGTCCGCGATGCGCGGTGAGAATCTGTAGCCGAGCAGGGTGAAGATCCCAAAGACCATGTCCGAGTAGGAAGCGGTGTCTGAGGCGACGATCTCGGGTTTGGGTCCGCCGTCGAGATTGAGCATCGTGTCCAGCACGTACAGCGAGTCACGGGCCGTGCCCGGGACCACCACGGAACCGATGCCGGCGACCTGGTCGTTGACCGCGTTGAACCATGTCAGTCCTCGTCCGTGGCCAAAGTACTTCGGGTTCGGGGCCGCGTTGATCGTGCGCACCGGGACCACGAACCGCAGCCCGTCCACGGAGGCCAGCAGCCCGCCGCCCCATGAACGGGCTACCGGAACATTCGACTGGGCCTCGATGAGGAGCGCGTTGGCGGCCGTGTGGGTCTCGGCGCGGATGTAGTTTGCATCCACATGCCCCAGCCGGTCCCGGGTCAGTGCGGGATGTCCATCGGCCACGACAGGGGTCAACCCCACATTGCAGGCCTGGGCGATGAGCGCGGCAGCCACCGACACCGGCAGCTCATCCATTCTGGGAACAGACCCGGAAATGTGAGTGTAGGCGTCAAGGAAACCGGTCCAGGAATGCACTTCAAGCAGGATCTCGGGAAGATCCACCCTCGGCAGCATATCCGCGATTTGTGCCCGCAACCGGGTGAGCGATTCGGGGATATCCAGGGCATCGAGCGGTGACACCGACAGTTTGGCTTTCCCCTCACCGTCATCGACCAGACGGACGCCGACCTCCGGGCCGGCGTGCGCTATTGATTCCGCCAAACCGCGCCAGGCGGCGTCCAACACGTCGAGCTTCGTCTGCAAGTGCTCGCCCACCGGGGCATCCAGGCTCAACGACCGCAAGGCCGGTTCGCGTGCCGCGTCCCACGCGGGGCCCGCGAGCAGTTGTGCGCGCGGATCACCCCAACGGGTTGAAGTTGTTGCGAACACGTCACGGCGGCGCAGGCTCGCACGCAGCTGTTCCAACACGCACACCACCCACGCGTCGCGGTTGACTTCGACCTCGTTGCTCGGTCCCAACACGGCGGTGTGCCAGGAGGGCGGCACCAGCGCTTCGTCGATTTCATCTCGGCTTACCTTGCGCCGCCCATGCAAACCATCAACCCCAGCCAGGGCCTCCACGACACGTTCCCCGACCGGTGTAGCACCCCAAGGAATAGTGGTTCCCAGCAGCCTCAGGAATGGGGCAACCGTGCGGAAGCGTCGGGACATTTGCTCGCGCATCGCCCCCTCAGCACTAGTTCCGTCCGGGACAAGTTCGCCGACTTTCGCAACTGCATCAACAATCCGGTCTCGGGTAGTGATCTTCTCCAAGGCAGCCCATGCGGCAGTAACATCGAGGCTCTCACCAGCATTTTCAAGCACACGCAGCAGCTCGGCTCCGACCCGGGCCAAGACGCTGGAGGCTTCCTCGAGCTTGGGCATCTTCGCCAATCGCTCCGCGGCCGCGGCACGACGAGAGGGCCCAGCACCTTGGTTGCCATCAGGAGATCAAAAAGGTCCAGTGCATCATCGACTGTGGACGCTTCCAAGGCCGCGACCGTGGCCACCAACGTTGCTGTGCGGCGTGGCTCGGCAAGCCGCCCCAGCGTCTGGGCCTTCGACCCCAAACCGTACCGGGCCAAGGAACGCACCCGTGCCGCTGGCACCATCGATAGATCCACCGCCCCGGCCCCGAATGAACGGACCACAGCCGCCCGCTGCAAGGCCTTTTCCAATGCCGGTCCCGAAACCCGCGTTGGCCCGGTACGCAACAATTCCAGGCGGCTTGCCCGATCGCCCTGACCAATCGTCAGCAAGCTCCGCAACACAGCCGGCAACCGCGGATCGGCACTCTCAGCCGCACCAGCAATCTGTGCGTGCAAGCGTGCTGTCGCCTGTTCGCGGGTCGCAGCCACGAGCCGAGCCAGTACGCTCACACCCGGCAAAAGAACCTTTTCCCGCCGCAACCAGGCAACCGCGTGTCCGAACAACATGGTGAGCCCCTCGCCATGCGTCCAAGACCGCGAAAAGACGAACGCTGTCAATGCTTCAGTGAGCACAGCATCAAGATCCCGGTACCCGTAAACGGCACGGATCTCGCGCGCATGCGCGTTGGCTGTCTCCACGCGTTCGGTGTAGCGCTTGACCACCGAGGGATCCGCGATCCCGAGCTGCGCCGCAACGTAATCAACCACGGACCATGGCACATCGAGCGGGTCAGCAAGAAGGGCCCCCAGAAATCGTGCCGTCCCGACCTGTACGGCAAACCCAAGCCGACTGTGCTCACCCCTACGCCTGCGGATCAACTGCTGATCGGTGTCGTCGAGATGGAAGAACCGCTCCAGATCGTTCCGCGAAGGTTCTCCCACGAACCGCCCGAACGCGGCCGCCTGGACGTCACTCAAGAATTCAACTGGCACAAGCTACAGACTACCGACAGTCACGTAGCCGAGGGCTAAACGCGCAATCCTGTTCCATTACTACTCGGACCCCCAGTTGCTCTGTAACGATGATCAATCCCGGTTGCTAGTCGATGAGTGGTCGTTTCCCCTCTCCTATTGCTTTAGCGCGGATCGCGTATTCCTCCTCGGTGATGGCAGTCAGACCTGGACACGGCCCATCATCAGGTAGGGCAGTGAATCCAAAAGCGTAGCTCCACGGGGATTCTTCAAACCCGACCCAATCTGTGAGGATGTGCATGAAGTTGGGATCGGTGATTCGTCCAGGATGCCCTCGGTAGAGGAACAGGGGCTCATCATCTCGGCGATCGACAATGATGTCATCCTCAAGGTTTAGAGCAACAGTCTGGCCTACGCGGAAAAGCTCGTAAGGAAGCGGCGGGGGTTGATTCTCAGAAGAGTGCGACACGCTTAATCCAATCTGGGCACGGAGGCTGGTAGGCAACACGATAAGTTACAGCAAGCCCGCAGGGGGAACCCTCACTGGGACGGGTTTGTCGTATCGGGCGTCCTTTTCCGTTAGTGGTGGCGGATTGAGGAGTCGATGTCGTTGTTTGAGGGCTGGTAGGTGGGTCCGGACTGCCTTATGGTTCGAAGTGGGTGGTTGGTGCTTCCAGATCTTTTTCCGCGACCAGGGCTGCTGCGATCTGGCGTAGCTTGATGTTACGTCTGGACGAGGCGGCCTTGAGGATCTCAACGGCACGTTTTTGACTGCAGTTGTTTTGTCCCATGATCATTCCCACGGCAAGGTCAATGGTTGTCCGGGATTTCATCGCTTCCACAGCGTCGGTGGCGGTGTCTTGGTGACGTGCCATTCTCAACGCAATAGCGAAAGCTTGGGAGGCTTCGTCGGCATAGCCTTGTGCGAGGTTCTTCATTTCGGCGGTGAATTTGTGGGGAATCTTGCTGTAGAGGTTCAGCGCTGCCTGGTCTCCCTGCTCGAGTTGGAAAGGGACGGCCAACACCGAGCGGATCCCGCGGTCTACGACGTTTGGGAATATTCAGGCCAGCGTTCTTCGGCTTGCAGGTCGGGGATGTGTTCGAGGGTTTGGTTTCGTGCAGCATTGAGGCATGGCCCGTCTTTGTAGCTGTATTGAACTTCGTCCAAGTCCTGGGCGTCTTGGCTGCTGCTGGCCACGGTGGCGGCGCGTTTATGCCGCAGCAGTGTGATTCCGCAGAGGACTTCCTCGCTTGCATCGGAGAGTTCATGAACGGCCAGGCGGGTTAGTGCGTTGAGGAAACTTTCAATTTCGCTGGATTCCAAGATTAGCCGCTGTAGATCGCGGCTCTTGGTCACCCGGTGGTCATGTGTCACGAAGCGGCCCCTGCGTCACAGACTTCATCCTGAGCGATGGCCCCAGAAGCGCCCATTTGATGCGGTGCGACTGGGAACCCTCTGAAGGTCGTCTTCGAAGACATGTCTGGGCTGACTGCTTAACCCATCCCTTCTGCCCCAACCTACTCTCAATGCGCGTGTGATGGTGCGGTTTCGTCCGGGTAGTTTTTGCGGCACCTCATTTTGCAAGCCCTGCTCTTGTACACCCCCATGTAGCGGCAACCTTAGGATTCCGCAGTCCAAATGGACACATTCACTGTGATGGATGTAACATGCTAGGCAACAAACCTCATGGTTTATTGCCTAAGACAATGGCAGGGTGGACCACCACCCACATCGGTTATCGCATGGCCGGCATCTATCGGAATCATTCCAGAAAACGATGCCACGTCACGGCGATGACTCGCCAGACTCGTAGGACTGCCAGGAGAAGCTACGTGACGAATGATCCGTTCACCATTCATCATGATGAATTTGTCGACGGTATGGAATCGACATTGCAATGCGAGGGCTGTCAAACGGCCAAGCACTTAATGATCGAATCTATTGGTCCCATCCAGCCGATAGTCGTCGGCCGTGTTGCAGTGGAGTATAGCTGCGGACAATGCGGCTCCTTCTTCGGTCATGACGCCACCGTCCAGCAGGTGGCCAAGCTCCTCAACGCCACGGCCACTGCGCCGGGGATCTTGCATTTCGGGCGCTACTTCATCCATTGTGGTGAGCCGATGGATGAACTTGGGGGCAGTGTTTCGCATCTCCACCCTCCAGTAGGCGGCCACACCGGTTCTCCTGACCGGGTTTCGCTTCGAACTCGCCGGCTCAAATGCCAGTGTGGATTCCAACTGGAAGTGCCGCTATGAGGCAACTAGGAAGCGACTTCATTCCCAGAGCAACCGTGGAAACGGTCCTTTCGTCAGGAAAATTGGGTCACCCGGGCCTAGTTCGTGCCACATTAGGCACCCGCGAGGTCGGGACGGCGCAGGTCTTAGCCGGTCAATCATGCCAGACGAAGGAGAACCAGTCGGGGCCCGACTCGTTATCGGGTGACCGGTCATCATCCTCCGTCTGTAGTAGCGGTGACCTCCCGGTGGTCGGCAAGCTTCAAGGCGACACTGCCTGGAAACCTGTTCCGATACGGCTCAGCGTCGAATCGATCACCCAGACCAAAGACCCAGGGAACTTTCCGTCCGGGCGAGAACTAGACCAGAGTCAGTTCGCTCGGAAATGGAGTCAGCAAAGGGCCCGGGCATTAACCCATACATCGCCGTCGAGTAAAGAGGAGAAAAAATGACTGGAAGAATCGAACTGCATCAGGAGACGAACGGACGCTACCGGGCAAAACTGGTCGATGACCTTAGAAACATACTCGCCGTCTCCACGGAGTTCGAATCGAAAAAGGCGGCCCTCGACGGCATCTTTACCCTGCGGGAAATTGCCGGCACAGCGCACATCAGCTACTGCAACTCCCAAGAAAATACAGCGGAACACGCACTCCGTGGCCCCACCCCGGAAAGTCTGAAACCGCTCCTACCCACGACACTACCGAAAGAATTCTGGCCTAACCGGTAGCAGCCAACGGGTGGCTAGGGGACACAAAAACTGTCGATCGATAGCGGATCGGCACTGGCCAGCCCATGAAGCAGCCCACAAACCTGTCTTCCACGGGAACCTTGTATGGGAAAGTGGAAGGCCCTGTATTTCATGAGGAGGAAATTTGGGGGAGCCCCGACTAGGCTGGCTCCTAGTTTTGCCGCGTAGGGTTTTAGCGGTTTACACCTGCAAGTAGATAATTTTCTGAGGGCGCGCCTTATTATTGGTTCAGCTTGTCGGTGAGCGCAAGGGTCGATCGTTCCGTATGCACAAGGACGATTAGGCGCAGTTGCTCTGTAACGATGATCAATCCCGGTTGCTAGTCGATGAGTGGTCGTTTCCCCTCTCCTATTGCTTTAGCGCGGATCGCGTATTCCTCCTCGGTGATGGCAGTCAGACCTGGACACGGCCCATCATCAGGTAGGGCAGTGAATCCAAAAGCGTAGCTCCACGGGGATTCTTCAAACCCGACCCAATCTGTGAGGATGTGCATGAAGTTGGGATCGGTGATTCGTCCAGGATGCCCTCGGTAGAGGAACAGGGGCTCATCATCTCGGCGATCGACAATGATGTCATCCTCAAGGTTTAGAGCAACAGTCTGGCCTACGCGGAAAAGCTCGTAAGGAAGCGGCGGGGGTTGATTCTCAGAAGAGTGCGACACGCTTAATCCAATCTGGGCACGGAGGCTGGTAGGCAACACGATAAGTTACAGCAAGCCCGCAGGGGGAACGCTCTACGGGACGACATACGCGCTTGGATGGGTGCTCAGTGATGGAGCATGCCTGTAGGCGTAGGTCGTATCCCTGCCTCTCAACCAGGGCGAAAATTACTGCGTCTGGACGGTGCTTCTTTCTGCACGGCCTGTCAACTTTATTGGTGGTCCTTCAGATTGATCCCGCATGTATTGACCACTTTAGGCATGCGCTGGGCGAGACTTGGTGATGTGGATACAGCGACGACGATCGAGACGACGTTTGCCAGCGTGCTCAAGGCCCGCGGCTTCCGTAAGCGTGGGCGGAATTGGTTCCGCACGACGCAGACCGACGATTACCAGATCGTCAACCTGCAGAAGTCACCGTGGGGAGGGGACTTCTACGTCAATCTTGGTTGGTCTCTACCCGACGCTACAAAGGCATTCCGATCGGAGATCCAGTGCGATCTGCGTCTCCGAGCAGAAGCAACGGATGTCGTTTTGCCAATTACGTTGGAGAGATCGGATGGTCTGACTGCCCAGGAGGTTCCAGGAACGATTCTGCTCGACACTGGGGTAAGTGAACGCATTCCTGAGGAGACCTTCATCAGGCAACTTACTGACGTCATAGTCGTCCCCGTCGCAGACCTTATGGATCGCACACCATCATTGGTCCACATGGTGCCTTTTCTGATGACGAAGCCCTGGTTCGCGACGCTAGCGCTCCGCAAAGAACTCGAGCTCCTTGGACATAAGCTGCCGACGAAGTGGCGCTGAAGTGTCCTCTTCTCGTCTAGGACGGACGATAAAAGTACGGGAAAAGTCGGAGTGGATCTTCGAGTCCAGTCAGCTCATGGGCCAACGATAAACAAAAGCGCATTCCCGAAGGTGGAACCCTCTGCGGACTGATTCGCTTTGGCCGCACCAAAAGGCCCATTTTGGCCGTATAGCTGTGCAACACTGATCCGATGTTGCCATACCGGTTCTCCACCTCCGCCATCATTTCCGACGATGAAGTGCTTGCACTCTACGAATCTGTGGGGTGGACCACCTACGCCAGCAACCCTGAATTGCTTGGCCGGGCGATAAGAAGTTCATCGTTTGTCGTCACAGCCTGGAGCGAAGATGGCCGGCTCATCGGCCTGGCTCGGGCCATCTCCGACGATGCAACGATCTGCTACGTCCAGGACATTCTGGTCCATCCTGATTCTCAAGGAGCCGGAGTGGGACACGGGTTGTTCGCTCAAGTCGCGGAGAGGTATCAGCACGTGAGGCAGACAGTCCTCATCACCGACGATCAGCCGCAGCAGCGCGCCTTTTATGAGTCCATGGGACTTACCGAAGGCGCAGACTTCACCCCGGAACGCATTCGTGTCTTCGCACAGTTCCGCTAATTTTCCTGGCTAGACGAGAATCATGTTCCGGTCGTGGAACCTCTTACGGGGCAGCTGCTCGGGAATCCGTTCAATTACCCTACTTTTTGGTTATCGTCGGCTCACCGCCTGCGGTGAGCCTAGGCTGTTGGGATGGGCATGGAGTATCGAAAACTGAACTTGAGTGACGCGGCGGAATTGCAGGGCTTATTGGAATCCAATCCTGGCTATACACGCCGAGTTTCAGGCCGCGACCCTCAAAGCGACGACAGCCAAGCAATACTCACGGCTTTGCCTCCTGGTATCAACGTGGATGCGAAACATGCTTGGGGATTGTGGGAGGACAAAAGACTTGTGGCCTTCGTGGATGTGATCCGCGGATACCCGGGCCCGGAAGTGACCTTTATCGGGCTACTGGTGACGGCCGGAGATCAATCGCGCCGTGGACTGGGAAGGACTTTGTACGAATACGTATTGGCTGAAATTCGTAGATGGCAGGGCATTTCCGTCGTGCGCCTTGGCATCGTGGCATCCAACGCCGAGGTGGCCGAGCCATTCTGGCGATCTCTCGGATTCGCAAGGACGGGAGAATCGAAACCCTACATCGATGGAACCGTAACCAGCACGGTGACCCTATGGGAATACTCCATACCCTTCCCGAACCCAATGTAAGAATATCGAGGACCACCGTGTCCCGACCCGACACAGCAGATCAGAGCACTGGAGTGCAGATTCGGCCCCATGCCGATTCAGGAACCATCTGCGGGACGATGGATCATAAGAACGCCAACTAACGCGCCCGTCCATGCTTACTTCAACTGAACGTGCCGTTGTTTGCCGCGAATTTCATGTAAGACCTTCGACGATAATTTGTCGCCCTTCTGTGCCGCCTTCTTTAGGAGCGACTTGCCCTCTCGTGTGTTCCCGGACTGCCAGAGTGCAAGGCCCAGGTTATGCAGCGCGTTTGGTTCGCCGGCTTCCACACTGCGACGAAGGAGTTCAATCTCCTTGGCCGTGTTGCCCGCCTTCGAGTAGAGATCGGCCAAGACAACAAGGACATCGACTTCGCCGTTTTGGAGGTGCTTTTCAAGCAGGTTGATCGCACTATCAAGGTCAAGTTCGTTAGTGGTAATGATGTATTCCACCGCCGCCTCGGCGCTGTTTTCGCTACCTTCTCGAAGGACCTTCACCGCTGATAGCTCATCCCCGGTGGCCCGATACGAGCTGGCCAGCCGGAGCGGTACGAATGGGTTACTGCCGGCCAGCTGAAGCCACTTGATAGCTTCGGTATGCCTTCCCATCTCCCAGTTCACTTCCCCCAAAGCAAATGCGGCATTCGGATCTCCTGCAGCATGTGCTTTCTTGAACTGGACCAGGGCTTCCTTGGATCGGTTCATGTCATGAAGCAACGTCCCGTAGTTTAAGTAGGCTTCGTTCACACCGTGCGCAATGGCCAGTTGGTACAGGACTTCAACCGCTTCAGACTTGGATATCTGTCGGAGGTCATTGGCTGCATTGAATAGGCCGTCGGGATCGCCGGATTGGATCATTTCCACGGACGACTGAAAGTCCACTGACTCTGCCTCTGTGCTCTTCAATGCGGCGCCTAACGTCGGGTCCCTGCTGGAACGAACGGAAAAACGCAGACCAAGGGTCGGCATCGTAGACAGAATATGGCAGCAGGTCCTACTGAGCAAGAAATCTATACCCACACCATAAAGGGAACCCGCTGCGGACAGTGATCCGGGAGCCAGCTTTTCAGTCACTCAAGATTAGAAAAACACTCTCGGCTTCAGGGCTTTCATATACGGAACATTGTCAGAAGTTAGACTTGTAACCGAGTCCGGCGAGTTCCTTAAGTAGCTCGATTTTCCAGTCCTGACCACGAACATCCACCATGCCTTTGATATCACCAGGAAGTTCTACCCCAAAATTCAAGACGATTACGTTCTCTCGCCTGAGTTTTCCGTAGAAATAGCCGAGCTCAAACACGACATTCTGACGCGCCCTTTCCTCTATCGCTTCGAGGTTATTCTTTGCCCTGGCCTCGTCGTCCGGTGTCATTATGACAATGGCACAGGCTGCGTCAGCTGAGTACGATTCGAACTTCTCAATGAGAGTCTTACCACCACTCAACTGTTTACTAAGAACCACCGGCGTCACTCCCACTGATTCTTGCACCCACTCAGACACCTCACGCCGGAGTCCATCCTGATGGCCATGCACCAAAAATATTTCCCTTGGTGGAGCCGTATTGGTCTCAGCTTGGTGGACTGCTTCTATCTCTTTTGCCGTAATCAGCGCCACTTTCGGCACCTGTCCAAGGCGCTCCTGTACGGCCGGAGGAACTGATTTTGGAGCCGGTTTACGTTGCTCTTCTGAAAGCTTGAAATCCTCTTCCAGTGAATACCCTGCATCTTGGAGCACCTGATGAAGGTGGGCTTTGGCTTCATCCGCTTGCTCCGAGTCTTTGGACCAAAAAGAATTGGAATGTCTCCTTAGCGCGTCCAAAAGCCCCTTCATGAGTGCATAAGCCTGTGCATCGTCGGCTCTCAAAAAAGCATCAATAATCTTTTGTTGCTTGCTTCCTTCCGTCTTAGGCAAACCAGCAGCAGCAATTTTTCGGTCAATTACTGAATGTGCTGGCCCGTCCCCATTACTCCAAAACTCGGCAAAGGGATCTACAAGAGTACGGCCAAGATCGGATCCGGATGGTGCGGCATCAGTAAAGAAGTACATACCACTATTATTCATTGAAAATGAGGAACACAGCGCACCCCTCCCGCTCCCAATGAACCAACGTACGCGCTGGCCTAACCATTGCTGGGATTCCAGAGCTGATGATTCAATCGTCGGCGGAAACTCTGGGTAGGTCTATTTCTTGGTATTCAAACCACGAAGTAACGTCGGCGCCTGCCCGCCACCGCGCAGTGAACCATAGAAACCCGATGTGGTAAACGTAGTCGATTCCGGAGAACTCACCCGCGGAGATGTGGTAAACGTAGTCGATTCCGGAGAACTCACCCGCGGATTGGTAGACATCGGCCTCGAGTAGTCCAACGAAACTATTTAAGCCGTCCTCAAATCCATCCCTGCGCATCATCTCGTGTGCCTCGACGGCACGGGGGTTCACGTACAGCATGAAGCACACCGAGGGGCAACGTTCGAAACCATCCAGAAATTCAATGAGTTCCTCGGGTATCTGTAGCTCTTGAGTGGCCAGCATGCAACCAAGTTGCTTGCCGAAGTAGCGAGCCAGGTTCCGTGCTTGTTCTTTCCAGTCCAGGCCGTAGACTGCTTGCCAATCGAGCCGTTCCCGGGCGGATATCTCGTCGATGTGTTCTACCAGAAAAGATTCAAAATGGTCGTAAGAACGGTCGAACGGTTGGCTTTTGGCGTTATTGCAGTTGGCGCACAAGTTCTTGCGCCAACGTATCTGCGTACCTTTCTTGAGGCTTTGAAGTGTCCCCTCGTAGTCAGAACTTTTCTTATAGACAGTGCTCGGCACAATGGTGCCGTCGTCCGATCTAGCTACCCGGCGAAGCGTTGAAGCTTTGAACCTATGCTCTTCGGTGGTGGCCACGTCCCCGCACCACCAACAGAGATCATTGGCAGGCACGCGAAGATGCTTTAGTGCTGGATCCAAGTCGAGAACACCTGTTTTTTTCCGTGCATCGTTCATCCAAGCATTATCTCCTTGACTCGTCCCGATTCCGGCTAAGAAGCGGTGTCCTTTGGTATCGAAGCGGCCAGCCATCTCACAAGGGGTATCGGGTATCGACGTTGCTAACCCCGTCCCGCAAGCCGGTCCCTCACCGGACGAACCATCTCCTGACCAGCGGTTATGTGATCGCGGCTTTTGGACTGTCCCGTAGGGGTAGCCCGGTGAGCTGTCGAGTGAGCGGGCGTCATGTGGGACACTGCTGAGCATGTCTGAATTACTAATTGGGTATGCAAGGGTTTCCACCGACGAGCAAGACTTGACCGCGCAGCGTGACGCGCTGGCGGCCATGGGTATAGGCGAGGATCGGATCTACGTAGATCACGGACTGACTGGATCAAATAGGAACCGTCCAGGTTTGCGTGAGGCGTTGGCTGCTTGCCGTGCCGGGGACACGCTCGTTGTAACCAAGCTGGATCGACTGGCTCGCTCCGTAAGGGATGCCCATGAGATCGCTGACCAGCTTGCCAGTCGGGAGATCAAGTTGAATATTGGAGGATCGGTCCACAATCCGCTGGATCCCATAGGGAAACTGCTTTTCAATGTTTTGGCGATGGTTGCGGAATTTGAAGGAGATCTCATCCGGGCGCGAACGCGCGAAGGAATGAAGGTCGCTAAGGCCAAAGGCCGCTTGCGCGGGAAGCCACCAAAACTTTCGCCAGCCCAGGAAAGCCACCTTGTTAAGCTTCATGAAGCTGGCGAGCACAGCATGTATGAAATCGCCGAGCTCTTCTCTGTCGCACGGTCAACGGTTTACCGGGCGCTCGAGAGGGCGAAGAGGACAGGTGACAGCGACCCGAGCTAGTGACAGACTCCTGGTCTTGATGGCCTGGACGGTTTCGCCACCACGGCCACCTCAAGGTGTGGACGCAGGCTAGCGCTCGGGCCAATCCTGGTATTCCAACCGTGAAATTTGCGTCCCGGGATCCACTCGAGCCGGTATCTGTTGTCTGGTCCGTGCCGCTCTGCCAAACCGTAGGAGCGGCGCAAGGGCAATCCGCCGCTTGGTAGCTGACTTTGAGGACATCTTTGGAGCCAAAAGGGGGAGTTCATCCAGCCGAAACGGGGAGCAGTTCGTTTCTGGCTTTAAATAGCTCTGACCTGCAGTATGAAACCGCAGGTCAGAGGCTCGTTTTGATGCCCCAGGTGGACTCTAGCCGGCGGCCCCGAGAATCAGGGGTCTATTCGAGTGCTGGAAAAGAACGGGTTCTCTTGGGAAGGGCGGCTGCGTTCGCATCGGCTGGTCCGTGGGAAGCGCCGAGATTCCATGCTCTATTCCATTCTGCGAGGGGAATAGTGACTAGCGTATGATGTGGATCACTAAGGTTTTTACTCTAGTCTCAGGAGTTGGCCGCCATGCAAGAACTTCGAAATCTACCCCGATGGGCACTGATCTTTTCCTCCTGCGTGGCTGTCATAGCCGTTGCCTTTGTGGTCATGGGGGTATTTGACCTACTGACGGGGGCTGGGACGGACAGGCTGGCGATGGATGTCCTGGCAGCAGCTGCATTCGCGTTTGCTGCGTGGTCCATCGCCGTCAAAGGGAACCCCTCACTGTCGCGAGGTCGAGATGAAGCACCCAACCGTCGGAGTCCCCTGGAGTGGTGACACACATCAGTGATGTTGCCAAGGCTGAGTTACACCGATATTTGCAAGAGGGCCGCGACGCGATGGTGTGGAAACTTGGGGGACTCTCTGAATACGATCTGCGTCGTCCCCTAACAACCACTGGTACCAACCTGCTGGGGCTGGTGAAGCATTTGGCAGGGGTCGAGGCTGCGTACTTCGGTGCCGTCTTCGGCCGGCCCTTCCCCGAGAATCACCCTTGGATGGCAAGCGACGCGCCGGAGAATGTGGACATGTGGGCCACCGCAGAGGAGTCCAGCGAAGAGCTCGTGGCCCTCTACAAACGAGTGTGGGCCCATGCCGATACTACGATTTCCGAGCTCCCGATGGAGGCAAGCGGTCAGGTGCCGTGGTGGCGAAAGGCAAGTAACCCTGTCAGCCTGACCCGCATCTTGGTGCATGTCACTGCTGAAACATTGCGGCATGTTGGTCACGCCGACATTGTGCGCGAGTTGATCGACGGCAGCGTCGGACACCGGGACGATAACGACAACATGGCGGAGGGGAACTCAGCCTGGTGGCACAGCTATCGCGAGAACTTGGAGAAGGTGGCCAGCAGTTTCGCAGGGCCAGAGCTAGCTGCGAGGTCCTCGCTAGAGGATTAGTTTGAACCCCACATGAGAGGCGGTGAAGCCCAGCCGCTCGTAGAACCTGTGCGCGTCCTGACGGGCTCTGTCACTGGTCAATTGGACCAAGGCGGCGCCACGCCGTCGTCCTTCTTCTACAGCCCACGTCATCATGGCCGATCCCAGCCCGTTTCCACGCAACGTCTCATCCACTCGCACCGCCTCCACCAGTAATCTCGTGGAACCCAAGCGGGCAAGGCCTGGAATGAGGCTCAGCTGCATCGTGGCAACAACATTCTCCGCGTCATCCACAACCACAATTAACTGCTGCGCCGGGTCGGCGTCAATGGCGCGGAAGGCCGCGATGTAGGGAGCGTGGTCCTGGGCAGCAGCAGAGTTCTCGGCCGCTCGAATGGGATCGTTGTTCATGAGCTCAATAATGGGCACGACGTCGGACTCGACCGCCCTGCGCAGGCGGAAGTTTGCGCCGGACAGGGTGAAGATTTCCAAGACCATGGTTTTATCCTTTCACGGCCGTGCGTGCATTGGTGGGCGTGAACGCGAAGCGCCCCGCAGCAGCAGTCGCTTTGTTGGGCTGTCAGGGAGGCTGGGCTACCAGGGAGACAGAGCCGTTGACGCATCGAGGGGCCCGCGGCCGGCAAGCCATGCCATGAAGGAGCGGCGATCAGCCGGTGATTCAAGGCGCTCAGGGACAGCGGCGAGCAGCTCTGAGAGATCCCACGCCACATAGTCATCCGGCCAGTCCGAGGGCGTGTAGCCCATCCCGAGATCCACGTGGTGCATTTCCACTTCGCGCAGCCTGTGAGCAGGACACTCGGAGGCGCCATAGTGCCCGCCGCCACATATTTTGGAATGTCTTTACCCTCCAAGGCGCCTGACAGGCGGCGTGCATGGCCGTCGGCGTTACGTGCTCGGGATCATTCTCAAGGTTCACGGGACTATCAGCCTCTCTTGGTTACTGCTCTCTTCGGTCAGCCTTCCATCATCTGTTCAGCTACGGCAATTTCATGACCGAGGGAGGACATGCGCGGCGGGCTCCACGATAGGGAAGTGCCTGCTGGTTCCGTGCAAGACTCGGTGGATGACTGAGATTCCTCTGGGCACGTTGCACCATGTTGAACTGTGGGTACCTGACTTTGCACGGGCCACTGATGAATGGGGCTGGCTACTTTCCAGCCTTGGCTACGAGTCCTTTCAAACGTGGCCGAACGGACGCAGCTGGAAACAAGGCGCTACCTACATAGTCGTGGAAGAGTCCCCGGCTCTGAGCGCGCGAATTCATCAGCGGACGGCTCCTGGATTGAACCACTTGGCTTTCCACGCAGGCACGGCAGATCATGTTGACGCTCTCTCAATGGAGGGAGTTGAGCACGGTTGGAAAGCACTGTTCGCAGACAAATATCCCCATGCTGGCGGCGCCGGACACTACGCTGCATACTTGGAAAATTCTGCTGGTTTCGAAGTCGAGCTCATTGCCAGCACGTGAAGCCACAGCCACCGCACCAGTTGGCGCAAGCGCCGCTTGATGTGTCACCATGGCGCCATGGAAACGCATGTATTGATCATTGGTGGCGGCATTGCTGGACTGTCTCTGGCGTGGCAGTTGGCGCCGGCTTTCCCCGTTATTGTGGTGGAAGCCGAGGAAACGCTGGCCTATCACACCTCCTCGCGCTCGGCCCGGCAGATGCAGCCCAGTTACGGGCCCGCTCCTATTCAGGAATTGACGCACCGGAGCATTGCCCTCGTGGAGCAAATTTCCGCCGGCCTCTCCTCGCCCATCCTGATGCCCCGCCTCATGATGACACTTGGAACGGAGGCCCAAGTTCAGGCTCTCGTGGACACGCACACTTCCTTGACCGCGCTCGATCATGCTCAGACCATGCACCGCAGCCCCGATCTGCGCCCGGAGACCTTTGAAGCCGCAGCACTCGATGAGACAGCCCGCGAAGTGGACGTCCCCGCCCTTCTGGACTTTTACCGGCGCGAAGCCGTAGCGGCAGGTGCGGTGGTTCTTACAGGGCACGCCGTCACGGAAGTTGAAGCTGCGGGTACTGGCTTCACGGCGACGGCTGGTGGGCAGAAGTTCACAGCCCGGATAGTGGTTAATGCGGCCGGGGCATGGGCAGACGACGTGGCGCGGATGGCGGGTGCCCGCCCACGTGGTCTGAGGCCCTACCGGCGCAGCGTGGCCATCGTTCCCACTCAATTCCCAGTGGATCCGGCCGGGCCCATGGTGGAGCCAGCCGATGAGTCCTTCTACTACAGGCCCGACGGCGGGCACCTCCTGATCTCCCCTTGTGAGAGCGTCCTGGCCGAGCCAGGTGACGCACAAGTGGTGGAGGCAGACATCGCCCAACTGATCCAGCGCATTGATGCCGTGACCACTCTGGGGATCACCGGCGTCGTCCGGGCATGGACGGGGCTGCGCACCCAGCCGGCCGACGGATTGCCGGTGGTGGGAATGGATGCTGACGTGCCCAACTTTTTCTGGCTGGCCGGGCAGAGCGGCTACGGTATTCAAACGTCGGCGGCACTGGCCACTATGGCTGCGCAGCTAGTCACCGGGACACTACCTGATGAGGACAGCGCGTTGGCCGCTTCGCTGAGTCCTCAGCGTGCTGGACTGAACTAGCTGGTGGCCCCGGAGGCCACCACGCCCACGCCCAGCACGGCCAAGATGCCGCTGCTGATGCGTTCAATGAGGGTATTGACCTTGGGCTTGCGCAGCCATTTCATGGCCCGATAGGCGAGGAATGCGATGGTGGCTAGGTAGAGGAAACCGATGATCGCCAAGGTGAGTCCCAGAATCATGGCAATAGCCAGGGTGTTGGCGCCCTGAGGGATGAACTGGGGAACAACGGCTAGGTAGAATAGGCCCACTTTGGGGTTGAGCAGGGTGGATACGACGCCGGCGCCATAGCCGGCACGCTTGCTGTAGACCAGCGGTTGGTGACCGTCGCCGCCCGCGGCAATCCCGGCTTTGGCGGCCTTGCGCGCCTTCAAAAATGAGGAGATTCCCAAGTAGAGCAGGTACAAACCACCGGCAATCTTGATCCAGCGGAATACCTCCGCGGACTGTTCCAAAATGGCGGCCAAGCCAAAGCCCACCAAGGCCGCCCAGACCAATGCGCCCGTGCCGGAACCGGCGGCCGCAGAAATGCCCGCGCCCACTCGGTTCAATGAAATGCGCAGCACCATAAAGGTGTCAGGTCCGGGAATGAGGGCCAGCATGAGGCACAGTCCGGCAAAGGCCAAGAGGGAAACAAAGGTCATGAAGTCCATTGTCCGGTCAAGTTTCCCCCTCCCGCAAGCTGGTCGGCGTGCTGGTGTCCGTTATCCCAGACTTAACTCGGCGCCGAGGCGCCCAAACCAGCCCTCCGCCGCCGTACGCTAGGGCCATGAGCGAACTGATCAGCAATATTGGCGAACTGATGACCCAAGACGGGGAGCTTGGCACCCTGCGCGACGCGGCCATGGTGCTTGAGGGCGAGCGCATTGCCTGGATCGGCCCCAGCAGCGAGGCGCCGGCCGCCGATAAGCACACGGATGCGCAGGGGAGGGCGGTCCTTCCTGGCTGGGTGGATTCGCATTCGCACCTCATCTTTGCCGGGGACCGGACGGCCGAATTCGAGGCGCGCATGGCCGGCGAAAGCTATAGCGCCGGCGGAATTGCGGTCACCGTGGAGGCAACGCGCGCGGCCACCGACTACGATCTCACCCGCCTCGGCTTGGGCCGCGTGGCGGAAGCCGTATCCCAGGGAACTACTTATCTCGAGACGAAAACCGGGTACGGCCTGGACGTCGAGCAGGAGGGTCGGAGCGCCAGAATCGCCTCCACCATTGCCGATCAGGTCACCTTTTGGGCGCACATCTGGTCCCCAGCGGCATGGACGCCGACTCCTACACCGAGCTGGTCTGCACCGACATGCTCGATGCCGTGCGCCCCTACACTGATTGGGCCGACGTCTTTTGTGAGCGTGGCGCCTTCACTCCGGAACAGTCGCGAGCGGTGCTCACCGCCTGCCGCGACTCCGGCTTGGGTCTGCGCGTGCACGGCAACCAGCTGGGTCACGGAGCGGGTGTTGAGCTCGCTGTGGAGTACGGCGCGGCGAGCGTTGACCACGTGAATTTCCTGACGGAGCACGACGTTGCGCTCCTTGCACAGTCCTGGTCCGGTTGGGATGAGGTTGCCAATGCGGGGCGCGGGGCGGGGCAGCGCGGCACAGTCGCCACGGTACTTCCGGCCTGCGATCTCTCCACCCGAGCTCCGTTGGCTCCCGCCCGGACGCTACTGGATGCCGGCGTGCAACTGGCCATCGCCTCCAACTGCAACCCCGGCACGTCGTACACGTCCTCGATGGCATTTTGTGTGGCCACTGCCGTGCTGCAGATGGGGCTGAGTATCAATGAAGCCGTCCGGGCGGCGACCTATGGGGGAGCGCTGGCGCTGGGGGTCGAATCCGGCCGGGACGAGGATGGTCAGCGAGCTGTGGGTTCGCTGGCTGTGGGTCACCGTGCAGATGTGCACATGCTGCGAGCGCCGTCAGCGACGCATTTGGCGTACCGTCCGGGCATGCCGCTGACAGCCGGGGTGTGGCGGGCCGGGGTTCGGAAGGCCTAACCGCGGCTAGGCGAATAGCTGGGGGATAGCTACGGTTACCAGCATGAAAGAGGGGCGTTGGGCTTGTGAAATTCACAAGCCCAACGCCCCTCTTTTTACTGCCCTGACTTACCAGTTAGCCATGGTTGCGGCGCCGGCGGACCAAGAAGGTTGCCGCACCGCCAAACAGGGCCAGCAAGGCCAAGCCAAGGATCGGCAGAAGACCGTTGGCACCTGTGTGGGAGAGTTCTTCCCCTACGGCAGGATCCGTGGTGGCTACTGCACCCGGCGTGCTGACACCTGGCTGAGTTGCACCGGGGGTTGTGGTGCCCGGAGTTGTTGCTGCCGGGTTGCTTGCACCGGGTGCGGTTGCGCCTGGTGTGGTGGGCGTACCCGTTGCCGGGGGTGTGGTGGCACCCGGCGTGGTGGGTCCTGTGGTCGGCTCCGTGGTTGGCGGCTCCGTGGGCTCCGTGGGCTCGGTGGTCGGCTCCGTTGTCGGCGGAACCGTGGGCTCGGTGGTGGGAGGATCGGTTGGTTCCACTGCCAGTGCGCTCACGCTCAGGTTGAGCGTGCCCGTGGCTGCCGTGCCATTCCTATTCGTACCCGTGACGGTCAGGGTCGCCGGGCCCACCTTTGCATCAGCCGGTACTACCAGGCTGAACGTGGCCACGCCCTGATCGTTGGCAACAGCCGTGAGGCCATTGTCAGCGGCCTGTGCGGCCAAGGCGGCCTGTGCAGCCTCGCCCGTTGTCAGTGTCAAGGTGGCTGTGGAGCCAGCTTTCAGATCAGCCACGGTCACCTTGTGCGTGGAACCCTGTTCAAGCGCGCTGCCGCCCTCCACCACGGGAGCCAGCGTCAAGGCAGGAACCTCATCGCCACAGCTGAACTTGGCGTCTGCCCAGTCAGCCCACTCGTCGCCGTTCAAGCCGGCGACCTTGATCTTGGCCGCGTTCAAATCGAGGTAGCGGACACCCGTGACATCGACCTTGAAGGTATAGCCGACATCGTCAACGGTCAGCTGCGGTGAGGTGGCCAACGTCTTGCCGTCTCCTACAACGGTGAACACCACGTTGCCGCGGTGAGCCTTGGGCAGCTTCGCATCATCAATGCCGACAATGGCACTGAAGGTGGTGCATTGTCCGCCGAGGTAGAAGCGGATGCTGGAATCAGCGTGAACGCCGAGCCCCTTCTCGTAGACCTTCCCGTCAATGGTGAGGGGAGCGCCGTCGCCCTCGGCACTTTCGCCGTTATTCTGATCGCGCTCAACAGGACCCCATTCGTTCTCCGGGGTGCCGACGAACTCCAAGTCACTGGCAAAGACGTCCTTGGTGGGAGCTGCCGGAGGTTCGCCAACAGTGTTGATGGCGATGGATCCGGTGGCTTGCTTGCCGTTGCTGTCGGTGCCAGCAACCGTAATGCTTGCATCGCCCAGGGCCGCATCGGCGGCAACCTTGTAGCTAAAGGTGGCCACGCCTGCTGGGTTGGCTGTTGCCTTGCCCAGTTCCACGGTGCCCAGAGTGAAGGTGGCCTCGGATCCGGCCAACAAGTCAGCCACCGTAATGGTGTAGGCCTTGCCCTGCTCCAGCGGACCGCCAGGGTTGATCACCGGAACAAGTGCCAAGGCCGGTGACTCATCGGAGCAGAGGAACTTCGCATCGGCCCAGTCAGCCCAGTCATTACCGTTGCTGCCATTGGGGTCAACCACCAAGTCAACGTACTTGGCGCCCTCCAGGTCAATGGTGATCGGCAGTGCCGCGGAGGATCCGGTCAGAACACCGGAGTTGTAGAGTTCCTTGCCGTCGCCAAGAATCTTGAAGATGACAGATCCGCGTGTTGCCTGGAAATCATCAATGCCAATGACGGCAGAGAAGTTGGTGCACTGTGCCCCCACAAAGTACTTGATGGATGAGGCTGCGTGAACACCAAGGCCCTTGTTGTAGACCTTGCCATCCAGCATGAGAGCCGGGCCGTCCTTCTCGCCCTGCTCGCCGTTGGTTAGATCCTTCTCGGCAGGTCCCCAACCATTGGCGGGGGTGCCGATCCACTGCATATCAGAGGCATAAGTATCCTTTGTGGGAGGGTGAGGCATGGTGTAGACACCCAAGGTGGACTCGGCCTTGCGCACCCCGAGGGGAGCCACAGTAGTGGTGTACTCGGAGTTCGCCGTGATGTTGTAACTTCCATCGGCTGACGCCGGTGCCACCACATTCCACCGGGTGACCAGCTTGGCGCCCGGGGCAAGAGTTGCGGCGGTAGCTGACGTTACCGGCGTTGCACTCCAGCCGGCAGGCAGCTGCAACGTAACTTTTGCGTTGGACACGGCAGCGGGCTCATTGGAGACCAAGGTGGTGGTGAACTCGTTGTCAGCACCTTGCTCAATGATGGGTCCGCTCTGGCCAATCGACAACTGGGCACACGCCGGGGTTGTTGACGATTCGCCCAGGTCACGCACTAGCAGGTTATCCAAGGACAAATCTGCCGCTGTGGAACCGTTGCGCAGCAAACCTACGAAGCTATCGCCGCAGGCGCTCGCAGTGAAGTTCTGCACCCAACGGCTTGTCTGGTGCATGGCCGGGAACGGCGTTGACTGTGTCTGAACTGCTCCAGCTGAACCGTCATAGCCGCCAACCCAGGAGTACTCATTGGGCTTCGTTGACTGGTAGTTGAAGGAGATCTGGTAGTCATGGCCCGGCTTAAACGCCATGGTGGACATGGTGGTCCGGTAAACCAGCCCACCGTTTTCCTCATGAGCGTGCAAGGAGAATTCGCCGTCAAGGACATCATCCATGACCTTGCCATTCCACCCCTTCTGCGTAAACGGTGCGTGGATGGGGGCAAGGTGCGTGCGCGGATCAGTGTTGCCACCGGCGTTGCCCTTGACGAACGGGCCCCAGCCCTGGTCAACGTTTTCAAAGTCCTCTGCGAGCACCACTCCTGTGGGGGAACCAGGGACGACGTCGGCCGCGCTCACCTTTGCGGTCTTGACCACGCGAACGTCATCGACCAGAACAGCCGCTGCTCCGGCTCCCGCGGAGATCTTTAGAACAGGCGTATCGCCATCGTTCTTCACATCAACGAGGACGCTCACACGCTGGGCGAAGGTGCGGTTCTTCTGATCCGCCGCCACCGTGTTGAACAGGGGAGAGGAGTTGATGATGTTGGTGACGGCTGGTGAGCCGGACACCGTTGTACTGAGAGACGTCTCACGCTTGCCGCGCGGGTACGTTTCCTTGCTGTCCAGCGTGGGGTCAATTTCAACCCAGGCGCTGACCGAGTATGTGCCCTTGGTGAGTGCGCCCAGAGTCTGCGTGATGCTGGAAGCACCATCGCCCAAACGTGCGGAGGTCAGGCCCTTGGCTGAACGCGCCAGCGTTACATTGCCCTGAGGATTCCACGCCGCCAAGGAGCCGGAGTTGAAGCCAGGATCATTGACGCCCATGCCGTAGCCCCAGGTGGTGTCGGCGTTGGGAATGACGGTCTCCGAGGCGGAAATGGCAGGTGTGGTGGCCAGAGCCGTAGTGGGAACCAGGACGTAGGCAGTATTGGCTTTCGGAGACAAGGTCACCTTGCCGCCGGTCACGGCCACATCGCTGACAAATTTACGTCCCTGATCCGTGAGCTCATACAGCTTCAAGGAGGTCTGATTGGCAAACTCGGGAAGCAGTGTCCAGCTCTGGGCTCCACCCGCCAGGCTGTAGTTGTACAGCTTGGTCTGCTTGTCGGCGTCGTTAGTGGCAGTTTCGCCAAACTCCACCATCTCGCTGGCCCACGGCAGGAGATAGTCGTGGCCCTTGAGAACCTCAACACTGTCCTGGGTGATGATCCGGTTGTCCAAGGAGGTTCCCGTCACGCTCAGGTTGTTCTCGAGCGTGATCGCCGCAGGTGTCCACGTCTTGATTTCCTGCTGTTGCAAGAACTTCACCGGAACGTTGTTGTCCCAAACGTTCTTCATGAACGCGTTGTAATCGTTCTGGCCGGTCCAGCCCTGCCACTCAATGATGTGCTGGGTGCCCAGCCGGGGATCCGGGTTCCAAATATCGCGCTGGGTGTTCTGGGCGAAGCGGATAATCTCCGAGTTCCAGCCCTTCAGCGTGCTTCCACCGTATTTTTCATCGACGGCCCAGTGAGACCACGTGTTATTGCGGACCATGGAGTTGGCGAACTCGGAGGATACCGAGAAACCGGTGTCCATGATGTTTCGCTGCAGGCGCTCGCCGACCCAGCCGGACTCGTAATACACATCAATGTAGTTGGCGGTGAGGTTGTCATCCGCTGCTGCATCGAGGCCTGCAATACGGCTGTTTTGGTCCCCGGAGAGGACGTCGCGACGCTGGTCAATGTAGTAGGACTGCTCCAACCAGTTCCAGCCCTTGCTAGCAGGCGCCTTGATGAAGCTGTCACTGAAAGCCTTGGACTCCGGGTAGGCCTCGGTGTTGTTCATGTGCACGCTAAACGTTGCACCATAATCCTTGGCCTGGACCAGCAGCGAGTTCATATCCTTGATGCCGCCGGCGCGTTCATTCCAGTTGCCGCTGAAGTCCGTATTGGCGGAGTCGTGGCCTTCAGAGGTGAAGCCCTTCAACAAGGAGAACTGGCCCAATCCATCCGTGGCCAAGGCGATGTGCTTGACATCGTCAAGGGTGCGCAGGAACGGGTTGGTTGCCTGGCTGGCAAAGTTAAAGGGGATGTTTTGAACAACACGGTTTTTGACATCTTCCCAGCCCTTGGGCCTGTACTGGATGTCACGCGAAGCAATGGCGCCGTCTTGCCAGTTGATGGTTCCATCAGCATTGGCGTCACCGGTGATGATGACCTTGGCCTCGGGAAGCGGTTCGGTTTGCGTGGAGTCCTTAGCCCGGTAGAGCCATGCGCCGGAGGAGATGCCAACCTTCTTGTTGCCGCCGTCGGCCTTGATTTGGCGCCAGAAGCGGCCCCGCTCCGATGCGGCCAAGCCGTTGTCTGCGGGAGACCATGCGCCGTCGTAGAGTGAGTTGCTCTCGAACCCTGCGGCCAGGTTGCCGTTGTTGGCAATGGCAACCATAGAGGTCTTGGCGGCCGCGTCAACGGCTGTGCCCGCGGTAATGGGAGTGATGGTGTCACCGGAGATGGCCCTGTCCGTGGAGACCACCGCGGTTGCCACGGATGAGCCGGACTCGGCCGAGGAGATGGTCACCAGGTCCTGGTCCACAATCTGGATGCGGTTGACCTTGGCGGCACCAGTTTCCTTGATCTCGGTGATGTTGAACGTGAGCACGTTCGTCTTGACCGAGAGCTTGGCCTTCATGGTGACGCCGGCCATTCCGGGGACAGCGATGTCGTAATCGATGGACGTGCCGTCGGCGGCGAGCTTAGAAGTCACCGTCACGGCTTGATCCACGGCGTTGATGCGCATTGTGGTGGCGACGGCAGTGGCGCCAGTCATGGATTTGCCGGCAAGCGTGTACTTCAGCGCTTGGGGGAACGCGGTGGAGACCTCAACGGATAATTCCCCGGAGGCAATCACCGCCGAACCCTCTGCCGCCATGGCAGGAATAGCCGCGGCGAGGGGAATGATGGTGCCGGCCATGACGGCGCCAGCAACTCCCATCCCCAACCACTTGCGGTGGTGTCGAGCGAGTGACATCAAGAACTCCTTGAACATCTTCTGTGCGGGCCCAAGCACGCATTTTTGCGCGCTTGGTCTGATGACGCTTGTTACAGCCGCAGCGTGAAAGGTATGACCTGCATCACGCTGTTATCCATAACAAAGTATCATTATTGTCCCCACATGACTCGGATGACAAGCATCTTTACGGCGCCCAGGGAAAACAATGCCCAGGGCACGCCCGTCGCGAAAGTGATTGTTTGTGATGTTTTCAGCGCGCAAGCGATCAAGATGTGTTAGAATTTTGTCAACGAAAATGCTTTACGCAACGCCTCTGTGGCAGCCGTGAAGCGCCTATCAAGGAGAATGCGCGTACATGAGCGAGAACACCCAGCTTGGCCCCTTCATGGACGCCGAACTTGTCAGCCAGCCCGAAGTTTGGGCCAAGGCCATTGCCCAGTCCAAGAGCGAGAATCTGTTGCCTGCTGATGGACAGCGCGTGGCCGTCATTGGCTGCGGTACCTCGTGGTTCATGGCGCAGAGCTACGCCACTGCGCGCGAAACTGCCGGTAAGGGTGTCACTGACGCCTTTGCTGCCTCAGAGGCTTTCCTCGGTGCCGAGCGCGGCTATGACGCCGTCATTGCCATCACCCGCTCAGGTACCACCACCGAGGTGCTGGAAATCCTGACGGCCATCAAGGGCACCGTGCGCACCGTTGCGCTGGTGGGCGATATCAACTCTCCGATCATGACGTTGGCTGACGCCGTCGTCGAGCTTCCTTACGCCGATGAGAAGTCAGTGGTGCAGACCCGTTTCGCCACCACGGCACTGACGTACCTGCTGACCAGCGTTGGCGTTGATCTGACCGCGGCCATTGAAGATGCCAAGACAGCCGTTACCGCCCCGGTTGAGCAGGAGCTCATTGACGCCGAGCAGTTCACCTTCCTGGGCACCGGTTGGACTGTGGGTCTGGCTCACGAGGCTGGCCTGAAGATGCGCGAAGCAGTGCAGGGCTGGACGGAATCGTACCCGGCCAAGGAATACCGTCACGGCCCCATCTCCATCGCCGCCCCGAACCGAGTCACCTGGATGTTCGGCGATCAGCCCGAGGGTCTGGATCGCGACATGGTCAAGACCGGTGCCCTGTACATCAACACCACTGTGCACCCGTTGGCGGAGCTGGCCCGCGTGCACCGCGTCACGCTGGAGCGCGCCCGCGCCCGCGGCATGAACCCGGACCTGCCGCGCAACCTGACCCGATCGGTCATCCTGGACGACTAGTAGTTCTGAATTACCAGTCAATCCAGACCACGAGTGACTCTGGATGAACCTGTCTGCACCTCAGCCCGGCACGGGCTCTGCCGCTGACTAAAATGTTAGGCACCCCACGTTCTTCATCACGTGGGGTGCCTGCCGTTTACTTCCCACCAGTCCCGCACATCATGGATGCCCGCGGGTGCTGCACGCCGAAAGAGACTTTCATGAACACCTTGACCAACCGCGATGGCGATCCCGGCGCTCAGCACACCGCCGAGCTGGTGGATGCCGTTCTGGCCTTTGACATTGGCGGAACTGACATGAAATCCGGGATCATTCTCGGCGACATAACCAGCGGTGACATTGAGGTCATGGATGTTGCGCGCAACCCCACGCCACTTGACGGTGCCCGCTCGGGTGAGACCGTCTGCGCCAGGATTGTGGAGCTGACGGCTGTGTACCGTGCGGCCCACCCTGAGCTGAATTTCTCCGCCGTGGGGGTGACGGTGCCGGGCATTGTGGATGAAACCGCAGGCATTGGCGTTTACTCCTCCAACTTGGGCTGGAAGGACTTTCCCTTTACGGCGACCTTGAGCGAGGCGCTCGGTCTCCCTGTGGGATTCGGGCACGACGTCGGCATGGCCGGTGAAGCTGAATTCCGTCTGGGTGCCGCTGTGGGCAAGAAGGATGTGCTCATCTTGGTGATTGGCACCGGTATTGCCGGGGCAGTTTTGTGCGACGGTCGCCGTGTGGCTGGTGGCGGATATGCGGGCGAGATTGGCCATGCTCTGGTCCCGGCGCCCGACGGTTCCTTGGTCATCATGGAGTCGCTGGGCTCCGCAGGTGCAGTTGCCAGGCGCTACACCGAGGCCACCGGCAACACTGTTGCTGGCGCCCGCACCGTGGTGGCTCTGGCCGCCGCAGGCGACGCCGCCGCCAGCGCTGTATGGGGCGATGCCATCAATGCCCTGGCATTTAGTATTGCCCAGTGCGTGTCCATCCTGGGAACCGAAACCGTA
The DNA here is from genome assembly GCF_001445575.1 of Arthrobacter alpinus. Classification (NCBI taxonomy): domain Bacteria; kingdom Bacillati; phylum Actinomycetota; class Actinomycetes; order Micrococcales; family Micrococcaceae; genus Arthrobacter; species Arthrobacter alpinus. Next base: position 3,502,587 of record NZ_CP013200.1, on the reverse strand, counting down.
GTCCTGGGAGGCGGGCTTTCCATGGCCGGAGCTGCCCTCTTTGAACCTCTGGCCGCCCGCGTGGATGAGCTGCTCACGTTCCACCGCCGCCCCGAATACCTGCATGCGGCGTTGGGTGAAAACGCTGGACTCATTGGTTCGGCACTGAAGGCACGGAGCCTGGCGGCGAAAGCATGAACGCCAACAGCCCTGTCGACCCAAATAGCCCAGCCAGCTCAGCAAGCCCAGCCAGCTCAGCAAGCCCAGCCAGTTTGGCGAGCCCAGCCGGCGAAGCCTCGGCCACGCCGCCAACCGGCCCAGCCAATAACGTGGTCCTGACCGTTACGCCGAACCCTGCCGTGGACCTCACCTACACGGTTGCCGGAGTGCACCTTGGCTCCTCGCACCGGGTGCCGACGCCGCTGAGCCGCGCAGGCGGCAAGGGCCTGAACGTTTCACGCGTGGCGCATCAGCTGGGTCACCCCACGCTGGCCATTGCCACCGCTGGCGGCGCTACGGGGGAGCAACTCCGGCAGGATCTGGAATCTGCCGGGATCTGGCACCAACTGGTTTCCGTGGCGGCACCGACCCGCCGCACCATTGCGCTCGTCGATACCGCTGCGAATAACACCACGAGCATTTTCAATGAGGTTGGCCCGGCGCTGGCCGCCGCCGAATGGCAAGCGCTGGCGGCTGCTGTGGTGGATAACCTTGCCGGAGTTCAGACGCCCCACGGCGTGCGCCGGCCAGGTGTCTTGGTGGGCTCGGGCTCCCTGCCGGATCAGGCACCTGCTGATTTCTACCCGGCGTTGGTGGCACTGGCCCACGCGGCAGGCGTACCTGCCATCATTGACACCTCCGGCGACGGCATTCTGGCCGCAGCCAAGGCCGGCGCGGATCTCCTCAAGCCCAACAACCACGAGTTAATGGAAGCTGTGGGGGAGAGCAATCTGGTTGCCGCTGCCCGAACGCTCATGAGACTGGGGGCCCGACGCGTTCTGGTGAGCGTGGGTGAAGAAGGCATGCTGGCCTTGAGCGCTGATGCCCCCGGCCGCTACCTGCAGGCCAGGCTCCCCGCACCGTTGAGCGGAAACCCCACCGGTGCGGGAGACGCGGCGGTGAGTGCGGCCGCCGTCGCACTTGCCAATGGGGAAGCAGACCTGCGGGAAATCCTGCGCCAAGCCACCGCATGGAGTGCTGCGGCAGTCCTCATGCCCGGCGCCGGTGAAATCTCGCCCACGTACGCCGAGTTGGCCAGCGCGCTCATCGTCACCGACCACTAATCTTCTGCCACTTTGGGCAGCACTGAACACAAAGGACGATCTTTCATGGCTTTGAGCAACACTCGCGACATCATGGATCTAGCGGCGAAGGCCGGCACCGGCCAGGGTGCGTTCAACGTGATCCACCTCGAGACCATCGAGGGTCTCATTGGCGGCGCCGAAGCAGCCGGACGCCCTGTCATCTTGCAGATCTCGGAGAACTGCGCCGCGTACCACGGCGGCCTGGAGCCGGTAGCTTTGGCCACTTTGGCTGCTGCGCGCAAGGCCTCCGTGCCGGTGGCAGTTCACCTTGACCATGCCGAAGATGAGGCGTTGGCGTACCAAGCCGTTGATCTGGGCTTTGGCTCCATCATGTTCGACGGCGCGCACTTTGAGTATGAGCAAAATGTTGAGGTGACGGCCCGCGTGGCCGCTTATGCCCACGAGCGCGGCGTGTACGTTGAAGCGGAGCTGGGCAAGGTGGGCGGCAAGGATGGTGCGCACGCCCCCGGTGTGTTGACCGATCCCACCGAGGCTGCCGCGTTTGTGGCTGCTACTGGCGTGGACGCACTGGCAGTGGCCGTTGGTTCATCGCACGCCATGACTGAGCGCAGTGCTGCCCTGAACCTTTCCCGTATTGCGGAGCTGAAGGCTGCCTTGGAGGTGCCGTTGGTGCTGCACGGGTCCTCTGGAGTGTCCGATGAGAACATTGTGGCAGCGATTGCCGCAGGCATGACCAAAATTAACGTGTCAACGCATTTGAATGGCTTCTTCACGCGTGCTGTGCGCAGCTACCTGGACGAAAATCCTGCGGTGGTGGATTCACGCAAGTACCTTGGCGCCGGCCGTGCAGCCCTGATTCCGGAAGTTGCGCGGTTGCTGGACCTTTTTGCCGGCGCGACCCACAGCCACAACTAAACGCGAGCTGCGATACGCAGCCTAGGATTGAACAATGAACAGAACTGAACGACTCACCGCGATCTTGAACCTGCTTGCCGCAGAGGGACAGGTGGAGGTCGATGAAATCGTGGAGAAACTCGCCGTTTCTCCTGCGACGGCACGCCGCGATCTGGACTCACTGGCCAACGAGCGCTTGCTGACACGTACCCGTGGTGGGGCCACGAGCGGTTCTGTTTCCTATGACCTTCCTGGGCGGTACAACCGCGACGATCATGCCGAAGAAAAGCAGCAGATCGCCCATGCCGCCAGTGCGCTGATTCCCAAAGGTGCTGTCATTGGGCTGTGTGGTGGAACCACCAGCACGGCCTTGGCCCAGGTCTTATCCACGCGTGAGGACCTGATGGTCCAATCGAACCGGCCCACCTTGACCGTGGTCACCAACGCCATCAACATTGCCGCCCAGCTGGCCATCCGCCCCAACTTCAAGATCATGGTCACCGGCGGCATCGTTAACCCGCGCTCTTACGAGTTGGTGGGACCGTACGCTGACACCATCTTGGCGCGCGTGGCCCTGGACTTCGCCTTCATTGGTGTCAACGGCATCGAGCCCGGTTCCGGCCCCACTACCAATGATGAGGGTGAGGCGTCGGTGAACTCCAAGATGGCCCGCCGCGCCTCCGAGGCCTACATTTTGGCTGACGCCTCCAAGATTGGAAAACGGGCCTTCGCCACCATGGAGGAACATGATTTCCGCAACCTCATTACTGATTCACGGATCACGGCAGCTCAATTGGCAGCCTTCAACGAGGCCGGAACGCATGTGATTGTGGCCCCCGAGATTCAGCGCTAACTTAAATTCAGCACTGACTTAAATTCAGCACTGACTTGTAGGGGCACGGGTTGCAGGGAGCGTGGCTAGCCGCTCAATGGGGGAGTAGCCAGCGGTACTCCAGCTCCGGGCGGCCGGGGGAACCGTGCCGTGGCGACTTACTGGCGGAACCGGTTTCCACCAAGTGATCCAGATACCGCCGTGCAGTCACCCGGGACATGGCCAGTTCGGCAGCGGCCTCGGTGGCTGATGCCGGATGTTCATGGGTGCGGAGCCAATCAACTACCGTGCGAAGCGTCTCCGTCAGCATGCCCTTGGGCAGCACCAATTTCCCGGTAGGCCGCAATGCCGATAGCGCCAGATCGATGGATTCCTGCGAGGTCTGTGCCCTGTCCGCCAGCACGGAGTGGTAGCTGCGGTAGTTCTCCAGTTTTTCCCGGAACGCGGAAAAAGTGAAGGGCTTGATCAGGTACGCCGTGATGCCCAGCGCAATGGCCGATCGCACCACGTGGACATCGCGGACCGCCGTGATCGCCACAACATCGGGGACTAGTCCCAGCCCGTGGATGCGGCGCAGCAGGTCCAGGCCGTGCCCGTCGGTCAGGTTCATATCCAGCAGAAGCAGCTGCACGGCAGGGATGGCGGGATCGTTCAGTGCATCCAATGCCGCCTGCATGCCATGTGCCTCGGCCACCACCTCAAAGCCGTCCAGTCGGCGCACATAGGCTGCGTGCGCGGCCAACGCAATTGGTTCATCGTCCACCACGAGGACCCGGATGGGGGAAGGGGTGCTCATGGTGTTCCGTTCGTTGATGGGGAGTGTGCTTCAAGGGCGTCCACGGGGAAAACCGCTGTCATGAGGGCACCGCCGTCGTTCTCCCCGGTGATGGTCCCACCGAGAGCGGCGGTAGCGCGGCGGATCAGAGCCATGCCGTAGCCGCGTCCGCCTGGGGCCACCGAGGACTTATCGGTGGTGCCTATTCTGCCAAGGACATCCAGATCGGTGGTGGGCAGGCCGGGGCCGTTGTCGGCAACCGTGATGGTGAGCTCGCCGTCAGCCACCAGCAGATCCACCCACACTGTGGGATTGTGTGCACAGCTTGCGGCGGCGTCCATGGCGTTGTCCACCAAGTTGCCCAGCAGTGTCACCAATTCGCGCGGATCTAGGGTGTTGGGCGGCAGAGTCCCGGCCGCTGTCAGCTCCAGCGTCACACCAAGCTCAGCGGCTTGGGCGCGTTTTCCCAATAAGAGTGCGGCCAGGAACGGCTCATCGAGGGCTTCGACAAACTCCCCGCCCAGCCGCACGGTGTCACGATGTTCGGCCGTAGCGAAGTTCAAGGCTTCGCGGGGACGATCCAGTTCGATCAGGGAAATGATGGCGTGCAGCCGGTTTGAATGTTCGTGGGTTTGGGAACGCAGGGCCTCCACCAAGGTTTGAGTACTGCTGAGGTTGCTGGCCAGAGCCGTCAATTCTGTGTGATCACGCAAGGTTGCCACCGTGCCCGCCGGGGCGTTCTTTCCCGGAGCGAGAGCCGGGCGCTGGCTAACCACCAGGAGGCGGTCCCCGGCTAGATGGACCTCATCCGTGGCGGTCCGCCCGCTCTTCAGCAGCTCCCTGAGCGAATCAGGCAGCCCGAGGGAATCCAGACTGGGCTGCGCTGCTGCTGTCTGCCCGGCAGGGGGCGCCTTGATGATCCCCAAGAGAAGCGCGGCATGATCGTTGTAGAGCACCATGGCGCCGCGTGTGTCCACCAGAACCAATCCCTCACGTACCGAATGCAGCACCGATTCGTAGTAGGCAAACAGCTGGCCCAGTTCTTCAGGTCCCCAACCAAAGGTGACCCGTTTGAGGTACCGGCCCAGTGCCCAAGCGGCCAAAGATCCGGCGATCAGGAGCGCGGCTGCCAAAGCAGCTACGGCCGGGAGCCTGCTCGCCACCAGCACCTGGACGTTGTCCACGGTGGTGCCGGCAGCCACCATGCCCAACACCGTCCCGTCACTGTTCTGAATGGGAACAATGACACGGACCGAAGGGCCCAAGGTTCCGGCAGTGGTCTCAAAATACGTGTGTCCGGCCTGTGCCTGAGCGATGGATCCCACATACTTCTTGCCAATTTCTTGTGGATCGGGGTGGGTCCAGCGCACGCCTGCGGGAGACATCATGGTGATGAAATCGACGTGGGCATCGGCCATGACGGACGTGGCATACGGCTGCAGAATGGCGCTCGGATTCGGTTCTTGAGCCGCAGCCAGCACGGCAGGGGAATCGGCGATCGCGGTGGCGACGGCAAGCATGCGCGCGCTGGTCTGCTCATAAGTGCGGGAGCCGGCGTCGTACACCATCACGGTGGCCAGCCCGGCAGCCAAGAGCACCACCAAAAACAGGTTGGCAACAAACAACCTGCGGGCAATACTCCAGCCGCGCCACACCATGAATAACCTTTCGTGCGACCAATATGAACACAACGGTGAGATAAGTCACGTTGCGAGGCAATCTTATGTGAGGCGGATCGCACAGCCCACCTACCAATGCTAATCACCAGCGGCGCACACCAGCAAAGCAAAACGCAAGGAGTCACCATGAGCTCTCAAGGACGAGGGACCCTCAGCACGGCCAAACCCAAGCGGCGCAGAATGGATAAGACCCATTGGCTGTATATTGCGGTCATCGCGGCCGTGGTATTTGGCGCCGCCATTGGTCTGCTGGCCCCTGAAGTTGGCAAGTCACTCAAGCCGCTGGGAACCATGTTCATTGCGTTGATCAAGATGGTCATTGCGCCCATCATCTTCTGCACCCTCGTGATCGGCGTTGGCTCCATTGCCAAGGCTGCCACCGTGGGCAAGGTGGGCGGCCTGGCTCTGCTGTACTTCATGACCATGTCCACAGTGGCGCTGGCCATTGGTCTGCTGGTGGGCAACATTATCCACCCGGGCGCCGGTCTGCACCTGCAGCCGTACAAGGCCGGTGGCGGCGCCGAGGAAAACTCCACGGTGAAGTTCCTCATGGAAATGATTCCCGGTGACATCCCCGTGCTGCCCACTTTGGTACTGGCACTTATGGTCGGTTTCGCCGTGCAGTCCCTGGGCAAGGCCGGCGAGCCGGTGCTCAACGGTGTCAAACACATTCAAAAAGTGGTCTTCAAGCTGATGACCATGATCATGTGGCTCGCTCCGGTCGGCGCCTTTGGTGCCATCGCCGCCGTAGTCGGTGCCACGGGTTGGGCCGCCATTGGTTCCATGGCCATCCTCATGGGTGCCTTCTACCTGACCTGTGCACTGTTCATCGTGGTGATTCTAGGTTCCATCCTGCGTCTGGTGACCGGCCTGAACATTTTCACCCTGATGCGTTACCTGGGCCGCGAATACCTCCTGATCTTCGCCACATCCTCCTCCGAATCGGCTCTGCCGCGACTGATGGCCAAGATGGAACATGCCGGAGTTTCCAAGCCCGTTGTGGGCATCACCGTCCCCACCGGTTACTCCTTCAACCTTGACGGCACCGCCATCTACCTGACCATGAGCGCCTTGTTCATCTCCACCGCCATGGGCCTGCCGATGAACCTGGGTGAGCAGATTGGCCTGTTGGTCTTCATGGTCATTGCCTCCAAGGGTGCTGCCGGTGTCACCGGAGCTGGTCTGGCCACCCTCGCTGCCGGGCTGGCGGCCCACAAGCCGGTTCTGCTCGACGGCATGGGCGTCATTGTTGGCATCGACAAGTTCATGTCCGAGTGCCGCGCCCTCACCAACTTCACCGGCAACGCTGTGGCCACCTTGCTGATTGGCAAGTGGACCAAGGAGCTGGATATCGAAAGGGCCCGCGAAGTCCTGGCCGGCCGGAACCCGTTCGATGAAATCAACATGGAGGACGACGACCACGGTTCTTCTTCTGGTGCCAGTGAGCAGAGCGCTGCGGGTACTGATAGCGCCGCTGGTACTACCGGCACACGTGGTTCCGATGGCCCCGCTCAGGGCGAGCGCGTCCCCGCAACGGTCTAGTTTCACCCGAATTTCACCCGATCCATCGCTGAGTGTCCACATAAGGTACGTTTCAGGCCGTTTTCAGGCTGGAAACGTACATTATGTGGACACTCGTGGTTGTGGGGTGCTCAGAAATAGCGGATTCGTGGTTCTGGAACCGGGGCCGGAGGGGTTTAGGCGAAGAATTCCTTGCCATAGTAGCTACCGGCGGCGGGCAGACCGGCGGGAACGGCGAAGACGCCCGAACCCACATGGCGGATGTACTCGTTGAGTCGATCCGATTTCCCCAGTTTTCGCTGCAGGGCAATAAACTGCTCCGGGCTGCGTTGAAAGCTCAGGAACATAAGCCCGGCATCCAGACGGCCCACCGAATCCAGGCCGTCCGTGAAGTTGTAACCCCGGCGCAGGATCTTGGTGCCGTTGTTGTTTTCGTGAGCGGCCAAGGCTATGTGTGAGTCCGCTGCGATGACCGTCTCATCCGCTGTGCCGCCAGCTACTGCGGCGTGGAAGTCCGGGACGTCGTGCTCTTTGGCCCCGGTCAGCGGAGCGCCCTCTTTCTTGGTCCGGCCAAAAATGGTTTGCTGATCGCCAATGGGGTCTTCGTCCCACGTCTCAATCAACATGTGAATCTTCCGGGCCACGAGGTAGCTGCCGCCCACCATCCACGGCTGGCCTGCTTCCTCGCCAACCCACACCTGGTCCGAAAAATCGGCGGGTTCTTGGATATTGCGGGTGCCGTCCTTGAAGCCCATGAGGTTTCGCGGCGTGGCTTGCTCAGCTCCGGCAGATGCACGGCCAAAGCCCAGCACTGTCCACTTGGTCCGCACCGAGGTCCGGGCCATTCGGGCCAGGTTTCGCACAGCGTGATAGGCCACCTGAGGATCGTTGGCACAGGCCTGAATGCAGAGGTCGCCCCCGGTCAAGGCCGGATCCAGCGACTCGCCGGCCATGGCGGGAAGGTCCGCAAAATCGACCGGTTTGAACTTCTCCAGCCCAAACCTGCCGTCAAATAACGATGGCCCAAAGCCCAGCGTCAGCGTCAACCCCTGCGGCCCCATGTCCGTGGCTTCACCTGTATCAACGGGAATGGCTTGTTCGCGTTCAGGCTGCACCTTCCCCACGGGGGAACCCGCCGTCAGCTCGGACATGGCGGCCGACCACTTGGCCAAGACCAGCTGCAATTCCACGGCCGTTAGCGCCGTCACGTCAAAGGCGGTAAAAACCAGATGGTCCTGCGGGGGAGTGTCAATCCCGCCCTGATGCTGCCCATAAAAGGGGTATGTCAGAGAAGCCCGCTCGGCCATGCGGACTTCTTCGGAGACCGGCTCGGGCGCCGCGGCGGCGGCAATAGCCGTACCTCCGGCGGCGCCCAGAACCAGCCCCCCGGCACCGGCCACGGCGGCAGATCCGCTCAAGAACCTGCGCCGGGAAACCTTGTCCGCGGCAGGAGTGATCTCAGTCATTTAGACCGTGGCTACTTTCTCAGCGATCTTGGCCAACGGTGCCTGCAACGACTGAATCAGGGCGGTGAGCTTGGCGGCGTCGGACTTCTTCAACTCGTCCGTGTAAGCCTTAAAACCACCCAGCGCGTTGGCATCCTTGTAGCCATCCAGCGACGTGTTGACCGTCTCGAACTGGCCGGAAATCTGCTTGGTCAGGGCGGGATCAATCTCGTTCAGCGCCGGCTTGAGGTACTCAAACGCCTGCTGTGAACCTTCAATATTGGCAGCAAAATCCACCAGATCCAGCTTGGAGTACGCCTCTTCTTCGCCGGTGATCTTGGAGGACTGAACTTCTTCAAGGAGTCCGCTAGCACCGTTGGCCAGCTCCTCAGGCTTGTAGGAAGCGTTGGTCTCGAGCTCGGCCGTCAGCGTCTTCAGCGTGGCAACATTCTTCACAATGCCAGCGGCCAGAGCCTTGGAGGACGCCGTGATGGCCTTAGCCTCGAACAAATCCTTTTCCAACGGGTGGAAGCCAGTCCACTCTGTTCCAGGTTCGACGTCGGCCACGCGAAGGTCGAGCGCGGGGTCCAGATCGGGGAAGCTCTCAGCGACTGGTTCGATCCGCTCGAAGAACGGGCGGGCCTCGGCGTACGCCTTCTGGCTGGCGGTAACATCACCGGAATCAACGGCAGCCTGCAGTGTGGCCGCTGCCAGCACCAGACTGTCCACCTGACCGGAGACATACTTGGCGTAGCCATCGGTGCCCTGCTTGAGTAAACCGCTCGTACCGTTGGCGGCGGCGGATGCGGCTGCACCACTCACGCTGAACGGCTGGTATTCCTTGCCGGCACCGGGGCAGTACAGCTGGTATTCGCCACCAGTGAGCGTGACGGTGAAGCTCACGGACTTCAAGCCAGGAATCACGTTTTCACGCTCACCCAGGATGCGCTTATCGCTGAGCAGTTCTACCTCGCTGACACCGGAAGCGTCCTTGTTAGCGATGGTAAACGTGACGGGACCGGCCGGGGCCGAGGTGAAATTGGGGACGCAAGAATCCTCGCCGTCGACCTTTTCAACGCTGACCGCGATCTGGGCTGCGCCATTACTCACCGACGCTGTGCCACCCTTTGCGGGATCCGCGGCGTTGCCAGCGTTGGTGGTAGCTGCGCTGCCGCACGCTGACAAGGAAAGGGTGAGCACAGCCATGCCGGCTAGAACGGCCGGTGCCACTGAGCGGAAGGGTCGGGGGGCGAAGGAGATCATGAAAGTCCTTGAAGGTAGAGATGAAAAGAACGCGGGTGAAAGACGTTTGGGGAGCGCAAAGGGCCGGTTGGCATAAGCCAAGCGCTGGAGGGAAGAGTTACGGGGAGGGTGCTGTAACGAGCAGCTGGCGCCGGTTGCGGCGGCCGGCAGCGAGCAGAACCATCGCGGCAATGAGGAACACGGCAGGAAGGTAGCGGGACCACAGCACGTTTTCGGTGCTAGCCGCTTCAAAGCTGTTGAGTTCGGTGACGGCGGCCGTGACGTCGTCTTCGGGCACCAGCCATCCGTCGTGGCCGGATACGGCGATGGTACGCGGGGTGTTCAAGCCGCCGCCGCTCAGCGTCACGGTGGCGCTCTGCGTATTGGAGGCGTCGATGATGGCATCGTTGACGAGCCACACGGAGATTTTGCCCTTGTGGGTCCAGACTGCCGTGAATGGTCCTGGGTTGCTGGAACTGCTAATACCCACCGGCGTCCGCCCGCCGTTGAGCTCGGTCAAGGCAGTCACGGAGAGGCTGGCGGGTTCGCCCTGTCCATCAGCGGTTGCCACAGCGGTGTAGGCGGAGACTGTGCGCCCGGCGTGGGATTCGCTGCCATGAGGGGTGAGCGGGTAGCTGCTCTGGGTGCCGTCGGCAGCTGTGACGAGCAGCGTCTTCTCGGCGGTGGCAGCGGCACCTGAGATGGCATCGGAACCAGACCCTGCTCCGGAACCAGACCTAGCTCCGGCAGCAACGTCCGCGCTGGCGGCGTCGCCCGAGGTGAGTTGCAGCTTAACTCCCGCCTCACCTGCGGAGGTGATGGCCGGCGTCGTACTTGTTGGCGAGAGGGGATTGGCGGGGATGGCAAGAGGGGCGGCGATGATCAGCACAATCGCGGCTGCGCCGAGGACACCGGCGGCGATGAATTGCACACGCGGCAGGGCTGCTGCGGACGGGCGCCAAGTGCGCGGCCACAGGATGAACGCCAGCATGGGGAGCAGATAGAGGGCCCAGCCCAGGACCTCCACCACGCGTGGATCGCTGGGGATGCCCAGAACGCCTGTCAGGATTGCTGCACGCGCACTGCCGTTGGGAGCGAGCCACGCCAAGGTAACTGTGGGATCCTGGCCCACGTTGACCCAGCCGGCCTCGTGGGCGGTGCGCAGGGATTTCATGACCAGACCGGCGGCGACGAACACCAAAAAGACGCCCGTGGCCTTGAAGAACTTGGCCAGGTTGAGTTTAATGGCTCCGCGGAACAGTAGAAAGCCGACCCCAGCGGCAATGGCCAGGCCCAGCAAGGCGCCGGTTCCGGCGGCGACTGGACTGAGGGAGGACTGGAACGCGGCCACCATAAAAACGGCCGTTTCGACGCCTTCACGCAGGACCGCGAGGAAGGCCATGGTTGCCATGGCAACGACTGAGCCGCCCTTGATGGCCGATCCGGCATGAGCTTCGAGCGAGGATTTCATGGATCGGGCGTTTTTGCTCATCCACACAATCATGAACGTCACGATCACCACAGCCACCACACCGATGACGGTTTCCATGGCTTCTTGCTGCTGCTGGGGGAGCGCGGCGGAGACGATTTCCAAGATGATGCCCACGAGTGCGCTGAGCACTACGGCCGCGCCAACGCCGAGCCACATGGGCTTGAGGGAGACGGAATTGCGGCGCAAGAAAGCGGCGATCATGCCCACGATCAATGCGGCTTCAAGGCCTTCTCGCAGGCCAATAACTAGTGTTGCAAGCACCCAATGCTCCGGGATTCCATGGATGGGAAAAACTGGGGAGTGCCTCAGCTCTCAGGCAAGGCTACCCTTAGGTGTCGAAAATTTATAATTAGGTCAGCCAAGTGTTTCTTATTGGGTAGTGCGGGCGCGGGCCCCGCCGGAGTTCACCAAATATGGTCGGGGGCATCCAGGACAGTGGTCCCGGGTTCTGCTGGTGTCCACTGCTCGAACGGTTTGTCCAGGAGGTAGCGGTCGCCGTCCTTCACGAGCGTGCGAGTTGCGGCGTTCTCCGGGTTGTTCAGCGATTCGAAGTACTCCACCGACCAGTGGAACCAGCGCATACAAAACAGTCGCATGGTCAGCCCGTGCGTCACGAACAGGGCGTTGGGCGCGGCGTCAGGTTTGGCCCACTGCCGGAACAGGGTCTCCATAAACGATGACACCCGGTCGTATACATCGGAGCCGGATTCACCCTCGCGGAAACGGTAGAAAAAGTGCCCGTAGGCGTTGCGCAGTTCCTTCTGATCGGCAATCTCCGCCGGGTTCTGGAAGTTGGCCCAGTCCTGCTCTCGCAGCCGCGGCTCCTCCATGGTGGTGTCCACAAGGTCGCCCAAATTCATGGCTTCCAGCGTCTGATAGGCGCGCAAATACGGTGAAACATAGACCCGCACCTTCTCCCCGTCTAGCTGCCGCCGGACCTTCTCCCCGGCAGCCTTCGCCTGCAAAACACCGAGCTCGGTCAGCGGAATGCGGTAGTCGGGAAGCCGGTTGTACAGGGTTTGGTCAACGTTGGCCGCCGACTGCCCGTGCCGCACCATGATGATCTGTCGGGGAGCGCTCATTCCCCGAGCTTACCGACTTGGCATGCACAACTGCGTCAGGAGCGGCATGATTACCTCTATGACTGAACCGTTGCCTTCCTTCTCCAAGCACGACGGCGTTGCTCCCGTCCGCGCCCCTCTCGCCCCCGGTGCCGGGTCGCCACCGCGGCAAGGTGCCGCATCCGCCGTCGACCATCAAGGCTGGGGCACCAAGTCTCGGCGACGGCTGATTACCGAAGTACTGCTGGTGCTGGGGGTATCGATCGGTCAATCGGCCGTATATTCGGTGGTGTCGCTGCTGGATAAACTGAGCCGGGCGCCCATTTCGCAGGGGACCTCCACGCTTAATGCGGTGCGCAACAACCGCGAATTCTTTGATTTCACGTACCAAATTCTGGATATTTTCTTTGCCCTGGTGCCTGTCATGCTGGTGTTTTATCTGCTGGCCGAGCCCGGGAAATCCGTGTTCCGCAGTATTGGGCTGGACTGGCGGCATCCGCTGCGCGACGGTCTAAGTGCACTGGGGCTGTTGGTGGTTATTGGGGTGCCATCGCTGGGGCTTTATGCTGCCGGGCGGGCCATGGGGATCACCACCGAGATCATTCCCAGCGCCCTGAATCAGTATTGGTGGACGGTGCCGGTCCTTGTGCTGTCGGCCATTCGGGCGGGCGTGCTGGAGGAGGTCATCCTCAACGGGTACCTGCTGGGCCGGCTGGCGAAAATTGGGCTGGGGCCCTGGGCAGCGATTGTCCTGGTGGCACTGCTGCGTGGAAGTTACCACTTGTATCAGGGGTTCGGGCCGTTCATTGGCAACGTCGCCATGGGCTTGCTGTTCGGCTGGGTCTACAAGAAGTGGGGCCGTGTGGCGCCGTTAGTCGTGGCGCACGCACTAGTGGATATTGCGGCGTTCACGCTCGGTCCGGCGCTAGGCTTCGGCGGCTGAGCGCGCGCCGCCGTCCGCTGCGGATGCCATGCTCGGGTCTGCCACGCCTGAGACTGCCGCGCCTGAGACTGCCACGCCCAGGCCTGACACGCTCGGGGGTAGAAGTTACCAAACGCGGCCGCTAACCCCGTTCAACTCAAACGAGGGGGTAGTTGTTACCTTTCGCCTCCGGTAGACCACGGGCGAAAGGTAACAACTACCCCCTCAACTCAAAAACTAGATGGTCACCGGGCCGTTGGCCGTTTCGAAGGTGACGCTCATGATGCCGGGGGTGCCTCGCGGTGCGATCCACTCCACGGCGACATCGTTCAACGGTGCCTCTACGGGCTCACCCAACCACTCGGTGACGCGTTCGGCGCTGCCGGCGATGGTCAGCGAAGCCAGGCGCACCTCGGAGGGGCGTGCCTGCGAGGGGTGGAGGGCAGGATCGCCCTCCCACTTGAGCATGTAAGGCACCTGCGGGTCCGCGATCAGGCCCTTGATGCCGATCTGCTGCCAGATCAACTCTTGGCCGTCCGGGAACTTGCGGTTACCGGGGACTGCGCTGCGGCCTAGGCGTTCCTCGAAGGGGGCCAGATCGTCCACGGCCACGCACCAGCCCATCCAGCCGCCGCCCGCAGCGGAGCGTGCCTGCACGGCCTGTCCGAACGGTGCCTTGTCCGACGCCGGGTGGTTGAGGCACTCCACGATCTCCACATAATGGTGGTCCGTGAGGGGAATAATCATATTGCGGGTGCCGAAGCGGGGGTGCACACCACCCTTCACTGCCTTGACCCCGAGGGCTGTTGCGATTCGCTCCGTAGTGGCAGCCAATCCGTCTGATTCACTGGCGTAAGAAACATGATCCATTCGCATAACTTCATCTTGGCACTTTGTGATCCGCCTCTCGACTTAGTGTTACCTAACTCATGTGGGATGTGTGATGTTGCTGGGTCCCGGAGAGCCTGCGGCGTGGGGCAGAATTGGAGGGTGAATGAGACTGCTGCACCCCTGAATCTGCCCACAGCCGCCGCCCAGGCCGAGCGCATCATCAACACCATCGCCGCTGAACTGGGTGTGCGCCCCGCTCAGGTCCGTGCCGCGATTGGCCTGATGGACGACGGCGCTAGCGTCCCCTTTATTGCCCGGTACAGAAAAGAAGCCACCGGCACCCTTGATGACACCCAGCTGCGTGAGCTGGACGAACGCCTGCGGTACCTGCGTGAATTGGAGGCCCGCCGCGTAGTTGTCCTGGAAACCATTCACGGTTTGGGGAAGTTGACGCAAGCCCTGCGCCGTTCCGTGGAGGCCGCCGCCACGAAGTCCGAGCTGGAGGATCTGTACCTGCCGTACAAATCCACGCGCAAGACCAAGGCCGACACCGCCCGCGAGGCAGGTCTGGAACCGCTGCTGGATGCACTGCTGGGAGATCCAACGAAGTTCCCGGCCGTTGAAGCGGATGCGTTTGTCAGCTCAGACCGCGGAGTGGCCACAGCAGACGATGCCTTGGCTGGTGCCCGGGCCATCCTGATTGAACGCGCCGGCCAGGATGCAGCGCTGGTTGGTGAGTTGCGTGAACGGCTATGGAAAACCGGCCGGCTGCGTTCCAGTGTGAAGGCGGGCAAAGACGCTGAAGGGGAGAAGTTCAAGGACTACTTTGACTTCGCTCAACCACCGCACACCCTGCCCAGCCATCGGGTACTGGCCTTGCTGCGAGGCGAAAAGGAAGGCGCGCTTTCGCTGGATCTTGCTGAGGGCGACACCCGCGACAAAGAGGCAACAGCGCAAGCCCGTGCGGCGTACGAGAACGCTGTGGCCCGATCCTTGGGCATCTCAGAATCCGGACGCGGCGCCGATGCGTGGCTCATGACCAGCGCCCGGCTGGCCTGGCGCACCCGCATTCTCACCCGACTGTCAGTGGACCTGCGTGTGCGGCTGTTTCAGAGCGCCGAAGAGGAATCCGTGCGCGTGTTTGCCGCCAATCTGCGCGATGTTCTGCTCGCAGCTCCCGCCGGGAACCGTGCCACACTCGGGCTTGATCCCGGGCTTCGCACGGGCACCAAGGTGGCTATTGTGGACGGCACCGGTCAGGTGAGCGCCACCGAAACCATCTATCCGCATGCGCCGGCCAAGCGCTGGAATGAAGCACTCGCCACCTTGTTATCGCTGTGCAAAAGGCATGAAGTGGAGCTAATTGCCATTGGCAATGGAACTGCCAGCCGTGAGACCGACAAGCTGGCCACTGAACTTGTGGCTGAACTCAAGCGGATCAACCCTGACCGTTTGGTCAGCAAGCTGGTGGTCTCCGAGGCAGGTGCCTCCGTGTATTCGGCCTCGGCCCTGGCCAGTGCCGAGCTACCCGGCATGGACGTGTCCTTGCGCGGTGCCGTCTCCATTGCGCGCCGATTGCAGGATCCGTTGGCCGAGTTGGTCAAGATTGAGCCCAAATCCATCGGTGTTGGCCAGTACCAGCATGACCTCACCCCGGCCAAGCTGGACCGCTCCCTCGACGCCGTGGTTGAAGACTGTGTGAACGCGGTGGGAGTTGACCTGAACACGGCCTCTCCAGCCCTCCTGGCGAGGGTGGCCGGCGTCGGGCCTCTTTTGAGCGAAAACATTGTGGCTCACCGCAATGCGAACGGTCCATTCAATAAGCGCCGCGAGCTGCTCAAGGTGGCTCGGCTGGGTCCTAAAGCGTTTGAACAATGCGCCGGATTTCTGCGGATCACCGGGGGAGCGGAGCCGCTTGACGCCTCCAGTGTTCACCCCGAAGCCTACGGTGTGGCCCGGAAGATCCTCGCCGCAGCAGGGGCCAGTACTCAGGAGATCGCCGGAGGAGTGGATGCGGTTGCTTCCGTGAACCCTGCCCAATTCATTGAGGGTGAGTTCGGTCTGCCCACGGTCAAGGACATCATCGCTGAGCTCCAAAAGCCCGGCCGCGACCCACGGCCGCGCTTTGAGACGGCCACTTTCACGGACGGCATCGAGAAAATCACCGATCTGCACCCGGGCATGATCTTGGAAGGGACCGTCTCCAATGTGGCCGCGTTTGGCGCCTTCGTGGACATTGGCGTGCACCAAGATGGCCTGGTGCATGTTTCGGCCATGAGCAACAGCTTCGTTTCCGACCCGCACACCGTGGTTAAATCCGGCCAGGTGGTGCGCGTGAAAGTGTTGGAAGTGGAGCCGGATCGCAAGCGGATTTCGCTCACCCTGCGCCTGGACGACGAGGTTGGAGCTGGCGCGAAGTCGGGATCCCCTGCTGACTCCCGGCAGCGTGGTGGGAAGTCCGACGTCGGCTCCCGCACTTCAGGGCGCCCCTCACCTGCGGGTAGCGGAGCCAAGGTTGCGCCTCGAGCGGCCCAATCCGGCTCGGCTCAGCCGCGAGCGGCCCAATCTGGCTCGGCCCAGCCGCGCTCCGCCCAGCCTCGCGCGGCCCAATCCGGCTCGGCTCAACCGGCGGGACGTCAGAAGGGTGCACTCCAGGGGAGTCCCGGCGCTGCGCCGTCGGCTAATACGGCCATGGCTGAGGCGTTGCGGCGGGCTGGCTTGGGCAAGTAACCCCTCCGAGGGCGTCGAGTGTCCACATAATGTCGCTTAGGAGGCTCAAAACGGTCTCTAAGTGGCATTATCTGGACACTCGAGCGGCAAAAGGGGCAAGTGGGCCCAAAGATGCCGGCCATCAGTCACTAATTCATCCAGTCTCACTTTTTGTACGGATTTTCAAACAGATATTCGCCAATAGTCATAAACTCGTCATAATCTTGCGGCTTTCCGTGCGATCTTCCACACTGGAAGCAGGTCATGAGTGTCAGCGACTAGCCCCGGCTTGCTGGCCGGCAACCCTCCTTCCGCGGTGGGGTGCCCCGGGTGAAGACCAGGCACCGAACCGACCGGTTCATGGTGCAAGCGCGGGCCATACTCCATAAGGCTTTTCCGGCAGTGATGCACAGGAAGACCTTTGCCGTAGGCCACTAGTGTGAAGGAATCCATCCATGAGTAACGGTTGGTCATTTGAAACCCGTCAGATCCACGCGGGCCAGGAGCCGGACGTCACGACCGGCGCCCGAGCCTTGCCGATCTATCAGACAAGTTCGTTCGTGTTCCCCTCGGCTGAGAGTGCAGCGGCACGGTTCGCTTTAGCTGAACTGGAGCCGATCTACACACGTATTGGCAACCCCACCCAGGATGCTGTTGAGCAGCGTGTCGCCAGCCTCGAAGGCGGTGTCGGCGCTTTGCTGCTGGCGTCCGGGCAGGCAGCAACCACCTTTGCGATCCTGAACATTGCCGAGGCCGGAGACCACATTGTCTCCAGTCCCAGCGTTTACGGCGGCACGTTCAACCTGCTGGCCCACTCGCTGAAGAAGCTCGGCATCGAGACCACTTTCGTCTCGGACCCCGACAACCTGGATGAATGGCGTGCAGCCGTCCGCCCCAACACCAAGGCATTCTTCGGCGAGACCGTCTCCAACCCGCGCCAGGACGTGCTTGACCTGGAAAGCATCAGTGCCATCGCCCACGACGCCGGCGTGCCGCTGATTGTGGACAACACCTTGGCCACCCCGTACCTGATCCGTCCCATCGAGTGGGGTGCCGACATCGTCATCCACTCGGCCACCAAGTACCTGGGCGGACACGGCACAGCCATTGGTGGCGTGATTGTGGACAGTGGAAACTTTGACTTCGCAGCCAGCCCCGAGAAGTTCCCCGGCTTCAACACCCCAGATGAGACCTACAACGGCCTGGTTTACGCCCGCGACCTCGGCGTGGGCAGCGCCCTGGGTGCCAACCTGGCCTATATCCTCAAGGCTCGCGTTCAGCTGCTGCGCGACCTGGGCTCGGCCATCTCCCCGTTCAATGCCTTCCTCATTGCCCAGGGCATCGAGACGCTGAGCCTGCGCGTGGAACGCCACGTTAGCAACGCCGTCGAGGTGGCAACCTGGCTTGAAGGCAATGAAAACGTTGAAGCAGTGGCTTACTCTGGCATCCCCTCCAGCCCCTGGTTTGAGCGCGGCCGCAAGTACGGTCCCAAGGGCACCGGCGCGGTTGTGGCCTTCGATATCAAGGGCGGTGCCGAGGCCGGCAAGCGCTTTGTTGACGGACTGGAACTGCACTCACACGTTGCCAACCTGGGTGACGTGCGCTCCCTCGTCATCCACCCGGCGTCGACCACTCATGCTCAGCTCTCACCCGAGCAGCAGCTGGCCGCCGGTGTGCGTCCGGGGCTGGTCCGCCTGTCGGTCGGCTTGGAAAACATCGCAGACATCATCGCAGACCTTGAAGCCGGATTCCGTGCGGCAAAGTCTTCAGTGAACTAAGTGACTCAAGTGATTGACTCGGCTTCGGAGCGGAACACGATTTCCCCTGGTGTTGAAACAGTAGCTCCCGAGCCCGACGGCGGTCCTTGGTCGGCCGCCGTCGGGCGCGGGGGCGGTGTGCTGCGCTCTATCCACATTGGTTCATTGCCGCTGGAAGCCGGAGGCGAACTGCCATCGGTGAGCATGGCTTTCGAGTGCTGGGGGACTCTCAATGCCGCCGGTGACAATGCCGTGCTTATCCAGCATGCCTTGACCGGCAGTACCCACGTCAGCCGCGGCGATTCCGAAGAAGACGGCTGGTGGGAAGGCCTGGTGGGTCCCGGCGAAGTCATCGACACCAACAAGTACTTTGTAGTGTGTGCCAACATGATTGGCGGCTGTTACGGAACCACCGGCCCCTCCAGCATTGCCGCCGATGGCAAACCGTATGGCTCCAGGTTCCCGTTCGTCACCATCCGCGATTCCGTTGATGCGGAGGCGCGCTTGGCTGACAGGCTTGGCATCACTACCTGGTACGCCGTCATTGGCGGATCCATGGGTGGTGCGCGGGCCCTGGAATGGGCTGTGAGCTACCCGGAGCGCGTCCAGCGTTGCGCCGTGGTCGCCTCCTGCGCGGCCAGCACGGCCGAGCAAATCGCTTTTGCCCAAGCTCAGGTGCTCGCAATCCGGCAGGATCCGCACTTTGCTGGCGGGGACTACTACGAGGGGGCTGCCCCCATCGCTGGTCTGGGGCTGGCGCGCCGCATTGCCCACATCACCTACCGTTCCGAGGCTGAGATGGGTAGCCGTTTTGGCCGTAAGGCCCAGGACGACGGCGGCACCATCAGTCATGTGAGGCTCGCCCCCGACACTGGCGGCAGGTTCGCGATCGAAAGCTATTTGGATCACCAAGCACACAAGCTGGTGGGCCGCTTTGATGCCAATAGCTACATTGTCATCACCGAGGCGCTCATGAGCCACGATGTCACGCGTGACAGGGGAACTTTGGAGGAGGCGCTGGCTGTGGTGGCCGATGTTGAGTTCGTGGTGGCCGCGGTCAATAGTGACAGGCTCTACTTCCCCTCTCAGTCCGAGGAGTTGGCGGCTGCGCTTCCCGGTGATGTTGTTGTGGGACACATTGATTCACCCATTGGCCATGACGGCTTCCTGACAGAAGTTGCCGCAGTGGGCGCCCTATTGCGGGATTCGTTCTTCGCAGCCTAGGCAGCTCGGATCTTGAGCGCTTAAATATTTGTTGGTCCCACCCGGCGGTGGGACCAACAAATATTTAAGCGGTTATTGAAGCTAGAAGTTCTTAAAGATCGTTTCTCGGTGGACGGCGTACTGCTCAGCAGTCACTTGGCCGTTGCGGCGAGCGGTATCCAACTCATCGAGTTTACGCTTGAGCTCGGCCTCAGCCCGCATGCGTTCGTTAGCGAATCCGGTGGTCTGGTGGCCGTGGGAGGTGTCGTAGTTGTTCAACGGAACACCGTTGAGCAAGGTGCCCACGTATGGTGCGTTCGTTGGCTGGTGGGCCACCCCGTTCCGGCCAGACGGTTTCGTGGCCGTGTACGGATTGGCGCGCTGTTCGCGCTTTTTGCGAGAGGCCGCCTTGATCAAGGAGCTCAGCAGCACCACGCCAATGATGATCAGCACAAAATAGGGAGGGGTACTAAATGATGAGGAAGAAGACGCGGCGAGGCTGCCTACCGCCAGCGACTCGATGATGACCGGCACAACACACCTCTTCTAGGGTGAGCGCCAAAATAGGCGACTCTCCTCCCATCCTAGTCGTTTTGTCAGTGCGTTCGCTGTCCTTGACGCCGCGTTTGGTGAAACATTCGCACCACAACAGGCGCGGCCGAGAAGGCAATTTTCGGCGCAACACTGCGGGTCCTTGGGTATCTATTCCAGTGCAACGATTATTCATGGGTGATTCCAAGACTGGGTATATCCGAAACTAACGGGTACCGCCTATAGTGGCGCTTATGTCCCAGACCCCAGTTCCGATGACGGATATAAATAGCGCCCCAGAGGTGTCCTCACGGCGCTGGTGGACGCTGACCACGGTGGCCCTAGCGCAACTAATGGTCGTATTGGATTCGACAGTGGTCAACATCGCTCTTCCCTCGGCCCAGCAGGATCTTGGATTTACCGACGGGCAACGCCAGTGGATTATCACCGCCTACTCCTTGGCTTTCGGTAGCCTGCTGTTGCTGGGTGGGCGGCTCTCAGACCTGTTGGGCAGGAAACGAACATTCATTATCGGCCTGATTGGTTTCGCCGGGGCATCCGCGTTCGGTGGCGCCGCAGGCAGTTTCGGCATGCTCGTCTTGGCCCGCGCCATTCAGGGCGCTTTCGGGGCCTTGCTGGCCCCGACAGCCTTGGCTGTGCTGACCACCACGTTCACAGTGCCGAAGGAGCGTGCCCGTGCCTTCGGTGTATTTGGCGCGATCGCCGGTGCTGGCGGCGCCGTCGGACTCCTTCTAGGGGGCTTCTTGACCGAAAACTTTAATTGGCGCTGGAACCTGTATGTCAACGTCTTTATCGCCGTCGTTGCCGTGGTTGGGGCACTGATCTTCGTCAGCCATTCCGTTGTCACAGGACCCCGTCCGAAATTGGATATCCCAGGTACCATCTTGATTTCAGGAGCCCTGTTCGCTTTGGTCTACGGGTTCTCCAACGCCGAAACTGACGGCTGGGGTTCGCCGCTGACGTGGGGAATGCTTGCTGGGGCGGCCGTGCTGATGGTCGTTTTCGTACTGTGGCAGCAACGCGCAAGCCATCCGATCCTGCCCTTGCATATTCCGTTGAATAGGAACCGTGGAGCCGCCTACATCTCGGTGCTGATTGCTGGGGCTGGCATGTTCGGCATTTTCTTGTTCGTGACGTATTACGTGCAGACCTCGCTCCGCTATTCACCGATTCAGACAGGCATTGGCTTCTTGCCTATGATCGGTATGCTGATCCTAGCCGCGCAGCTGTCCACTAACTTTGCGCTCCCGCGGTTTGGCCCCAAAGTCCTGGTCCCTTTCGGCATGGTCCTATCAGCTATAGGGATGGTTTACCTGACGCGATTGGATCTGGGGAGCACGTACGCTGGTGACCTCCTGCCGCCGCTGATGATTATCGGCTTTGGCATCGGCTCGATCATGCCGGCGTCCATCCAGACGGCCACCTACGGTATTGACAGCCGCTTTGCCGGCGTCGCCTCCGCCCTGGTCAACACTAGCCAGCAGGTCGGTGGTTCAATTGGCACTGCCCTGTTAAACACGCTCGCCGCCACCGCGGCCACCAACTACATCGCCGCGCACCTCCCACCATCAGCGGAAGTTGCGGCCCAAGCTGCCGTCCACAGCTACTCCGTTGCCTACTGGTGGGGTGCTGGTTTCTTCGCCGTAGGCGCGATCGTGTCCGCGATATTGTTCCGTCGGCGAGGGCAGTCATTGGTGTCTGCTCCATTAGGTGCTGGAGAAAACGTGGACGACGCCGTATCGGGCAACGCCAAGCCCCTCGTCCAGCACACGGCCCGCCACCGAGCCTAGTCGCCAGCTCCGGGCACCTCGGCGATAACCGGCGGACCAAACACCGGGCCAGGGGTCGGGCGTTTCGCAGAGATGCCGTCGCCTGAGGACTGGTGCCGCAAGCGCCTCAGTACCCAAGGGAACAAGAACTCCCGGGCCCAGACCAGATCCTCGGCGCGTGCCGCCTGCCACTTTTGCTGTGGCAGTGGCGTGGGCTCCAGTGGCACCAGCGAGTGCTTCACATTCAGGGCATCGAGTACCATCATCGCAATGGTGTGGTGGCCCAGCGGTGAGAAATGCAGCCTGTCCACGTCCCACATTTGTGTACCGGCGGGCTGCCGCAGGGACCACATATCGGCAATAATGGCGTCATGCCGAGCGGCGATGGTGCGCAGGTGCTCGTTGTAGATGGCAACCCTTCCACGCACTATTCCCAGAACGGGAGTGTCCCGGATATCAGGACCGTTGAATAGCAGCATCGTCGCTCCAGTCGCTGCCATTTTGGCCACGGCGGCATCAAGCTGTTCGGCCAACGCATCGGGGTCAGAGCCTGGTCGGATCAAATCATTGCCGCCAGCGGAGATGCTGATCAGGTCCGGCTTCAGAGCCAGCGCCGGTTCCAGCTGCTCGGACAGGATCTGACCCAGCAGACGGCCGCGGATGGCCAGGTTTGCGTATTTGAACTCGTCGGTGCCGTGGCTCAATTCCTCTGCCACCCTGTCGGCCCACCCGCGGTAGCCGCCCGGGCTGGAAGGTTCGGGGTCACCGATGCCTTCTGTAAAGGAGTCGCCCAAGGCGACATAGCGGGTCCAGGGGTGGGTCAGTATTGAATCATTCACCTCTCCATACTGCCCGGCAACTTGGCATCTTCGCTACTCCGCTTTTTGGACAGGGCAAGCTCCGTGGAAAGATGGGCCCATGAATGCAACCCCTACAGTCCTTTGGTCACGTCCCGAAAGCGAGCGCGCCGGAACTCCTCTTCTGGTCATCTTCCATGGCTACGGCGCCGATGAGGCAGACTTGTTTTCCTTGGCAGATCAGCTCCCCACGGAGTTCACTTTCGCTTCAGTCCGGGCGCCGCTGCAGGCTGGCCCGGGCTACTCATGGTTCCCGTTGAGCAACGATCTGAGTTACTCGGTGACGGCAGTGACGGAGGCCGCGTCCGCCGTCGAACACTGGATTGATGCGCTCCGTGACAATCACACGTCGGTGAGTTTGCTGGGATTCTCTCAAGGCATGTGCATGGCCACGTCATTGCTGCGGCACCGCCCATCCGATTACGCCGCTGTGGTGGGGCTGTCCGGATTTGTGGTGGATGCGCAGGGTGATCCGTACTTTGACGATGCCGCCGTTGCCGCCGTGAAGCCGGAGATTTTCTGGGGGCGCGATCAAGCTGATCCAGTCATTCCGCAGGAAGCCGTCGAGGCAACGAATACCTGGATGCACGCCCATGCCAAGCTCACCAAGGTCCTCTACACAGGCATTTGGCACGGCATCAACGCCCAGGAAATCGCGCACGTGGGCGAATTCCTGCAGTACAAGGTCCTGAACGCGCAGGCTGCTAAGTAGTTCTTAAAGTACGACGGCGGGCACCTCCAAGGTGCCCGCCGTTCGTTCGTTTAACCTGTGGTCCCGTCCGGGACGTCAGCCGCCGGTGGTGATGCGAACCGATTCGCCGTTGACCGTAACGGTGTCGCCGGGGTGGAGCTGGCGGCCGCGGCGGTCATCGATCTCGCCGTTGACCTTGACCAAGCCGTTTTTGATGAGCTCAGTTGCCTCGACACCGTCCTCGACCAGGCTGGCAAGCTTGAGCAGCTGGCCCAGGCGGATCATGTCGTCGCGGATGGGGATGTCAATGATCTCGTGTGCACTCATGTAGTTAATTGTGCCGCATGGATGGGTTTTCGTTTACCCGCTGCCGCGCGCTGCCGGTTCACGCTTGCTTGGTGCCGCGGCGGAGCCCGACCACCAGCAGGTAAACGGCCACCGCGATTGGCAGCAGGATCACAATGATGGCAGCGACGGTGGGAAACGCGGGTATCAGTGGGTTGGTGCCGGCGTCCATTGGCGTGGTGCTGCCGTCCATCGGCGAGACGCTGACGCTGGAGGTGGAACCGGAGGACTGCCAGACGCCCGTAGACAGCAGGAACATGGACCCGAACAGCCCGCCTGGCAGAACCACGGTACCCACGATCTTTTCCCAATTTTTCCAGCGGGTGCCCATCCACAGCCCGGCCACGCCGAAGAGCCAGCCCACTCCGACCATGAAGGCACCGAATGGCAGGAGTATGCAGGTTGCCACCACCCACAGGGTTGAGGCTTGGTGGCGCGGTGCCGGTTGCGGCAACTGCTGGAATTGGTATGAGGGCAGTTGCTGCACTGGGCCGGGGGCTTGTGCCCCAGCGTCTGCCATCCCGGCGGCGATGTCGTCGGGGCTGCCCAATCCGGCCAAGATTTCCGCGGTGGACTGGCCGCCCCGCTCGATGGCCTCGGCAATGTGCTCGCGAACGCCGAACATGATCTCCTCGGACTGCTCGGAGGGCAGCTGTGCCAGCCGGGCCTCGATGGTGGCCAGGTAATTGCGAACCTCGGGTGCCTCAATGTCGTGATTCATGGTGTTCCCCCGGTTGTTGAGTTGAGTGTGTCGGTAACGGAAGCGCTGAAGGTTTCCCAGACTTCGGCAAAAGCGGCCAGTGACTGCTGCCCTGATTCCGTCAAGGTGTAATAGCGGCGCGGGGCGCCCTGGCTGGATTCGCGCCAGCTGGTTTTCACCAGTCCGTTACGGCGCAGCCGGGCCAAGAGCGGATACAACGTGCCCTCGCTGGTGAGCAGCCCGCGGCGCTGGAGGCCGTTGGCTATGTCCAGCCCGTACATTTCTCCATCGCCAATCGTGGCGAGGACGCAGTACTCCAGAACCCCTTCCGGAGGTTGGTGCTGACAGTGTCATTGAGTACCATGCAATGCACAGTACCTTGTGTTGCGCAGTCATGCAACGGCTTTTGGGTGGTGGGCGCGGTAGCGTAGACGCAGAATTCCAGCGTGAGAAGACACAACGACCAGGAGCGCCAGCCATGCCCACCACCCCCGAACTGATTGTCAGCGGCTACACCCAGGAAGGTTATGGTGCTGGGCCGGGGATGGTGCGCTACGCGTTGTTGGCCGATGGCACCGTGGGGGAGCAATTGGCACAAGGCGCAGCCGTATCCAATCCATCGTTCATGGCGGACGGCGGCGCCGTTCTGTTCGCTGTTGAGGAATTGGAACACGGCAACGTGGTCGCGGTGGACCCATGGTCACTAGAGGTCCTGGGTAGGGTTTCCAGCGGAGGCGCCGACAGCTGCCATGTGGCACTCGTGGACAGTGCGGTGTGGGTTGCCAACTACTCATCGGGCACGGCGGCAGTCCTTCCCGCTGAAGATGTTGTGGGTCTGGGCATTAATTCCGGTTCGCACGGGGCGCCCGTCCAGCCCATAGTTCTGGCACATCCGGGCAGTGGTCCCGTGTCGGATCGCCAAGGCGAATCCCATGCGCATCAGGTCACGGCCACGGAGTGGGGCACCGTTTTGGTCGCGGACCTTGGCTCGGACAGGGTGGATGAATACTCCGCCGAGTCCCACGTTCGCCTGGGCTCAGCAGAGCTGCCGCCGGGGACGGGTCCGCGCCATGTTGCCATCAAAGGCGAGTTTCTCTTGGTGGCAGGTGAACTCGATGGCTACCTGCACGTCATGAGGCGGACTGTGCGCGACGCACACGGCGAATATTTTTGGCACTGGCTGTTCAAGGTCCCCTTGGCGGAAAATAGTCACGCCGTAGCGGATGCGGACCAGTTCTTCCCCTCGCACATTCAGCTCTCCGATGATGGCAGCAAACTCTATGCTGCAGTTCGCGGTCCGGACACCGTGGTGGTGTTGGACGTGACCGGATTGAATGTTCCGGAGAATACTGATGCGGCACCCACTTCACCACGGTTCCTGCAGCAGCTGTCCAGCGGTGGGACGTGGCCACGACACTTCGCCGTGGCCAATAACAAGATGTACGTTGCCAATCAAAACTCCAACACTGTGGCCGTCTTTAACGTAGACAGCCAGGGGCTGCTAGGCCAAGCACCCCTCCAGTCCGTGAAATTTGGCAGCCCCACCTGCGTTTTGCCGCGCTAACAGCGCAGCGGTGCGCCAACGGCGCACGTCTGGGGTCCGGCGTCGTGCTTCACATAGTCCTTATGCGCTGAACTGGCCATGGAGTCTGGTGCATAAAACAACACGCCCTGTTTTGTGCACCAAACTGACCGTGAGTTTGGTGCATGAGGCACCGGGCGCCGGATTCATCCCCAGTTCAGCGCATGCGGGGAACAATTCCTCCGGAATGGCCGCCGAACTGTAAGCTTGAGCGCGGGACGGACCGCACCCAGCGGCCTCGTAAGTAATAGGAGTAATACAGTGGCGCCTCAGTCCAAGCTTGACCAGGTCATATCCCTCGCGAAACGTCGCGGCTTTGTTTTTCAGGCCGGTGAGATTTACGGCGGTTCACGCTCCGCCTGGGACTACGGCCCCCTCGGCGTTGAGCTGAAGGAAAACATCAAGCGCGAATGGTGGCAGTCCTTTGTCCGTGGGCGTGAGGACATGGTGGGCCTTGATTCCTCCATCATCTTGCCCAAGGCTGTTTGGGAAGCTTCGGGCCACGTCGCAACGTTTACCGACCCGCTGGTCGAGTGCACTCAGTGCCACAAGCGCCACCGCCAGGACCACCTCGTCGAGGCCTTCGTGGCGAAGAAGAAGCGCCAGCCCGAAGATGGCATGAGCGAGATCGTTTGCCCCGACTGCGGCACCAAGGGCCAGTTCACCGAGCCGCAGCTGTTCTCCGGCCTGATGAAGACGTTCCTGGGCCCTGTGGACAGCGAATCCGGCATGGCGTACATGCGCCCGGAAACCGCGCAGGGCATCTTTGTGAACTTCAACAACGTGCTGACCACCTCACGCAAGAAGCCCCCGTTCGGCATTGGCCAGATCGGTAAGGCCTTCCGCAACGAGATCACACCCGGAAACTTCATTTTCCGCACCCGTGAATTCGAGCAGATGGAAATCGAGTTCTTTGTGCCCGGCGAAGACGCCGATAAGTGGTTCAAGGAATGGGTTGAACTGTGCTGGGACTGGTTCATCGATCTGGGCATCAACCCGGAGAACATGCGCCGCTTTGACGTCCCCGAGGACGAGCGCGCCCACTACTCCGCCGGCACCATCGACTTTGAGTACAACTTTGGCTTCCAGGGTTCCAAGTGGGGCGAGCTCATGGGTGTCGCTAACCGCACCGACTATGACCTCGGTTCGCACACCAAGGGTTCCGGCACGGATCTGAGCTACTTCAACCAGGCCACGGGCGAGCGTTTCACCCCGTACGTGATTGAACCGTCCTTCGGCTTGACCCGCTCCATGATGGCGTTCCTGGTGGATGCATTTGTGGAAGATGAAGCACCCAACGCCAAGGGTGGTGTGGACAAGCGCACCGTTCTGAAGCTTGATCCGCGCCTGGCCCCCGTCAAGGCCGCCGTGCTTCCCTTGAGCCGCAACGAGGAGCTGTCCCCGAAGGCCAAGGAGCTCGCCAACACGCTGCGCAAGCACTGGAACATCGACTTTGACGATGCCGGTGCCATTGGCCGCCGCTACCGCCGCCAGGATGAGATCGGTACCCCGTTCTGCATCACGGTTGACTTCGATACCCTCGAGGACAACGCCGTGACTATCCGCGAACGCGACACCATGAGCCAGGAACGCGTGCCGTTGGATCAGGTTCAGGCGTACCTGGCCGCCCGTCTGTTGGGTGCCTAAAAAGTGGCTGAACTTTCGTATCGGCCGTGGGAGGACGGCGACGATCTGACTCTCTTGGAGATTTGGGGAGACGCTGATTCGGCCCCGGCCGGGCAATTTCGCGCCGCTTTGACCCCGGCAACTGACGCTAATCCGTGGCGTCGCACCATCGTCGCTGAGGATCAGGGTATTCCGGTTGCGGCCGGCGTCATCTACTCGACCAAGCTGCACCCGGCCCGGCTCTGGGTTTATGTTGAGGTCGCCAAGGACCACCGGCGCGCAGGCGTTGGTGCAACCTTGCTGACCATGTTGCGCCGTGAAGCAGACGGGGCGCTTGCTGCCGGTTTGGTAAGCACGACGGCGTTGCGCACCAAGGCTGCCCCCGGCACCTCGGGCGCGGAGTTCGCCGCGGCCATGGGGCTGAGCGTTTTGCAGCGCAACAGGATTGTCGAGGTGGGTCCCGGCGCGCTGAAGCTTCCTATGTTTGGTGAGGGCACCGAGGAGGAAGCCACTGCACGCGTGCAGGATCTGGCGACCGGTTCTGTTGAGCTGACCGGTGTTGTGGGCCGATACTACGAGTCCGTGAACCAGTGGGACCCCACCGGTCCGGTGAGCCCCGGCCTGGTTCAGCGCATGTTCCTGGACGATCTCACTGGCGCCCACGGCGCCTTGGTGCTGCGGGCCGAGCCCGCCAGTGCCTTTGGTGGAGACGTTGCGCCGAGCAAAAAGGGCAAGATCCAAGCCTTTGCGCTCAGCTACTCACAAGGGCACATCGAGGCATCGGAAGATGTCGCGGCCAGTGCCTCAGAGGTGTTCCTCGGCGTAGAACCCGCACTGGAGAACGATGCGGCGGTGCAAGCCGTCTATGACCTGCTCGCCCTCATCACCCACCAGTACCCGGTACTCCTGGAACTGGACGACTCCATGGAAGCGCTCTGCGCCGTGGTTAACCCCATGATCGCCGTCGGAGCAGCCAAGGTCCGCGGCACCGAAACCCTGGTCCTCGGGGAGTAACAGTTGGTCGGCGGCGGGGTCGGACCCCTCGCGAGCGGGAAGGCTGGGCTCTCTCGCGGGCAGTAAGATTTCCTCGGTCGCTGGGCGACCTTGAAAATCCATCCCCGCTCCGAGAGCCCAGCCTTCCCTCCTACCGAGGGGCCGGCCCGGATGCCTTGGCTGTTTGCGACCCGTCCCGCTTTCTGACCGCTGGTGCGCACCAACGCTGAGTCCGCTGGGTCGGCGGCGGATCCGTCATTTTTTGTAGGCGACGTAAAGGAGACGCCCAAGGCCGCCCGCGGCCGACGCGTCGGATAGTCCCCAAGCACTCCCGCTACTCGCAAGCTCGCAGCGGGGCCCTCGCGCTTGTGGGCCCAGCCGGAAAATGGCGAGCCGCAACTGAACACAACCACAAGGACTGATCGCAGCCCATGGGCCATTCACATTCGCACGTTGATGAATCGACTTTGAGCCGGCCGGAGTTGCGCCGTCGGAAGGCGATGCGGCGCCGGGCGGTGGTGCTGTTGAGCTGGATTCTGGTGCCCCTGGCCGTGCTGACCATTGTGGCCATGGCGCTCATGTGGCCCAGCGCGAGCACTGCCCCAGCGCAGAGCGGCAACCCCTATGCCGCCGCGCCTGGGGCAAGCATCGATTCCGGAAAGGTGCTGCGCACGGCCACGGAAGACTGCTCCCTCAATACCGGCGGCAGCCCGGGGACCAGCTGCTTTGTCGCCTTCATTGAGGGGGAGGGGCAAACAGAAATTCCGGTGCTGATCAGCCCTGACATCGTGCAAACCCGTGGCGTCCACACCGGCGACACCATTAGATATTTGAACCTCTCCGGGCTGTCCGCCGTCACTGGCGTGGAAGCCAACGGCCCCCAGTATGTGTTCATGGACTTTGTCCGGACCTTCCCCATGGGGTTGCTAGCCGTGCTGTACGCCGTCGTGGTGGTGGCCGTGGCACGCTGGCGTGGTTTCCGGGCCATTGTGGGCCTGGCCGGGGCGTTCGGAGTGCTGGGCTGGTTCATTCTGCCGGCGTTGGCGCAGGGCCAGCCACCCATGCTGGTGGCGCTAGTGGGCTCATCGGCCATCATGTTTGGGGTGCTGTACTTTGCCCACGGCTTCTCAGCCCGAACCTCCACCGCACTGCTAGGCACCTTGTTCGGGCTCGGCGTCACGGCAGGACTCGCCTGGTGGGCGGTGGATGCCGCAGCCTTGGCGGGCCACTCGGGCGAGTACGGCTACCAGCTCTTGAATATGACCCAGGGGATGTCACTGTCCGGCATGATCCTGTGCGGCCTGGTGATCTCGGGCCTGGGCGTGCTCAACGACGTCACCATCACCCAATCCTCAGCAGTGTGGGAACTCTACGAACTTGCGCCCAACACCAGCACCCGGGAACTGTTCACCTCGGCCATGCGCATTGGCCGCGACCACATCGCCTCCACGGTTTACACCATCGCCTTTGCCTACGCAGGCAGCGCCATCCCGGTGCTGCTCATGGTGTCCCTCTTCGACCAGCAACTCCTCCTGGCCCTCACCGGATCCGAGCTCGCCGAGGAGATTGTGCGCATCCTGGTCGGCTCCATCGGGTTGGTCCTGGCCATCCCGGTCACCACGGCGGTGGCGGTTGCCGTGGTCAAGGCCACCGGCCGGCCTCAGGCTCGATCGGTTCAGGATTCACCGGATGCTGTGCATGGTGAAGCGGCGGGCCACAAGGTTTTGGACGGCGTCTAGCCCCATTACTCGGCGCAGCACTGCGTTGCGCTTTTGAAGGTACGACGCCGGGGCCTTGCGTCCCAGCGCCATGTTCAGGTGCGCTTGGCGTGCCGCCGTGTGGGCGGCGCGCATCCGTTTCCGCTCAAACGCTGCCAGCCGTGTCCCGGTTCGCTTGCCTTGGAGGGCTGCCACCACAATGGGTGCCAGATCGAGCGCATCGAGCCATCCCAGATTCATGCCTTGCCCGCCAATGGGGCTGATTTCATGCGCGGCATCGCCCACCAACGCCACTCTGCCTGCAACCATGTGCCGGGCCAGCCGGGTCCGGACACCAAAGGCGCTGAGCATGCTGTTAGCGCCAGCATCCACACGTGCTCCACTGCGTTCGCTGATCATAGTGGCTAGCTCAGCTGCGGTGGCGTCTTCTTGCAGCGAATCAGTGTGTGCCACCCACCGGCGCAGCCCGCCGGGTAGTGGAAATGACTCGAGGATCCCGGCCGGCTCCAGATAGAGAATGGCGGCCGAACCGTCTGTTCCTGTGTCCGGAAAATCGCCCATCAGATACGTGTCTGGATAGTCACGACCGCTCGTAGGGATGCCCAACAATCTGCGAACCACCGAGCGTGCACCGTCGGCACCCACCACCAGACGGGCTTGAAAATGCGTGGCAGCTGACGCCTCGGAAAGCGAGCCGGAGAGCGTGACGAAAGTGCCGCCGTCGTGCATGTCTGTTACGCAGAAACTACGGACGAGAGCTGAGGGATCGAGCGCACGGACCCGCGCCTCCAGCAGCGCTTCCGTGCGGGCTTGGGGGAGCGCCAGCACGAAGGGATACCGGGAGGAAAGGTTCGCGAAAGACAGTCTGGCCACTTCGGCCCCGGTGCTGCGGGCGATGCCGAGGCCAATCTGCACGCCCTCGGTCATCATGGCCTCCGCTACGCCCGCCGCATCCAACGCCGCCAGTGCCGGCGGATGGATGCCAATGGCGCGTGAATGAGTGCTTGGGCCGGTGCGCTGTTCCAGAATCCGCACGGTGAGACCCTCTTGGAGCAGGAGCGCGCCGAGGAACAATCCCACGGGCCCGGCGCCGACTACGATGACGTCAAACATGCTGCTGTCCCGGCGTATAGAGCAACAGATTCCGGTAAGGACGTGCGGACTCAACGCGCCACCCCTCGGGCAGAATGGCGCGCAGCTCTGTGGGCGTATAGCTGCGGCGAATCGAGGTCAGCCCGTCGCGCCGGATGAACGATCCCACGGCCAACGGAAGCGTCGCCACAGAGAACAGCGCGTAACCCAGGCGGCTGCGGGCAATGTCGCTGTGAACCACTAAATCCTCAGCCAGAGCCGCCGAATCCGTGAGCAGGACTCTCAATTCCGTCGGAGCCAGGTGGTGCAGCATGTGGTTGGAAATCACCACGTCGAACGTAGCGCCCTCCGAGACCAGCTCGCTGCTGTGCGTTTGTCGAAACTCCACTCCAGCCCCTGCGAAGTGAGTCCGGGCATAGGCGATGGCCCGGGGATCGGGATCGATAGCTGTGATCGTCAGATGCAGCCGGTCGCGTGCCGCCCACCGGGCCAGGGCTGCGGGGATATCGCCTCCGCCGCAGCCAATGTCTAAAAGGGTGCTGCTGCGTGTTGACGAGAGCAGCGGGCGGATACGTTGTTTGTACACGCTGTGCCACCGCGAGACCACGCTATTGATCACCGGAAATTGGGCGTAGGTGCGGTCCAATGTTGCTGGATCA
Source organism: Arthrobacter alpinus (assembly GCF_001445575.1). Lineage (NCBI taxonomy): Bacteria > Bacillati > Actinomycetota > Actinomycetes > Micrococcales > Micrococcaceae > Arthrobacter > Arthrobacter alpinus. Next base: position 3,470,396 of record NZ_CP013200.1, on the reverse strand, counting down.
CAATCGGCCTTGTCCATTTCCTCAATGGCGTGCTCATCACGAACAGCCAGGAATCCCTGGCCATTCAGGTGAATCTGGCCATTCAGGAACCGCTCGGTGCGGGGTGGGAGCGGGTGTTCAGGCATGGACTTCCACTGCGTGCACGCGATCCGCGGTAGGTGCAGCATGCACGGGGGCCACTGCAGCGGACACCTTGGTGAATAGCCCGGTTTCCACGGTGAGGCCGGGGCCAAAAGCCATGGAGCAGATGCTCTCACGCTCGGATTCTGCCGGCTGTTCCAGTATGTGTTTGAGCACAAACATTACGGTGGCGCTGCTCATGTTGCCAAAGTTACGTAGCGTTTCCCGGGCTGGAATGAGCTGTTCGTCGCTGAGCTGCAATTTGCTCTGGACCTTGTCCAGAATGCTGCGCCCTCCAGGATGAATGGCCCAGTGGCGGATGTCGGAGTAGGGCAGGCCCTGAAGTTCTGGAGCCGAGGCCAGCAGTGGTTCCAAAGCGCCCACAATGTGTTCGTCGATGATCTTGGGGACGTAGCTGTCCAGCACCATTTCAAAGCCGTGATCGCCAATGTTCCAGGCCATCGAGTCCTCGCCCACGGGCGTCAGGACTGTTTCAAAGTGGTCCAATTCAAGGGCCATCCCGCCAGCGGGCAATTCCCGCCCCGTAATCACTGCAGCCGCTGCGCCGTCGGCAAAGAGGGACGATCCCATGATGGTGTCGGGATTATTGGAGGTGCGCACATGCAGCGAACACAGTTCCACGCTCACCACCAACACCACAGCGTTGGGATCAGCTTCGCAGAATGATTTGGCGGCCCGCAGCGCCGGAAAAGCGGCATAGCAGCCCATAAAACCCAGATGATAGCGCTGCACAGACGGGTTCAGCCCTAGGGCTCGGACAATCTTGTAGTCGGGGCCCGGGTTGAAAAAGCCGGTGCAGGAGACGGTGATGACGTGCGTGATATCTGCTGCAGCCACTCCGGGACAGGCAGCAACAGCCTTGCTTGCGGACTCGATGAACAGGGCAGTTGCAGCCGTGGCAAAGAGATCGTTGCGGACTTTTGTGGTGGGGTTCAGCAACAGTCCGGATGCGCCGTCATAAAACAGGGGGTCGGGTCCGCGGAAGTCTAAGCTCATCTCCTCGACGGCCGTGTGGCGGGTGTCGATCGCGGCCGAATCGAAGCAGGTACGCACCAGCCGCTGCCCCAGCCGGGTGAGGCCTGGTTGGGCGGCAAAGACATCGCGTGCCTGTTCTTGGATAAGGATGGTGGGTGGAACAGCTGTTTCGAGAGACCTCAGGGTGACCGTCATAGTCCATTCTTAGGGGCTCCGGGCCAAGAACACAATGGGTCGGCAATCACGTGAACCCTTGATTCGTGGAACACTGCGCCGGTGGCCTAGGATTACAACGACGCCCGGATTCTGCGTGAATCCGCTTTGAGGGCAGTACATACGCCCGGGATGGGCCTTGGAATGTTGGAGGTGAGCCGCATATGGACGACGGACATAGTCGATCTACGTCACCGCGCGAGCCTCGCCGGCTCCAACGGAATTCCCGCTCTTTCTAATTTCTCCTCACTCGTGGCACCACGCGGATGTTTAGCTTCGTGTGACCTTCGTAGCCACTTCTTGGATGATTTCTCTGGCTGCGTTCAGGCTTTGAGAAGAGCATTCCCACCGGCATCGGTTCGTGCGGTAGCGCCTCGTAGCAGCACGCCACACACCCATTTTCTGCACACGCCCGCGGCAAGCGCCGCGTTATGCCCGCGTGTGGTTTTACCGGAGGGATTCGGATCATGATCAAGTACCCAGTTCAGACTTTTGAGGACAGCGCAGAGCTGCTGAGCCGCGCATTGAGCCAGCAGGATCTGGCTGCCATTTCCAAGGCGCTCTTGCCCTTGAATACGGCCGAGACCTTGGAACAGCTGGAAAGGCTCACCACCATTGAGCGGGCGCTGGCCTACCGCACGCTGCCCAAGGGCCGTGCCGTTGAGGTGTTTGAGCGCCTCGGTGCCGCCTTGCAGGCAGACCTTGTGACAGGTCTGAAGGAAGCTGAAGTTGCCGAAGTTTTTGCGCAGTTGAGCCCTGATGATCGGGTGGCGCTGCTCGATGAGCTTCCCGCTACCGTAGCGCACCGACTCATTTCCGGGCTCGACGAGAAGGAGCGGGCGCTGACCAGCACCGTGTTGGGCTACGCCCAAGGTGCCGTTGGCCGGTACATGAGCCCGGAGTTTGTCACCACTCATCCGCACCTGACCGTGGCGCAGACGTTTGCCCGCGTGCGTTCTCAGCTCGATGACGCGGAGAGTGTTTACACCATTCCGGTGACTGACACCGGCCGGCATCTGGTGGGTGTGGTGTCTCTGCGTGATGTGTTGCGAGCCGATGATTCGGCCTTGGTTGCCAGCATCATGAAGGAACCGCTGAGCTTTCCTGCCAGCGAAGATGTGGAGGAAGCTGCGCGGTACTGTGCCAACGCCAAGATTCTGGTGTTGCCCATTGTCGACGCCGAAGACCGGCTGGTGGGCGTCCTGACAGTGGACGACGCCCTGGCGATTCTCGAGGATGCCGAAACCGAGGATGCAGCCCGCTCGGGCGGGACCGAACCGTTACGCCGGCCGTATCTGGCCACTCCTGTGGGCTCCATTGTCCGCGCCCGGGTGGTGTGGTTACTGGTGCTCGCCGTGGGTGCCACACTCACGGTCCAAGTCATCGGCGCGTTCCAGGCCACCTTGGAGGAGCAGGTGGTGCTCTCGCTGTTCATCCCGCTGCTGATCGGCACCGGCGGCAACACCGGGAACCAGGCCGCAACCACCATCACCCGCGCCCTGGCACTGGGCGATGTTCGTCCGCGCGATTTCCTCAAGGTCTTCGCCCGCGAGGTGCGCGTCGGCGCATTCCTGGGTTTGCTGCTGGGAACTCTGGGCTTCGTGATCGCTACGCTCGCCTTCTCCGCGCCACTGGGCTGGGTCATTGGCCTGACACTGCTGGGCGTGTGCACCATGGCAGCCAGCATTGGCGGGCTCATGCCGCTCCTGGGCAAGGCCGTGCGGGCGGATCCGGCAGTGTTCTCCAACCCGTTCATCTCCACGTTCGTCGATGCGGCCGGGCTGATCATTTACTTCCTGATCGCCACCACCATCTTGGGTCTCTAACCCCCGAAAACGCTCCCTCACCAAATGGGGTGTTTTGGGCAACGCTCCCTCACCTGGCTCTTCGTGCCAGCCTCGGGTGAGGGAGCGTTGCCCAAAACACCCCGAAAGGTGAGGGAGCGTCTGTGGGGGCTAAGAAGCGAGCTTCCCTGAGAACGTGAAAAGGATGGCGGCGGAGACTTCTTCCACGGGTGTTGCCGGGCTGAACAGCAGCCATTCCAGCCCGCCCATGAGCGTGGCTCCGAAGATGCCGCCGGCCATCAAGAGGCGGCTACTCTCGGATGTGCCAGCAGGGACCAATGGCAATAGGGCTGCACCAATCTCCGTCACGGCCTCCCGACGCAGCCCCGTCACAGTTGTCTGCCAGGCCCTGTCGGTGCGGAAAATCTCAGCTGCCATGAGTTTGGCCAGGGCCTGGTTGCTGGCGATCAGGGTCAGCATGTCAGAAACCATGGACTCGATCGCGGCAAAACCCGCACTCCTCACACGTGCAGCCGCTAGCGTTTCGGCCAGTGAACAGACTCCCGTGGTCAGCAGTTCCTCGAACAGCTTGTCCTTGGAGGCAAAGTTGTAATAGACACTGCCCTTAGCCACGCCAGCACGCTCGGCTACCTCATCCATGGTGGTCCCGGAAATACCGTGGACTGCACCGAGCTCCAGCGCGGCAGTGAGAATGGCCTTCTTAGTGGGGGAGATGCGTGGCACGGGATTCCTTGGTTTGGATCGATGGGTTCTAGATCGATGGTTACTGGGCAGAGCCCACAGCACGTGTGGCAAGCAATATCACCGAGACCCACAGACGGGAGTCTATTCCACCAGTGAACAACTCCCGAAGTCCAGCCACAACCTACGCCCCTGCCAGGGATCCTGCGGGGGAGTGCCCTTGAGAACGGAACGGCGCCCGGGCTTTTGCGTGATCTTGTTCACGAAGGCAGCTACATCCGGTCCGTGAATCCGGTGGAGGCGGGGGATTCACCACATCTCAGGCCGGGGACACCGCGCAGAATTTGGCAAGATTTGAGAGAATTGATTTGTGACTGTTACAGACATCCCCACCAGCGATACCAAACTGGACCTCCCGCCCCTGAAACTCGGCAACATTACGGTGGACACCCCCGTGATTCTTGCCCCCATGGCCGGGATTACCAACACCGCGTTCCGCCGGCTGTGCCGCGAGCACGGTGGCGGCGTTTTCGTGTCCGAGATGGTGACCTCCCGCGCACTCGTGGAGCGTACCCCGGAATCCATGCGTCTCATCAGCCACGACGACGATGAGCAGATCCGCTCCGTCCAGCTGTACGGCGTGGACCCTGAAACTGTCGGCAAGGCCGTGCGCATGCTGGTCGAGGAAGATCACGCTGACCATATTGACCTGAACTTTGGGTGCCCCGTCGCCAAGGTGACCCGCCGCGGAGGCGGCGCCGCGCTGCCTTGGAAGTTGGACCTGTTCACCTCCATTGTTCAGACCGCTGTGCGCGAAGCCTCCAAAGGTGGGCTGCCGCTGACCATCAAGATGCGCAAGGGTATCGACGAGGACCATCTCACGTATCTGGAAGCTGGCCGCATCGCCCGCGACGCCGGTGTTGCAGCTGTAGCATTGCACGGCCGCACCGCCAACCAGTTCTACTCGGGCCAGGCCGACTGGGACGCCATTGCACGCTTGCGTGAAGCTCTCCCCGATGTTCCGGTCCTGGGTAACGGCGATATCTGGAGTGCCGAAGACGCCATCGCCATGGTGCGTCAGACAGGCGTCGACGGCGTAGTGATAGGCCGCGGTTGCCAGGGCCGCCCGTGGTTGTTCGGGGACCTGATGAACGCTTTCGAGGGCAGTGATGCCCGCCACAAGCCCGGAATGGCTGAAGTTTCCGCCGCCGTGTACCGTCACGCCGAGCTGTTGGTTGACACGTTCGACGACGAAAACAAGGCCTTGCGTGACATCCGCAAGCACATGGCCTGGTACTTCAAGGGCTACGTGGTGGGCGGAGATCTGCGCGCCAAGCTGTCCTGCGTGCCCACTCTTGAGGTGCTCCGCGAACTGCTGGATCAGCTTGATATGTCAGGGGAGTACCCCGGCGTTGACGCTGAGGGGCCTCGCGGCCGTGCAGGCACTCCCAAGCGCACCGCACTTCCTGCCGGTTGGCTGGATGCACGTACCCTGAGCGGATCACAAAAGGTGGAACTCGTCGGAGCTGAACTGGACGTCTCCGGCGGATAGTCCCCAGGCTCTCCCCATGCCCGGCTCGCTGAGCGAGCAGGCCGTGGGGCCCCTCGAGCCTGTGGGCCCACCCAGGCTCTCCCCATGCCCGGCTCGCTGAGCGAGCAGGCCGTGGGCCCTCGATCCCGTGGGCCCAGTCCCGCAGCAGTCCCGCGGGGGTGCTGATGCTACGGCCTGCCTGTGGGGAACGTCCCCGCATGGTGTTGTGTTGGCCCTAAACTGGGATTTATGGCCAACGAATCACAGTCTGTCTATCTGCCCCACGACCAGCAACGCTGGGTACAGGAGGCGCCAAAAACCAGTTTCCGCACGGTCTTTGAACGAGACAGGGCACGAGTGCTGCATTCTTCGGCGCTACGCCGGCTGGGCGCAAAAACGCAAGTGGTGGCCCCGGACACCGATGACTTTGTCCGCACCCGCCTGACTCACAGCCTGGAAGTGGCCCAGATTGGCCGTGAGCTGGCCGGCACGCTGGGCTGCGATCGCGATGTGGTGGACACCGCGTGCCTAGCCCATGACCTCGGCCACCCGCCCTTTGGGCACAACGGCGAATCAGTCCTCAATTCACTGTCCCACGCTATTGGCGGCTTCGAAGGCAACGCCCAAACACTGCGGTTGTTGACCCGGCTCGAGTCCAAGGTCTTCACGGCCGACGGCGGATCGGCAGGCCTGAACCTCACCCGCGCCTCACTCGACGCCTCCGCGAAATACCCATGGTTTGCCGTGGACGCACCCATCATTGATGGCTCGCGGACGGGTAAATTCGGCGCCTATGCCGACGATCTTCCAGTCTTTAACTGGCTGCGCCAAGGCGCCCCGGAGGGCAAGAGCTGCATCGAAGCCCAGGTCATGGACCTCGCAGATGACATTTCCTACTCGGTCCATGACGTTGAAGATGCCATTGTTGCCGGGCATGTCCAGCTCAAATGGCTGGCCAACCAAGACCAGCGCAACCGTGTTCTTGGCTACACGCAGCAGTGGTACCTGCCCAACGTGGATGTGGCCGAAATTGACGCCGCACTCAAGCGCCTCGAGGCCGGGGACGTGTGGGTGCGCCACGCCGACGGCAGCCGCCGTTCCATGGCAGCCCTAAAAGATATGACCAGCCAGCTGATTGGCCGCTTCTGCCAGAGTGCCGTCGCCGCCACCCGCGCCGTGCATGGCACCGGGCCGTTGGCACGCTACGCAGGCGAGGTGGTGGTGCCTCACGAGACGCTGTTGGAGATCGCCGTCATGAAGGGTCTGGCCACCACGTTCGTCATGACCACTGATCACCGCCAGCCCATTTATCAGCGCCAGCAGGACATCCTCAGTGAGCTGGTGGCCGTGCTCAGTGTCACCGGAGATGCACATCTGGAGACCATGTTTGCCGCCGATTGGCGAGACGCGCACGACGACGCGTCCCGGCTTCGAGTGGTCATCGACCAGATTGCTTCACTGACGGATGTATCGGCACTTGCGCTGCACGAGAGGCTCGTGGGCACCGAACGCACGCTGTTGTAGGCGCATCCAGTGCTTGGCGTAGGGCTGTTACGGAGCTATTGTGGCGTAGCCCTGCATCAAGGTGGTGATCCGGTCCAGTTGTTCCGGGGTCGCCGAGGAGATGACCAGCGCCATCACGGCGGTCAGCAGCAGTGACAGGAGCACTCCAGCAAGCACCGTGATCAGGATGGCTTTGGTGTCCTCGTTCATGCGCGGGGCAGTGACAACGTTCGTGTCCCTGTTCGGGTCAGTGGCGGTGGTCTGGTGAATTGCGGTAGTCATGGGGTTCCCTTTGGCTAGCTCAGTGAGATGGTTATGGTTCGGTTTCGAACACGTTTCCACGCCATTGGGGCACTTCCATTCTAAGGGTGGCCAGGCTGTGAGTAGGGCGAGAACGCGGGTGATTCTAGCCACCTTGGCCGTTATCCACAGGATTTTTGCCGGTGGTCCCGTTCGGCGTCTGGGCGCAGGAATCTCACGTAAACTGACCGGGTGGCTGGCCTGATTAAACGAGAAGATATTGATGAGGTGCGCACGCGCACCGACCTCAAGGAGATTGTTGACGCCTACGTCACCTTGAAGTCAGCCGGGATTGGTTCCTTTAAGGGCCTGTGCCCCTTTCATGACGAGCGGAGCCCCTCGTTCCATGTGCGCCCACAAATGGGTTACTTCCATTGCTTTGGCTGTCAGGAGAGTGGCGATGTCATCTCTTTCATCCAGAAAATGGATCACATTTCCTTCTCCGAGGCCGTGGAAAAGTTGGCCGGGCGGATCAGTTACGAGCTGCGCTACGAGGACGGCGGAACAGGTCCGCGCCGTGAGGATGTAGGCAAGCGGCAACGCCTTCTGGACGCCCACAAGATTGCCGGTGAATTCTTCCGCGCCCAACTTCTGACTCCCGGCGCAGCCGCAGGACGGCAGTTTCTGGACGAGCGCGGCTTTGACCGTGAAGCCGCTGAACGCTTCGGCGTGGGCTTTGCCCCTCAGGGCTGGGATGCTCTCCTTAAGCACCTGACGGGCAAGGGTTTCACGCAGGACGAATTAAAGCTGACAGGCATGTTCTCCGAAGGGCAGCGTGGCATTTACGATCGGTTCCGCGGCCGCCTCATCTGGCCCATCCGCGATATTGCCGGGGACACCGTGGGCTTCGGTGCCCGCAAGCTCTTCGAGGACGACCAGGGCCCGAAGTACCTGAACACTCCTGAGACCAGCCTCTACAAGAAGTCGCAGGTGCTTTACGGGATTGATTTGGCGAAGAAGAGCATTGCCTCCAAGCGCCAGCTCGTGGTGGTGGAAGGCTACACGGACGTTATGGCCTGCCACCTGGCCGGCGTGGACACGGCCGTGGCCACCTGCGGCACCGCCTTTGGTGCTGACCACATCAAGGTCGCCAGGCGCCTGCTCTCGGACGACGGAACTGGCGGAGAAGTAGTCTTCACCTTCGACGGCGATGCGGCCGGACAGAAGGCTGCGCTCAAGGCGTTCGACGAGGACCAGCGCTTCACAGCCCAGACGTTCGTGGCCGTTGAACCGACAGGAGCCGACCCGTGTGAGTTGCGGCAGCGCAAGGGCGATGAGGCTGTCCATGCCTTGATCCGTTCACGGCGCCCCCTTTTTGAATTCGCCATCCGCACCACCTTGGCCAAGTTCGATCTGAGCACCGTGGAGGGCAGGGTCAGCGGTCTGCGCGCCTCAGCCCCCGTGGTGGCCGCTATCCGTGACGGCTCCACCCGGATGGGCTACAGCCAGGAGTTGGCCGGCTGGCTGGGCATGGCAGACCCCAATGAGGTGCTGCGCGCGGTCAAGGGCGCTGAGCGTCGCGCTCACAGCCAGCCCGGCACCCAGGGCACGGGGCAGGGAAACATGAGGAACGACGTCGCTCGTCATCAGCAGGTGCCGGCAGCCGCAGCCGAGATGGAGCAGGCACCACCCACCATGTCCCGTCCGGACCCGCGTGATCCGCAGGGCCGCATGGAGCGGGAGGCGCTGGAAGTTGTTTTGCAGCATCCGGGGTTCTTGTCGGCGGGGAATTGGCAGCACTTTGCCGCCACAGAGTTTGTTGTGCCCGCTTACAAGGCCGTCCAGCAGGGAATCTACCTTGCAGGGGAGTCGCAGGTGGCATCTTCGCAGTGGCTGGAGGCGGTCCGGGAGCATGTTCCTCGCGAATTGGGGTCGCTGGTGGCTGAGCTGGCGTTGAGCCCGCTGCCGGCCACGCGTGAGGAAACGTTGACGCGGTACTGTCGCGATATTCTGCGCCGACTTTTTGAGTTGCAAATCACTCGGCTGAAGGAAGAGCGTTTGGGAGCCTTGCAACGGATGGATCCGGCCGTAGATCCAGAGAGTTACAACCTATTGCAGCGTGAATTGATGGAGCTGGAAACGGCTCGCAGGCAGCTGCGCGGGGACGGTTAGGGAGTCGGGAACCACCCGATTTCACAACTGGGCAACCCTTTGTTATTGTTGTTCCTGCACGATCCCCTATAGCTCAATTGGCAGAGCGTTCGACTGTTAATCGAAAGGTTCCTGGTTCAAGTCCAGGTGGGGGAGCCAAGGCAATAAATTGTCTCCGGCCCCGATGTGGGCCGGAGACAATTATTGTGTTGAGTGTGTGGAAATGATCGGTTTTGATCTAATTTGATTTGAACTGATTGTTACTGCTAAGATTTACTTGCCGCATTCCCCTATAGCTCAATTGGCAGAGCGTTCGACTGTTAATCGAAAGGTTCCTGGTTCAAGTCCAGGTGGGGGAGCCATTCAAAAAGAATCCCCGTACTCCAAGCGAGTGCGGGGATTCTTTTTTTGTTTAACACTCCGGGGTCAAGCTAATAGGACAAAGGTGGTGTTCACCACTCACTGCCCGCACACCCAAAGAAAAGAACCGCAGTCCCCACCCAGGTGGGGACTGCGGTTCTTTTCTTTTCGAGGGGTCAGATCGAGTCTTTTCGAGGGGTCAGATCGAGGGGACCATGCGCGGGCGCACAATGAACCAAAGTGCGGCCATGGCCAGCAGAATGCTTCCACCCATGACAATCGCCATGGGTGTGGCCGTGGTGACGCCAATGAAACCAACCACTGGGGTGATGAGCCCGGCGAAACCAAAGGTTGCGGCCCCTAGCAGTGAGGCTGCAGTTCCGGCCTGCTTGCCATTGCGTGCCAAGCCCAAGACCTGGACAGAGGGGAACATGAACCCGGTGGCGCAGATGAAGAACCACAAAGGCACAATAACTCCCCACAGGCCAAGGCCCAGTTGGTCGCAAATAATCATGGCCGCAGCGGCGGCTACCTGCGCCACCGTGGCCCACGCGATGACCCACTGCGGGCCAGTGTGGCGCATGATCCTTGAAGCGGCTTGGACGCCAATCACCACTCCAATGGAGTTCACGGCAAAAAGGTATCCGTATTGCTGCGGGGTGAAACCGAAGGTGTCTTGGAAAAGGAACGTCGACGCAGAGAGGTACGTAAAGAGGGCAGCGAAGTTCAGTCCGCCCACAAAGAGCGTGCCGACAAAGATTCTGTCGCTGAACACGGCCTTATAGCGGTCGGTGACGCTCACGCCGTCGGACTTCCGCTTTTCAGGAGGCAGGGTCTCAACGATGAACACGGATGCTGCCACTACCACCAGGGCGCCATAGGCCGCCAAGAACCAGAAGATGCCTGGCCAGTCCATGATGCCCAATAATTGGGAGCCAACCACGGGGGCCAGGATGGGGGCCATGCCGTTGACCAAGGCCATGCGGGAGAGCATACGCACTAGCTGGTAGCCGCCGAAGAGGTCGCGGACCATGGCCATTGCCACAACACCGCCACCGGCGGCGCCCACGCCCTGCAGGACACGGAAGACACCCAACATGGTGATGTCAGTGGACATGGCGGCACCGATGGAGGCCAGCACATGCAACGCTGTGGCCAGAATCAGTGGCATCCGGCGACCGAACTTGTCGCTGAAGGGGCCCACGACCAACTGGCCAGCTGCGAAGCCGATGGTGGTTGCTGTCAGGGTCAGCTGAACGGCGGTGGCACTGACGGCGAATTCCTCGCCGATGATGGGAAATGCGGGGAGATAAAGGTCAATCGTGAACGGGCCAAGAGCGGTGAGCAGTCCCAATACGAGAATATAGATCAGCTTTTGGCGGCGGGATAAGGAATCGCCGGGGTGAACGGTGGTGGTCAAGTAAAGAATCCTCAAAAATGGGGTGTTCGCGTTGCTTAGGTCTTGTGGTGAGAGAGTGCCACTTCCTGAATTATGTAATGCGCCTGTTAAACGGTGCAACTAGGGTCCAACTCGCATAAGGGCCACTCTCATCTGGGCAACTAAACAGGACGCTTTCCTATTCCGCATCGGTGCCACGGCAGGTGGGCGCCCGCTCCAGGGGCGATGGATGGTAATTTTGACATTAAGGTAGTGCCACCGCGGTGGAGGTGCTACAAAGAATTCGGGTTCGTGCCGGTGCCTGCACCGTCAACACGGACCCTCACTACGGAGGCGGTCTCAGTGACGGATGCTCACAAGGAACTGCATATCGGGGCGGGCGAAAACCGTAAGGACAACGGTTCTGTGCTGCTGGATGCAGCCAAGACAGCGACCCGGTTGCTGCCACGGCAAATCAACGATGAAATTGCATTAGCCAAGCTGGAGCTGGAACACAAAAAATCCAAGGTAAGCGGCGTGGCAATCTTTGCCGCCCTTGCCCTGGTATTTACAGTGTTACTGGTCATTGCCCTAGTGGTCGCCGCCATCGCTGGCCTGGCTACAGTGGTGCCGCTGTGGCTATCGGCGCTGATTATTTGTGCAGCCCTGCTGGTGGTTGTTGGGATCAGTGGCCTCATTGGTTACAAGAAATTCAAGTCCTTGCTGCCGCTGCTGCCCCAGCAGGCCTTGCGCGGGATTCGCCATGACATCGGCATCATTAAGGAAGGCCGGGACTTTGACCCGAGCAGCCTGGACCGGGTTGAACTGACCAAGGAACAGAAGAAGGCGGCCGCCGCAGAAGCCGATGCTGCCGCGGCCAAGGCCAAGGCTGAACGGGCTGCCAAGGAAGCCGAGCATGGCCCCAAGGCCAACGAGAACGAACTCTTGGCACGCACTGCCGCGCGTCGCGAACACTTATTGGGATTGCGTGAAGACCTGGTGTCCGAGGCTGATGTGAAGAAGCAGGCCACGTACTTGGTGGACACCGCCAAGACGCGTGCACGGGAAACCATCAATCTGGCCGCGTCCGGAGCGGTAGGTCAAGCAGTGGAAACGGCTAAAGAACGTTGGAAGCCTTTGGCGGTTCTGGCCGTGTCGGCCACGGTATGTGGGCTCTTGCTGCGAAAGTTGTTGAAGAAATAATCCGCACCCAAAATATGGCGATTCAGGGGACCGGCACTTCCAGAGCTGCGCAGGCAGCCCGCTGTGACGGCTCCGGGGGAGGCGACCGAAATGGCTGAGCGTTCTGCCACGAACATTGACAAGTCCAACGCCATTGTCACGATTCCCAACATCATCACGGTGATCCGGTTTCTGGGCACGCCCTTGTTTGTGTGGTTGGTGCTCTCTAAGCAGGAGTACGGCTGGGGCGTCTTTGTCTTGGCCATGATGGGCTGCACCGACTGGATTGACGGTTACGTTGCCCGCAAGCTCAATCAAACGTCGCAGCTGGGCAGAATTATGGATCCGCTGGCGGATCGTGTTGCCCTCGTGGCGGTCACGATCACCTTGGTGCTTGCCGGCATCCTGCCCCTGTGGCTGCTGCTGCTCTTGGTGATTCCCGACGTCGTGCTTCTGGCGGTGACGCTGTACTTCTTCCGCGGAGACGCTGATCTCAAGGTCACCATGTTGGGCAAGACCCGGACCGCCGCGCTGATGGTGGGCACGCCCATGCTACTGCTGGCCAAGGCGCTGGATTCTGATTTCACGTTCGTGACGGCCTGGGTGATCCTTGTCGCAGGCATGGTCATGCATGTGATTGCGTTCAGTCAGTACATGGTGGTAGTTCTGGCCAAGCACCGAGCACTGCACATGCCTGCTGGGTCTGATCAAGCTGGGTCTGCTGAATCTGGCCGTGATTCTCCAGAGCGGGGCAAGCCATGATGTGGGTGGCCGTTTTGTGCGCCGTGGCGGGGGCCTTCTTCCTTGCCTTTGGTGCACAGCGTCAAGGCAGTGCTGTGAAAAACAACACTGGCGGGCTGGCGCTTGGTGGCTCCGGCTTCTTGCGCCTACTGACCAACCCACGATGGGTGTTGGGACTTGTCCTGCTGGGTGTCGGCATGGCTTTGAACGTGGTGGCCTTGACGCTCGGGACCTTGACAGTAGTGCAGCCTATCGGGGCGATCGCTCTGGTCATCACTACGATTGTAAATTCACGCGATGAGGGGATCAGACTCAACCGCGCCACGGTGGTTTCCATCACTGCCTGTGTTGCCGGCAGTGCGCTGTTCGTCCTCCTGGCAGTCAACGCGGTCCGGGAAAATACCCATGTGACGCCCTCTGAAGAACTAACGGTAGTGATGCTGCTGGCGGTAGTTGTCACCATTTTTGGTGGCACCTTCATTATGTTCAAGCGCCGGCTGAAATCATTTTTCTACATCGTTGGCTCCGGCATGCTCTTTGGATTTGTCGCCGTTTTGACGCGTATCATCTCCAAGCAGATCTTTGATCCGAACGGACTGTTCCTGCTTAATGTGCAGTGGTACTCGGTCATTGCCATTGCGGCGGCTGGGGGACTAGGCAGCTGGTTCGTGCAGAGCGCCTACTCCAACGGCCCACCAGATTTAGTGATCGCCGGGCTGACGGTCATTGACCCGATTGTGGGTATTGCCATCGGTATTGCCATTTTGGGTGAGCTTCGCGACGATGTGCCCGCCGTGCTGGCGATTGCCATGGCTGGGTCCGCTATCCTTGCTATCGTTGGGGTCATAGCGTTGTCAAGACACCACCCGGATGTGGTGAAGCGGCGTCGAGCTGCAAAGAAATAGCAACGTAAACAAGGTCCAGCCCGTGGGCCAGTTATGAATCCACCAGGAGTTTTATCCGTGTCATCAACCACGAGTGATAGCGCCCAAAAGCCGCTAACCATTTTGATTGCGGCAGATACTTATCCGCCCCACATCAACGGGGCAGCACAATTCTGCTTCCGCTTGGCGACAGGGATGACGGCCCGTGGGCACAAGGTGCACGTGATGGCATGCCGTGCCGACAGCGGCCCCATGTTTACGGAAGAGCGTTCCGAGGCGACCGTCCATAGGCTCCGCTCGCGGTCCGTCCCAACGCATGAATACTTCCGCATTAGCTTGCCGTGGGAGATCAAGAGGGATATCAAGGCGCTCTTTGATGTACTGCAGCCGGACGTGGTGCACGTGCAGAGTCACTACATGATTGGTGAGCACGTTGTGTATGAGGCCGCACGCCGCGGCATCCGCATCGTTGCCACGAATCACTTCATGCCGGAAAACCTCAACCCGTTCCTGCCGTTCCCGCAGTGGTTCAAGAACATTGTTGGCCGGGTTTCCTGGCGGGACATGGGCAAGGTCATGAGCAAGGCCGATGTTGTCACCACGCCAACACCGCTGGCTGCCAAGGCGATGCATGAGCACGCCTTCTTGCGTAAGGTGCTGCCGCTATCCAACGGCATTGAATCGGGAAACTACGAGCTGGCTGAGGGCGAAACCGTTCCCCGCAACCCATACCCGACGCTTGCCTTCGTTGGCCGCCTTGCTGAAGAAAAGCACATCGATGTGCTGATTGACGCGTTGGCCAAGACGCCGGCTGACCTGAACCTGCACCTAGTGGTTGTCGGTGGAGGCGAGGTCAAGAACGCGCTCAAGGCCCAGGCCGAGAAGTTGGGGCTATCCTCGCGGGTGAGCTTCACGGGTCTGATCAGCGATGAAGAATTGCGCGAGGTTTACCTCAAGGCAGATCTGTTCGTCATGCCGGGCACCGCAGAACTGCAGTCACTGGTCACGTTGGAAGCCATGAGTGCTTCAACTCCTGTGGTCCTGGCCAACGCCATGGCCCTGCCGCACTTGGTTGAAGACGGTGTCAACGGCTACTTGTTCAAGCCGAACGATAGCGATGACCTTAAGGAAAAGATCACCACCATCATGCGTCTGTCTCCCGAGGACCGTGCTGCGATGGGTGCGGCGAGTCACTCGATGGTGGCCCGCCATGGGCTGACCAAGACTCTGGACACCTTCGAGGACATTTATCGTGGCGGAAGCTACGAGGATCATGCGGTTTAGCCTGTGATCCCCTAAGATCGTAGGAGTGCTTTTTCCTTGTACTGCAAAGTCGAAAGGATAAGGCGCCCTGCATGGGGCCATAGCTCAGCTGGTTAGAGCGCGGGACTCATAATCCTAAGGTCCTCGGTTCAAGTCCGAGTGGCCCTACATGTAGAAGTGCCCCTGACCTGCGGAAACGCGGATCAGGGGCACTTTTGTTTTGGATGTTCAGTGGGTGATTCACGACTGACGGCCTGGCTTCCGGCAATTTTGTTCGCCCCATCAGCGGCTACCTGAAGCGCGTATCGGAGGCCCTCATTGGCAAGCAGTAGCTGGATTGTCACTTCCGAGGCACGGAAACTACTAGTCCTCAGGTCCTCAGTTCAAGTCCGAGTGGCCCTCTATGCATCGCCGCAGGTCAAGATGCCCTTGGGGGAGTCCAGGCCTGCGGCTTTCGTATTTCTGGTGATCATTTCGGTGGGATGCCCCCATATCTACTTAACCCTCGTGTTGCCTGCGCCACACCCCTTGCTGTATGTTACTCATCAGTAACATGTTTGGCTTTCGGCCGAACAGCTGATGGTTCAACGATGAGTACAAGCAAAGGAATTTCCGTGCCCAAGGCTGAAGTAGATATCAACAACCTCCCCTACGCCGATGGTGACTTCTATGGATTTGAGCAGATGCTCTCCGAGAAGGAGCGTGGACGTTTGCAGGAAATCCGCGAGTTCCTAGCCAAGGAAGTCAAGCCGATTGCCACGGATTGCTGGAACCGCGCTGAATTCCCCATGGAGATCATCCCCAAGCTGGCCGAGCTGGATATCATGAGCCCGGTCCATCGACAGGGATATTCCAACCTCTTTGCTGGACTGGCCCACGCGGAATTCACGCGCGCCGACGCCTCCATTGCCACGTTCATGGGTGTCCACGACGGCCTATTCACCGGCTCCATTGAGGCGCTGGCTTCTGAGGAACAGAAGGCCGCGTGGCTGCCGGACATCTACTCGCTGAAAAAGATTGGTGCGTTCGGACTGACTGAACCCCTGGGCGGCTCCGATGTAGCTGGCGGAACCCGCACCACCGCTGTGCGTGACGGCGATAACTGGATCCTCAACGGCGCCAAGCGCTGGATCGGCAATGCCACGTTCTCCGACTGGGTAGTCATTTACGCTCGCGACGTCGCCGACAATCAGGTCAAGGCCTTCATGGTGGACACCACGCTCAAGGGCTACAGCGCCACAAAGATTGAAAACAAGACTGCACTGCGCACCGTCCAGAACGCCGACATTGTGCTGGAGAACGTAGTGGTTCCGCACGATCACAAGCTGGCCGGCGGCAATAGCTTCCGTGACACCAACAAGGTTCTGAAGGTCACGCGACTCGCCGTTGCGTGGCAGGCTGTGGGCCAGCAGATGGCAGCCTTTGATGTAACCCGCCGCTACGCCGTCGAACGCGAACAGTTTGGCCGACCCATCGCTTCCTTCCAGATGGTGCAGGATCAGCTGGTCAAAATGCTGGGCAACACGGTTGCGTGCACCAGCATGATGGTCCGGCTGTCACAGCTGGAAGATCTTGGTCTGGCAAAGGACGAACAGTCTGCACTGGCCAAGGCGTTCACCACGGCCCGAATGCGCGAGACGGTAGCCATGGGACGCAGCCTCTTCGGTGGCAACGGCATAGTCACGGACTACGAAATTGCCAAGATTTTCGCAGACTCCGAGGCCATCTACTCCTACGAAGGCACCTACGAGATCAACACCCTCGTTGCAGGACGCGCCATCACGGGAATCTCCGCCATCGTCTAGCCCCGCAGCAACACATATGCGAATAACTCAAGACGAGTATGGCGCCAGTGCTCAACTGGCGCCATACTCGTCTGCAATCCAGCGCATAAGAATCCTTCGCCACGAGTCGCGGGGTGACATTCAGTCCATCAGCGACAACAGCACTGATGGGCGCAGGTCGAGAATGAACTGCAGGGGATTGAGGTAGTCATTCCCATCCCGCACACCCCAGTGCAGACACGAGGGCGTCACGGACCCGTCGCAATGCGTAGGCCCCTTCACTGCGCCAATCTGCTGCCCTCGAACCACGGTGTCGCCCGCCCTGAGCGGTGAAAATACTGGCTCAAAACTCAGCCGCAAACCATTGTCCACAGTGATGGTCAGTACTGATCTGTTAACAACGACGCCGGAGAAGCTCACCACACCGGATGTTGGCGCCAGCACGGCGGCGCCTTGTGGGGCGGCCAAATCCACACCTCGGTGGCCACTGAGCCAAGGCTGCGCCGGAGGGTCAAAAGCACGCGTCACCACGGGCTTACCCGCCAGGGGCCAGCCCCAGGCGAGGGAAGCTGGGAGTGGAGCAGCCGTCGCAGTACGCGAAATGGTTGCGGCAGAAACCGCGGGGGAGACCAGTGCGGATGCAGGTGAAAAGACCAGGCCCAGCATTGCTGTGAGAAATAGTGAAAGCCGGCAGAAAGTGATGTTCATCCATTCAGCCTGATCCCACAGTGGGGTAATCGCGAGAGGACAGCTGCCAAATGTGGGCAGTGGGCCGCAAAGTACAGGCTGTGGGGGAGTGAACTTGGTACGTTAGCGCAGCAGCACTGTAGTAACATTGACAGAGCAGTGTGCTATTTGTGCACTGACTACGCGCACCCCACCCTGATGAGCATCCGAGAGTGATCTTGGATCCTACTGATGGATTGTGCCCATACGGTCTGCCTCACGGTGGTTCATGGAATGCACAATGGGTGCCAGGAGCAAGGAACCAGTTCGGGAAACCGCTGGAACCAAGGCTAAATAACCGTAAATTATCAAAAAGGAGCGTCGGCATGCCCGTCGTAACAATGCGCCAGCTGCTTGACAGCGGCGTCCACTTTGGACACCAGACCCGTCGTTGGAACCCGAAGATGAAGCGATTCATCCTGACGGAGCGCAACGGCATCTACATCATCGACCTGCAGCAGTCACTGTCCTTCATTGACCGCGCATACGAGTTCACGAAGTCCACCGTTGCACACGGCGGAACCGTACTCTTCGTCGGTACCAAGAAGCAGGCTCAGGAAGCCATCGCAGAGCAGGCCACTCGTGTTGGCATGCCTTACGTAAACCAGCGCTGGTTGGGCGGTATGCTCACCAACTTCCAGACGGTTTCCAAGCGTATTGCTCGCATGAAGGAACTCGAAGAGATCAACTTCGAAGATGTTGCTTCCTCGGGTCACACCAAGAAGGAGCTCTTGCTCCTCAAGCGTGAACTCACCAAG
The DNA here is from genome assembly GCF_001445575.1 of Arthrobacter alpinus. NCBI lineage: Bacteria > Bacillati > Actinomycetota > Actinomycetes > Micrococcales > Micrococcaceae > Arthrobacter > Arthrobacter alpinus. The sequence continues at coordinate 3,452,080 of NZ_CP013200.1, read as the reverse complement.
CTGCAGACCAACCTCGGTGGTATCCGCAACCTGACCAAGGCACCGTCCGTGCTCTGGGTTGTTGACACCCCGAAGGAACACCTCGCCATCGACGAGGCACACAAGCTGAAGATCCCCGTTGTTGCCATCTTGGACACCAACTGCAACCCTGACGAAGTTGATTTCCCGATCCCGGGTAACGACGACGCCATCCGCTCCGTTGCACTGTTGACCCGCGTTATCGCCGATGCTGTTGCAGAAGGCCTGATCGCCCGCAACAACAAGGCAACCGGCAACACCGAAGCACCGGCTGAGCCTTTGGCTGAGTGGGAGCGCGAACTCCTCGAGGCACCCGCCGCTGAAGCTGCTGTTGAAGCACCGGCCGCTGAAGCCGTTGTTGAAGCACCGGCCGCTGAAGCCGTTGTTGAAGCACCGGCCGCTGAGGCTGCTGTTGAGGCTCCCGCCGAAGCTGCAACCGAGAAGTAAGAATCTTTTCCCGGTAACCCTGATGGATTCATCCGTCTGAGTTGCCACCCAAGGAATCAGGTACTGGCAGGATCGCGCCGCTTACAAGGCACAGCGGTCCTGCCAGAACTGGCCTAAAACTGATTTACATACTCAAACATTTATTCTGAGGAGTTCATATGGCGAACTACACCGCCGCTGATATTAAGGCTCTGCGCGAGCGCACGGGCGCAGGCATGATGGACGTCAAGAAGGCTCTCGACGAGGCCAACGGCGACGCCGACAAGGCCATGGAGCTCATCCGCATCAAGGGCCTCAAGGGTGCAACCAAGCGCGAAGGCCGCTCAACTGCTGAAGGCCTCGTTGCCGCAGCTGTTGAAAACGGCGTTGGCGTCATGGTTGAGGTCGCCTGCGAAACTGACTTCGTTGCCAAGGCTGCTCCCTTCATCGAATTCGCCAACACGGTTCTGGCCACGGCGGTCTCCTCCGGTGCGGCCGATGTTGAGACCCTGCTGGCTGTTGACGTTGACGGCAAGCCCATGTCTGAGGCTGTCATTGCAGCCGGCGCACTGCTGGGCGAAAAGGTTGCCATCCGCCGCCTGGCCCGCATTGAGGGTGCAACTGTTGACGCTTACCTGCACAAGACTTCCAAGGACCTCCCGGCCCAGGTTGGCGTGCTGTTCGCTATTGACGGTGACAACCAGGAAGTCGCTCACGACGTAGCCGTGCACATTGCTGCAATGTCCCCGACGTTCCTGACCCGCGACGAAGTTGCTGCTGACGTCGTCGAAAGCGAACGCCGCATCGCTGCAGAAACCGCACAGGCAGAAGGCAAGCCTGAAGCTGCCATGACGAAGATCGTTGAAGGCCGCTTGACCGGCTTCTTCAAGGAAATCGTTCTGGTTGACCAGCCCTTCGCTAAGGATTCCAAGAAGAGCGTTGCCGCTGTTCTGTCCGAAGCTGGCGTCAAGCCTGTTGCCTTCGCACGCTTCCGCGTCGGAGCATAATTACACAATTGTGAACCGCACCCTTGAGTGCGCTAACAAGGATGTGACGAAGAAGGGGTGGCCGCAAACTGCGGTTGCCCCTTCTTTGCGCCCAAGCATCGGATATGATCTTAGACGCACCCCTTGCGCCGGTACCGCCCGGCGTAGCGCGAATGTAGCCTGTATCAGGCATCAAGCACAACGGCACGTAGCAGTTGGTATCAAGAACACCCCAACACCAGCAGCCAAATATCTGTACCCACGGAAGGCACTATGACCACGAATATTTCGCAGACAGAGCAGAGCAGCGCAGCACCTACAGCGGGGGCCACCAAACGCCGTCGTGTGTTGCTGAAGCTCTCCGGCGAGGTCTTTGGCGCAGGCAAGCTCGGTGTTGATCCCGATACCATCCGCGGCATTGCCAAGCAGATCGCCAGCACCGTCGGCCAGGTGGAGGTGGCCATTGTTGTAGGTGGCGGCAACTTCTTCCGCGGCGCCGAACTCTCGGCTTCCGGTATGGACCGCTCCCGCGCGGACTACATGGGCATGCTTGGCACCGTCATGAACTGCCTGGCGCTGCAGGACTTCCTCGAGCAGGCAGGCGTGGACACCCGTGTCCAGAGTGCCATCACCATGGGTCAGGTTGCCGAAGCCTACATCCCGCGGCGTGCCATCCGTCACATGGAAAAGGGCCGCGTGGTCATTTTCGGCGCCGGGGCCGGTTTGCCGTACTTCTCCACCGACACCGTGGCTGCCCAGCGTGCGCTGGAAGTCCACGCTGACGTGGTCCTCATGGCCAAGAACGGTGTTGACGGCGTCTACACCGCAGACCCCAAAAAGGACCCCACCGCCGTCAAGCTGGACAGCCTCAGCTACGACGAAGCCATGGCCCGTGACATCCGCGTCATGGACCAGACGGCCTTCAGCTTGTGCAAGGACAACAACGTGAACATGTTGGTCTTCGGCATGGAAGGTGAAGGCAATGTTGCCCGCGCCATCCTCGGCGAAGAACTGGGTACCCGGGTCACCCCGTAAATATCCTTGAGACCTACCGGTGGGCGGGGCGCTGCGGCGCGCCCGTCACGGTAGGATGGTTTCAGAATTGCCGTGGGCATGTGCCGCGGAAAGTAGTAGAGACACTTATTGAGGGAGAGACGCGTGATCGAAGATACTTTGCTCGAGGCCGAAGAGAAGATGGATAAGGCCATTGAGGTCGCCAAAGAGGACTTCTCCGCCATTCGTACGGGCCGTGCCAACCCAGCCATGTTCCACAAGGTCATGGTGGAGTACTACGGTTCGCCGACGCCGTTGCAGCAGCTTGCATCGTTCGCCGTCCCGGAAGCCCGCACCTTGCTCATCACCCCGTTCGACAAGACGGCCCTGCACGACATCGAGCGCGCTCTGAGCTCCTCCGAAGTTGGGGCCAACCCGTCCAACGACGGCAACGTCATCCGCATCATGATGCCGGAACTGACCTCCGAACGTCGCAAGGAATACGTCAGGGTTGTCCGCACCAAGGGTGAAGACGCCAAGATTTCCGTCCGCAACATACGTCGCAAGGCCAAGGAGCAGCTGGATAAGCTGGTCAAGGATGGCGACGCTGGCGAAGATGAGGGCAACCGCGCCGAGAAGGAATTGGACGCGCTGACCAAGGCTCACACGGAGAACATCGATGAGTTGCTCAAGCGCAAGGAAGTCGAGCTTCTCGAGGTCTAATGAAGGACCCAAAGCGCACGCCGGCCGGTTCCGACAAGGAGCCGGCCGCGTCAAATCCGGACGTCGAGCTGGTCCCGTCGCCAGCCAACTATCAATTTCCTTCTCGGAAAGCCCGCCGTCAGGCTGAACTGACTGGCATGATTCCCATCATCGTGCCCAAAAAGAGCGTGCCTGAGACTTCTGCGCCCGTGGACACCGCGGTAGCGGAGCAGGAATCAACTGATTCGAAGGCTTCCGTTTCCGAGGACGCTGTTCAGCTTCCTAAGAAGGACGACGGCTCTAAGAAGGACGACGGCGGCACGCGCCCAGGTGCCTCTGGCACCGCCAGCGTCGAGGCCTCCGGCTCCGAGGCTTCAGTGGCCGAGACCAACGGTGCCGACTCTTCTGACGTGACAGCAGACGTGGCAGTAGACGGCAAGAAAGCAGCGGGGCAAACTTCGGCTGCGGGCGCTTCCATCACTGATAGTGACGGCACCGATGTTTCCGTTACTGAGCAATCCACCGTTAGCTCGTCTGAGAAGATCGAGCAGGCAGAACCCGCCACGCCATCCACAGTGCAAGAGCAGGAAAAAGCGGCAGCAGCCGAAGATTCCCAGGCCAGCCAGGATAGCGGCACGGATACTGCCCCTGAGAACGGCACGGATGACGCCGCGTCTAGTGCCGCTCATGGCGGCACAGCAACTGCCACCGACACGGTTGAGTCGGTTGTTGTGGCTAAGATCGCGGTCGTCGATGTAGTTCTTGACGATGACACCGCTGCAGGCCTCGCCGAGGCAGCGGCCCCGGAAGAGGTTGTGCCCGTTATGGCAGGTGCCGCACCGGGTCCGGTCTCTGCTTTGCAGGTTACGGGCATCCCAGTCATCCCGGTTCCCGGGGGTCCCATTGCGGGAATGCCTGCTGGTGCCATAGCACTGAAGGTGCCGCGGACCCCTAAGGCTGGACGCGACCTTCCCGCGGCCATCACCGTTGGCGTCATCTTGCTGGTGCTAGTGCTTGGTCCCATGCTCTTCTTCCCCGTTGCTTTTGTCGTGGTAGCCACGGTGTTTGCGTGTGTTGGTGTTTGGGAAGTTACACGCGCCATTGCCGGACGGGGGATCAAGGCTCCCTTGACTCCTGTCATGGCAGGCGCTTTGGCTATGCCGGCAGCAGCGTACTTTGCGGGTTCTGAAGGCCTGCTGTTCGCTCTCGTGGCCAGCGCGGGTGCCACTGTCTTGTGGCGTTCTTTGGATCCGGAGCCGGGTGCCGTTAAGAGCATCCTGTCCGGTGTTTTCACCCTGATGTGGATACCCTTCCTGCTGAGCTTTGTTTTCTTGATGCTGCGCGGTGAAGACGGACCAACGACCGGATTGACGCTCGATCTGGCCCATGTGAACCCAGGAGTGGTTCAGGTGATCATCATGCTCCTGCTGGTGGTGGCCAACGATACCTTTGGTTACTTGGTGGGTGTTTTGTTTGGTAAACACCCCATGGCACCAAAAATTAGTCCGAAAAAATCCTGGGAAGGATTTGCCGGGTCCTTGGGTGGGGCTACCTTAGTAGCCATTCCCGCCACAGTATTCCTCCTTGACCAGCACTGGTGGGTGGGCTTAGCTCTGGCCATCGGCATGGTCTTTGCCGGAACTGGAGGAGACTTCGCCGAATCCATGGTGAAGCGCGAACTCGGTGTCAAGGACATGAGCAACCTCCTGCCTGGCCATGGGGGAGTCATGGACCGGCTGGACTCCATCTTGTTCGCTGCTCCAGTGGCCTACGCCATTTTTACTGTTTTAGGCCGGTTCTAAGAGAAGAACTCCGTGCCATGCAGCGTGAGTTGCACCTCTGACGAGAAAAATTCAAGGAATGACTGTGACTGTGGAAGAAACAACCCGGACCAACTCCAAGTTCAAACTGGTGGGTCCAAAGGACGTTGGGTACAACGTCAAGCAAGTGGACGTGTTCTTGGAGCGCGCCCGCGCCTACTTCCTGAACACAGATACTCACGGCAAGGCCATCACCAGCCGCGACGTGCGTACGGCCTCCTTTGATCCCGCCCGAGGCGGCTACAATGCTCAGGCCGTGGACGCCGCCATGGACCGGATCGAAGATGAGTTTGTCCTGCGTGAAAAGGAACTGCTGATCGCAGACCAAGGCGAAAAGGCCTGGATGATGAAGATTGGCAAGACAGCGTCAGTGCTGCGCGCCCGCCTGCACCGTCCCGACGGGGAGCGCTTCCGGCGCCCATCCAAGCGCAACGCACAAAGCTACAGCATTGAGGACGTGGACTTGCTGTGCCGCGAACTTCTTGTCTACATTGAAGACAACGGCGAGCTCAGCGTTGATGTTGTGCGCCGTGCCGTGTTTGCCCCCGCACGAGGCGGCGACGGCTATGAAGAGAGCCAAGTCGACGCATTCCTTGACCGTGTAGTGGAGCTTATGGCTTCGATTGACCCGGTACCTGGAAAGTAGCAACATCTAAGCTCAGCTGGCCTATGACTTGGGTTTCTCATGGGCCAGAGGCCGCTCTGGCACATGCAGTTTCGTCATGAACCGTGAGAGCGATGCGCTTTGACGGTGCTTTGTCGCCTTTGATACCACAATGGTGACTATAAAGGCGGCCGGCACGGTCCACGCCGCGGGCTGCGTCAGGACATCGCGCCACGGTGAGTCCATGCCCATTCGTGAGCCTGCCAGGATGGCGGCGCCGCACAGCACCGCCCCTGTGAGCATCCCGGCAACCGCACCCGCATCTGTAAGTCCGCGCCACCAGATCCCCAGCAACAGTAAGGGGCAGATGGTGGAAGCCGTGAATGCAAAGACGAGGCCCACACTGCCTGCCAAGGCCAGCGAATCGGTCATCATGGCAAAGCCGAAAGGCACCATGGCGGCAAGGACGGCTGCGAGCCTGAAACCCTTCACGCTTCCGCCCAGTAGGTCCTGACTGATGACACCTGCCAGCGAGACCACCAAGCCGGATGTCGTGGACAGGAACGCCGCAAAGGCACCAGCCACCACAAGGGCCGAAAGTAAGTCTCCGGCCAGACCACCAATTAGCGCACCCGGCAGTAAAAGCACTGTGGCATCTGGTGAGCCACCCTCTGCAAGCGAGGGCAGGAACACTCTTCCCAGCACCCCGTAGATGGTGGGGAATAGGTAGAAAATGGAGAGCAAGCCCAGAACTATCAAGGTGGTGCGGCGGGCTGCTGCGCCGTCGGGGTTGGTGTAGAACCGCACTAGGACGTGAGGCAGACCGAGCGTGCCAAAGAGCAGCGCAATAAGCAAGGAAAGCGTTCGGTACGTTGAGCCGCCGTCGATGGCTTCAGGCGGCGGGAACAACTCCGTACCGGCCGGGATAGTGACCCCACTGCCACCGCTACTAAGCGTCAGCAGGATGAAGATGATGGGGACGGCCAAGGCAGTGAGCTTGAGCCAGTATTGGAAGGCCTGCACAAACGTGATGGACCGCATACCGCCCGTGACTACCGTCAGAACCACCACCATCACCACAGCCCCGGCGCCCACCCACGATGGCAGGCCGGTGGTGGTCCGTATGGTGAGAGCGGCCCCGTGTAATTGCGGCACAATGTAAAACCAGCCCACTATGACGACCAGAATGCTGGTGACATACCGGGCGGTGCTGGATTCGAGTCTTGCCTTGGCGAAATCGGGGATGGTGTAGGCCCCGGAGCGGCGCAGAGGTGCTGCCACGAAGAACAGCAGCATCAGGTAGCCAGCGGTGTAGCCGATAGGAAACCACAGGGCATCGATTCCAGAGATGACGATCAGGCCGGCGATGCCCAGGAAGCTTGCGGCTGAAAGGTACTCCCCGCCAATGGCTGATGCGTTCCACCAGGGTTTGACGGTGCGTGAGGCCACGTAGAAGTCGCTGGTGGTGCGGGAGACTCGCAGACCGTAAAAGCCAATGGCGGCTGTGACCACAGAGACCACGATTAGTGCCGCATATCCAATGGCCGGGTTCATTTTTCCTCCACCAAATCCCGGTACTGATCTTCATTCTTCGTTGCAGCCCTGACATAAAGCCAAGCACAGATGCCGATGATGGGATATGCACCTACCCCGAGCAATAGCCACGGCGCGGGGACGCCCAGAATTCGCCAATCTGCGAAAAGTGGTACCCAGCGCACCAAGGCCCAGCAGACTAGGAGCGAGGCCATGAAACCGGCGGTGACCACCAATCCCAGCCGCAATTGGGAGCGGATCAGGGACTGCACCATGACCTCTCCCACGGCCGTTTGTTCAGCAACTTCTTGTGAAACGCTGGTTTCGGCGAAGACGTGCCGGGCCTGAGTTCGCGGCGCTGCCACTCTGACGCGGCCCCGTGCCGGGGGGCGGCTGGGGCCGATATTCACGGTGCCGGCCGCACGCGGGTGGCCTGTAAATGTTCGCGCAATACTGGCACATGCCTGCGGCTGACGGGCAGAACCGCGTTGCCCACCGACACTGTTGGTTTGGCAGCGCTGAGCTTCAACGCAGTGACAAACGCCATGCACACCAGATAGGAGCGGTGGATGCGGACAAATCCAGAGTCGGCCCAGCGTAATTCCAAATCTGTCAACGGGACACGGATGAGGTAGCTGGCTTCGGCCGTGTGCAACCGGGCGTAGTCGCCCTGAGCCTGAACAAACTTGACCTCGTCGAGCCTGATGATCCGGCTGATGCCACCTTGATCCACGGTGATCATCTCCACGTCTTCGGCAGCCACTGCGGGGTGGGCAACCAGCTCCACCACCCGGTCCACGGTGCGGGTCAACCGTTCGGTCCGCAGTGGTTTGAGGAGGTAATCTACGGCGGCCAGTTCGAAGGCTTCCAGAGCCCGGTCGTCGTCGGCGGTCACAAACACGACGACGGGTGGGTTGCTTCCCCGGCCAATCACCTCTGCCAACTCCAGCCCAGAGAGCCCTGGCATGTGAATGTCCAGGAACACCGCGTCGACAGTATGTACGGCCAGCAGCGCCAACGCTGCGGCACCGCTCATGGCCCGGTGAATGGTGCCTATCCGTGGGTCGCGACCCAAAAGAAACGCCAACTCTTCCACCGCGGGCAACTCGTCATCGGCGACCAGGACATTAATCATGGGGCTAAGCCTAACCTCCGAGGGCCGCAACGCGAGCTTGCGAGCGGTGGGAGGAGGTTAGGCGCTAACGGAGGAGGGCCCCAGCGCGAGCTTGCGAGCGGTGGGAGGAGGTTAGGCGCTAACGGAGGAGGGCCCCAGCGCGAGCTTGCGAGCTGTCAAGCCCTAGGCGTCATTGCCTGGCTGGTTCTTCGGGACGGTCATGGTGATGAGCATGCCGTGCCCCACGCCGGTGTCGATGGTGAGCCCATGGTCATCTCCGTAGACCTGGCGCAAGCGCGAGTCCACATTGCGCAGTCCCACGTGCGTCCCATCGTGGCGCCCCGCCAAAACGAGCCGCAGTTGTTCGGGGTCCATCCCCACGCCGTCGTCCTCGATAGTAACCTCGGTGTAGGCGCCCAGATCCCTGGCACTGATCTGCACCAAGCCCTTGCCCACCTTGGCCTCGAGCCCGTGCCGGACCGCGTTCTCCACGAGGGGCTGCAGGCTCAGGAACGGGATGACTGTGCTCAGGACCTCGGGGGCAATTTGCAAGCTGACCTGGAGCCGGTCACCGAACCGGGCATTTTCCAGCAGCAGGTACCTGTCAATGCAGCGGAGTTCTTCGGCCAGGGTGGTGAAGTCCCCGTGGCGGCGGAACGAGTAACGGGTAAAGTCGGCGAACTCCACCACCAGGTCCCTGGCTCGCTGCGGATCGGTGTTGATGAAAGAGGCGATGGCGTTGAGCGAGTTGTAGATGAAATGCGGGCTGATTTGGGCGCGGAGGGCGCGTACTTCCGCTTCGGCAAGCAACGTCCGCGAGGCGCTCAGCTCAACCAATTCCAGCTGAGCTGAGACCCAGGCCGCCACTTCATTCGTTGCGCGCACCAGACCGGCTGTGGGTGACTTTGACAGGATCATGACGCACCCGACGGCCCGGGAATCAACCTTGAGCGGGCAAATGACGGCAGCCTTCAGATCACTGTCCGGTGCCAGGCCAAGGGCAACGCGTAGGGGCTGGTCCAGGTTGGCTACCTGAGTCCTGCCATTGCTGAGCGCTTTCGCCACAATGCCCATGACGACGTCGGACTCGGGTTGCCTGGCCGCGGCGCCGGTGCCATCCCAGGCCAAGAGACGGGCGTCGTCGGTCATCGCGAAGGCTGCACAATTGAGCAGCGTTCGTAGCTGCTTGCTCGCCTTCAGAGCGCCCGCTGGCTCAAGTCCGTTTCTTAGCTGTTCGCCGGCTGCGGCAGCTGAATGGAGCGCCGCGAAGGTGGCGTGCTCAGCCTCGGTGCCAAGTTCCCGGTGCGAACTTGAGAGCCGGAAGCCCACTGCTGCCACCACGGCCGCAGCAGCCACGACCACGGCGATGGCGGTAATGAGTAAGAGGGTGGATTCGCTCAGCAGGGGAGTGGGCATGCTGTAAAGAATAGCTGCCAAGTCACCGTTCGGCGCACCGACAATGCCATTCACCGCGGCAAGGTGCAAAGCGCTCATTAATGTGACCTGGAGCACTCCATAGTAAAGGGGATCGCATCACTCAAGGAGGAATGATGGGTAATTCAGCCCACGCAAGTAATCAGAGTCCGGTGGACTTTATAGCTGAACAGAATTCAGAAGAGTTCAAGCAGCTCAAGAAGTCCCATAGGAATTTTGTCTTCCCCGTAGCCATTGGCTTTCTAGTTTGGTACTTCGCCTACGTTCTACTGGCCGCCTACGCCCATGACTTCATGTCCATCAAGGTTTGGGGCAACTTCAATATTGGCTTGATCCTAGGCCTGTTGCAGTTCGTCACCACCTTCGGCATCACCACCTGGTATGTCACGTACGCCAACCGCAAGCTCGATCCGCAAGCTGCAGTCATTCGTACCCGGCTCGAGAGCCAGATCGAAGCAGCCGGCATGACCACGGAAGAGGTTTAGTTCATGAGCCTGTCTTCAGCACTTACCACCGCAGCACCACTGGCAAAGACGCTCAGTGAGCAAACAAAAGAGAACTCCTGGATCAACATTCTGATCTTCGTTGGGTTCGTTGCCATCACCATGATTGTGGTGTTCCGGGCCAGCCGCAACAACAAGACGGCGGCAGACTATTACGCGGCAGGCCGGTCCTTCTCCGGCGGTCAGAACGGTACCGCCATCGCCGGCGACTACCTCTCGGCTGCTTCCTTTCTGGGTATTACCGGAGCCATCGCCGTCAACGGTTACGACGGCTTCTTGTACTCCATTGGCTTCCTGGTCGCTTGGCTGGTGGCGCTGCTGCTGGTTGCTGAACTGCTGCGCAACACGGGCAAGTTCACCATGGCCGATGTCCTCTCCTTCCGCCTGAAGCAGCGCCCCGTGCGCATTGCGGCAGCGACCACCACGCTGGTGGTTTGCTTCTTCTACCTACTGGCGCAGATGGCCGGCGCCGGTGGTCTGGTTTCACTGTTGCTCGGCTTGGACAACTCCAACAAGGCAGGCCAGAACGTGGTCATTGCCGTAGTTGGCGTGCTGATGATCGTGTACGTACTGATTGGCGGCATGAAGGGCACCACCTGGGTCCAGATCATCAAGGCATTCCTGTTGATCATTGGCGCTGCCATCATGACCATCATTGTGCTGGCCATGCACGGCTTCAACCTCTCCACGCTCATGGATGCCGCAGTTCAGACCTCCATCAATGAAGGTGGCGTTGGTGAGGCGCTACTGAACCCGGGCGCCGCCTACGGCAAGGCCCCGCTTGACTTCATCTCGCTGGCCCTGGCTCTGGTACTCGGTACCGCGGCTCTGCCGCACGTACTGATGCGCTTCTACACGGTCCCCACCGCCAAGGAAGCTCGCAAGTCCGTGGTCTGGGCCATCTGGCTCATCGGTGGCTTCTACATCTTCACCTTGGTGCTGGGTTACGGCGCCGGTGCACTCATCGGTAAGGATGCAATCCTGTCCGCTCCCGGCGGCGTGAATGCTGCGGCTCCGCTGCTTGCATTCGTTATTGGTGGCCCGATCCTGCTTGGCTTCATCTCTGCCGTTGCCTTCGCCACGATCCTGGCAGTGGTGGCCGGGTTGACCATCACCGCAGCCGCATCCTTCGCTCACGACATCTACTCCAACGTGATCGTCAAGGGCGATCCGAAGCCGGAAATGGAAGTCAAGGTTGCCCGGCGCACCGTTATTGTGATCGGCCTGGTCGCCATTGGCGGCGGCATCTTGGCCAACGGTCAGAACATCGCTTTCCTGGTTGCGCTGGCCTTCGCCATTGCTGCCTCCGCCAACCTGCCCACCATCATCTACTCGCTGTTCTGGAAGAAGTTCACCACGCAGGGCGCCCTGTGGAGCATGTACGGCGGTCTGGCCTCGGCCATCCTGCTGATCGCGTTCTCCCCGGTGGTTTCCGGCAACGAGAAGGCCATGATCCCCGGCGCCGACTTCTCCTGGTTCCCGCTGGCGAACCCTGGCATCATCTCCATCCCGCTCGCCTTCTTCCTGGGCTGGTTGGGCACGGTGCTGGATAAGAACACCGAGGATCCGCGCATCCAGGCTGAGATGGACGTCCGTTCACTCACCGGCGTTGGAGCCGAGAAGGCCTCCGACCACTAGTTTGCAGCTTGTCGCAGCAAAGGCCCCGTTCACCGTCATAATTACGACGGCGGACGGGGCCTTTTGCGCTCTGGTGCGGCATGTACGGTGTTTTGGATGACCGTATTAGTGGTGGTGCTCTTGGTCCTTCAGTCGTTGGATGTTCGCGGGTACCACGTTGCTGTCATGGTTGTTGTGGATGGAATCGCTGTGGCCCGAGTGGGGGACGGCAAGCTCACCTGCCGTTGATGCGGCCATGCCAACAGTGGTCAACGCGGCAACGAACAGTGAGGTGGCAAAGAGTGTCGCCACCACTGCAGCCGCTGATCGGGGCTTGGTAACCGCCGTCGGTGCCGCCGCCGCTGGCGCTCCTGCCGCACCCGTAGTGGAGGCAGGAGCGGAAACCGCAGAGGCCGGAGAGCTCGCTCCGAGGCCGCTCCTGCGCAGTGGCGCATTGCGTTGCCAGCCCAAGACTGCCGTTGCCGAGAGTTCCAGAACCAGCATCGCAGCAAGCGTTGCGTCGAAGGTCCGCTCCGCAGCGGGCATCCGCCACAGCTCCATCAGCAAACCGATGAGGTGGACGCCCGCGGCGAGTGACAGGACAAGAAGCACAATGTCAGCCCGGAGGAGCTTTCCATGTCGCAATGCCCAGAGGCCGTAGGCAAGGGCCACCAGACCGTAGATGGCCGAGAAAACGCCGAGTACCCCCAGCATGAGGGTGCCGCTACCGCTTGGGGAAGATACGCCGTCGGAGATTCCGCTGAGTCCGGGCAGCAAACTTGACGCCGCCGCACTCGATAAGGCGGCGATTCCCAGCAGAGCTACGCACGTGAACAGCCACGCCGGTTCATTGGCGGAAGCCTCGGGGCTCCGTTGCTGAACCGTTGCTGATGGTCCTCGCACATGCCCGGCGGTGTTGCCAGCAGTGTTCTCGGCGGTTTTCACGGTTAGGCAGTCGCGGCGGAGGAGGTGACGCGATCCTGTGAGAGGCCTACCGCTAGCAGTACGATGGCGCTTCCCAGGTGCAGCACGTTGTCGGCGCCGTTGAGGGCGATGATGTTCAAGGCCGTGCCGGGCAGGAACAGTCCGGCGATTCCTACCAGCAGGTACACGGAACCTACAGTGGAGTTCATGGTCTTGGCAGCCGTGGTCGAGGCCAGTCCGGCGAAAAGAAGGGCGGCGCCAATGGCCAAGTGAATCACGTTGTGCAGCGGATTGACCTCAAAGAAGATCAAATTCCGGCCTTCGGTGGCAAAGAATCCGATGCCGCTGGTGACGAAGAACCCAAGGATTCCAACCAAAAGATAGACGGCGCCAAAGACGGTGGCCAGCAGCCTGTTCGGTGAAGTGCGCATGATGATTACTCCTTTTTCGTGGACAAATCGTGATGACGATTCGTCCGGTCCTGATACAGGCTCATGATGAACCCGTGCCAGTAGTTCGGAGCAGACGCCGGCCTGGATTGGGAGGGTGTGGACTATTTTTTCAGATCCCGCTCCAACAGTGGGGTCATGCGGAAAGGGACTAGTTCTTGCATGGCCAGCGAGGTCTCGGTCCGTTCAACCCCGTCACAGGCCAAAATCTTGCCGTTGATGCGGAAGAGATCCTCCGCTCCCGTGGACACCACCCGCACCAGGAGATCTGCGCGGCCGCTGAGGCCATGGGCTTCCACAACCTCAGGAATCGCTGCCAGTGACGTCGCCAGAGCGCTCAGTTTTTGCTGTTGGACATGGACCGAAATGAACGCCGACAGCGGATAGCCCAGGGTGCTGGCATTGATGCGGTGGTCAAACGGCAAGAAGGCGTGGCGCTTCTCCAGCGACGCCATGCGGGCTTGGACCGTGTTGCGTGAGAGTCCCAATTGCGCGGCCATGGCAACCACCGTCTGCCGGGGATCCTCGATCAGCGCCAACAAGATCCGGGCGTCTGTTCCGTCAAGTTCATTTATATGAGGCATAGTGCGCAGATTAGCACGGTCGAGTGAGTGTGTCCTGCGCACTTTGCTCAATTATTTTATTGGTTATTGCACCACATGTAGCACGTGAGTAGGGTCACACTCATAGGGATGTGTCCGGTCAGCACGCAAGGAGGCGAGCGCCATGAATGATTCGCGCCAGGGGACCACGGTCCCTGCAGGCATGCAAATGCACCAACTCATTACGGCTACGGGGGAGCGCAACAGCGACGAGCTGTTGGATGATTTTGTCAGCGATGTTGACCATGAAACTCTGCGTGGGTTGTACCGGGACATGCTGGTCATTCGTCGCATCGACTTTGAAGCCACAGCTCTCCAACGCCAAGGTCAGCTAGCCCTGTGGCCGCCGCTGTTAGGGCAGGAGGCAGCCCAGATTGGCTCCGTCAGAGCACTCGATCCTGAAGATTTCATCTTCCCCACCTACCGGGAAAACGGAGTCGCCTATATCCGCGGCGCCAACCTTGCCGGCATCATGAGCACCTGGCGTGGCAGCGCCAATACCGGCTGGGACCCGCACGAATTCAACATGGCCACCCCGCAAATCATCATCGGAGCCCAGACACTGCACGCTACGGGGTATGCCATGGGAATTGCTATGGAAGGCAAAGAATCCCTGTCCATTGCCTACTTGGGAGATGGCGCCACGAGCCAGGGTGACGTTCATGAATCCATGGTTTTCGCTGCCAGCTTCCAGGCGCCCGTGATTTTCTTCTGCCAAAACAACCACTGGGCCATCTCCGAGCCTGTGGGCCTGCAATCGCACCTCCCACTGGCCGGCCGTGCCTCCGGCTACGGCATTCCCAGCCTGCAAGTGGACGGCAACGATGTCCTAGCCGTTTTGGCGGCCACACGTTGGGCCGCCCGCCGCGCCCGCACCGGCGGCGGCCCCAGTTTTATCGAGGCTGTCACCTACCGGATGGGCCCGCACACCACCGCCGATGACCCCACCCGATACCGCGGCGTCACCGAACTGGAGGAATGGGCCGCCAAGGACCCGCTCATGCGCTTGCGAAGCTACCTAATTAACGCTGGAATGCTCGACGCCGGAGCTGAGGCTGCGATCGCAGCGGAAGCTGACGCTGTGGCCGCCGAGCTCCGGGATGGATGCATCAACCTTCCTGACCCGGAACCCCTGAGCGCCTTTGAAAACGTTTATGTTGACCCCCATCCCGTGCTTGATCGCCAACGCGAGGAGTACCGGCGGTACCTGAGCTCTTTTGTTGGGAGCGCATCATGAGCAAGCTGAGCCTGACACAGGCCATCAATGCCGGACTTCGCAAGGCTATGGAAGACGATCCCAAGGTGGTTCTTTTAGGGGAAGACATTGGCACCTTGGGCGGAGTCTTCCGTGTCACTGACGGATTGATGAAGGACTTTGGCTCCCACCGCGTCATCGATACGCCGCTGGCAGAATCGGCCATCATCGGGACCGCCGTGGGCCTGGCCTACCGAGGCTTTAGGCCCGTGTGCGAGATTCAGTTTGACGGTTTTATTTACCCGGGATTCGATCAGATCGTCTCCCAAGTGGCCAAGCTGCACATGCGCACCCATGGTCAGGTGCGGATGCCACTGACCATCCGCGTACCTTTTGGCGGCGGTATTGGCTCCCCGGAGCACCACTCGGAATCACCAGAGGCCTATTTTGTGCACACGTCGGGGCTGCGCGTCATCAGCCCCTCCAGCCCCCAGGACGCCTACACCATGCTGCGCCAGGCCATCGCCAGCGATGATCCGGTTCTCTACTTTGAGCCCAAGCGCCGTTACCACACCAAGGGTGAGGTGGATCTGGCTGCGCCGTTGTCGGCCGCTCCGGAGATGGGTTCCGCGCGTGTGGTCTGCGCCGGTACCGATGTCACCCTGGTTGCCTACGGACCCTTGGTGAAGACCGCCATGGACGCTGCCAGCGCCGCTGCCGATGAAGGAATCTCGATCGAAGTCATCGATCTGCGTTCGCTCTCACCCCTTGACTATCCGACGCTGATTGAATCCGTGCGGCGTACCGGACGGTTGGTCATTGCTCATGAGGCCGGCAAGACCATGGGACTCGGTGCTGAAATCACCGCGACCGTCACGGAGCGGTGCTTCAACTACCTGGAAAGCGCACCGGTGCGTGTCACCGGATTCGATATCCCATACCCGCCGTCCAAGCTGGAAAAGCACCATCTCCCGGACCTTGACCGGATACTCGACGGCGTTGACCGCGCCTTGGGACGCACCAACTCACAGACTGGCATGGAGGACTACGATGATCGCTGAATTCAAACTCCCCGACCTGGGTGAGGGCCTGACAGAATCCGAGATTGTCAGCTGGCAAGTGGGTGTGGGTGACACCGTGACACTGAACCAAGTTCTGGGCGAAGTGGAAACAGCCAAGGCCGTGGTGGAGCTGCCCTCTCCTTACGCTGGTGTGGTCACGGCCATCACGCATGAGCCCGGCACCATGGTGGAAGTTGGCGAAGTCATCATCGCCTTCGAGGTCTCGGCTCCAACAGGCGCGCCAACTTCGCCTACAAAGGGAACCGGGCCCGAAGAGCAGGCTCCGAAGCGGGTGCCTACGCTGGTAGGTTACGGCGCTGATCCGGAAACCTCTGCACGTCCCGCGCGGCGGGCGCGAGCAACTGCTGCTGCCGGCGGGCCCGCCAGCAGCAGCGCCCCGGTCGCTCAGTCGGATGCTGTCGCCCGGCGCGCTCTTCCAGTGCAACCCGTTCTTCAAGTGCAGCCCGTGCGGCCACGAGACGTCCCTGATGTCCGGATGCAGGCGGACCGGCCCAGGTCTACGCCGCCGGTGCGCAAGCTGGCCCGGGATCTGGGAATTGAGCTGGAGTCACTGACGGGCACGGGGGAGCGGGGGCTGATCACCCGCGAGGATGTGGTCACCTTTGCCGGGGACCACGCGCAAGGTGCCGGGAGCCCGGTGGAGGGTGCGGCGTCGTCCGCGCAAAGCCAGCGAGAGGTGCGCACACCCATCAAGGGAGTCCGCAAATTCATGGCCCAGGCCATGGTGGAAAGCGCCTTCACGGCCCCGCACGTCACCGAATTCCTGACCGTTGACGTCACCGCTGGCATGGATTTCCTCGCCAAGTTGCGCACTCACAAGGAGTTCGACGGCGTGAAGGTCACCCCTCTGACGCTGGCTGCCAAAGCGGTGACGCTGGCGCTCGTACGTCAGCCGGCGCTTAACTCGCGGTGGGATCAAGAGCGGGCGGAAGTTGTCACGTACAACTACCTCAACCTGGGTATTGCTGCGGCGACACCACGCGGATTGCTGGTGCCCAACATCAAGGATGTTCAGGATCTGGGACTGCGCGCGCTCGCCGTGGCATTGGGGGACTTGGCGAAGACGGCTCGAGATGGAAAGACCCCGCCTACGGATTTGGCCGGTGGCACCTTCTCCATTACCAACATTGGCGTGTTTGGGATTGACGCCGGAACGCCCATTTTGAACCCGGGTGAGGCTGGCATTTTGGCCCTTGGTGCGGTGCGCCGTGTGCCGTGGGAGCACGAGGGTGGGATTGCCCTGCGGCAGGTCATGACCCTGAGCCTTTCCTTTGACCACAGGCTGGTGGACGGGGAGCAGGGATCGCGCTTCCTGGCGGATGTTGGCGCCATGATGGCTGACCCGGCCATGGCACTGGTTTTGGGCTAAGTCGGGAGGAGTTGTGGTGCCTCAAGCCGCTCGGGGGAATGGCATATGCATTGCAACCTTTCGGCTCTGGATAGACGGTGGCGTCGGAAGTATATTTTAAGTGACCCCCACTTTGGGAGCCAACTCATAAGGAGGTTGGTATCAATGAAGAGGTGGAATCGCTGGCAAGATTATGTTGCCGTGGTCGCGGGCTTGGTTGCTGCACTGTCAACACTGTGGACAACTCAGCAATCCGGATCCATGGTCATGATGATTGGTTGCGGCGTACTGCTGATGGCATCGGGAATCTGGAACCTGATGAGCCCCGGGCAACCGGTGGCTGAATGGGTGCAGATGGTCCTCGGAGCCCTGTTGTTTGTTTCCCCGTGGCTGGTTGGCTACACAACTCACATGGGTGCGGCATGGACGTCCTGGATCGCCGGTGGCGTGGCCCTGATTGTTGGTGTGCTCGCACTGCAGCCCAGCATGCACGAGCGTGCCGGGACCCATCACGGAGGGGCGGCAGCTCACTGATTGCTGTTCAAAGCGCACGTGAAAATCACCTGCAACAATGCAGCGCCGGATTTTTCCGGCGCTGCATTTATGCCGCCGGTAATGGTCTACGCCTCCGATCCTGCCGGCTGATGCCGCCGCTAATGGTCTACGCCGCCACTATAGTGGCGGCGTAGACCATTAGCGGCGGCAATCTCGGTCAGGCCACCAATGTTCGAGCGACTGATTGTCGGGGAAAGTGTAGCTTCGCCCGTCCGTCATCGTGACTCGATGGAACGTGACTCGATAGAAGTTGAAAATGCGGAGCTAATCTTCGTCGGTGCAGACCCTGATCTTCAAGGGAATGAGGCGAACCATTGTGATCTTCGGTCCATAATGGCCAGATTCCGTTCCTCCACAGGTTCCTACTGGCTACGCGCCCGTCAACCCTGCCCACGCCATGGCCTCAAGCACGGTCCGGGCCGTGGCGTCCTGCTCGCCGTGGATGCGGACACTGTAAGGGTGGAGTTGATGAGGCCGAAAACCGCATGGGCTTGCAGGCGGCGCACCGTCACGGCACGCTCCGGAAAAAGCCTCCCCAACACCTCAACCCACAGCTCAACATAGGCGCGCTGTAAGGACCTCACGGCGGCCCTGTCGGAGGTGCCCAAGCTGTCAAAGTCTCTGTCCTGAACCCGGATCACATCGGGTTTGCTCAGTGCGAAGTCAACATGGAAGGCCACCAGCGCTCGCAGGGAGGTGGCGTCGTCGTGCGTGGCGTTGAGGACGGCCCGGCCTCCGGATAAGAGGTCCTGGCTGACCTCCACCAACAGGGCCCCGAGCAGTGCCTGTTTGCCGTCGAAGTGCCGGTAAACGGCTGGCCCGCTGACTCCGGCTGCGGCCCCCAGATCCTCGATGGAGACGCCATTGAAGCCGCGCTGGGCGAACAAGGCCGCGGCGGATCGCAGCAGCACTGTGCGACGCTCGGCCTTGGCTTGCGTGCGGGCTGTGGTTGGTTGTGAACTCATAACTCCCCCTGTGCTGGACATCACAGAATAGAAAGACTAACCTGAAACTCAGTTAGTGGTTATTAACTTAGTGTAGCTGTCACGGAGCAGATGAGGGTCGATGGAGACTTTGCAAAGCCAGATTGAGCCGGCCGGGGAGGCGTTTGCGCGCAATGATGCTGCGCAGCGGGCCTTGGTGGAGGAGTTGCGCGGGCATATGCGCACCACGGCGCAGGGCGGGCCGGAAAAGTCGCGCCAGCGCCACGTTTCCCGTGGCAAGCTTTTGCCCCGGGACAGGGTGGACCACCTGCTCGATGAGGGCAGCCCGTTCCTGGAGATTTCACCCCTTGCCGCGCATGAGATGTACGACGGCGCGTCCCCCGGCGCCGGGGTCATCGCCGGCATCGGCGTGGTTGCCGGCCGCCACGTCATGGTGGTGTGTAATGACGCTACGGTCAAGGGCGGCACCTACTATCCGCTGACGGTGAAGAAGCACCTGCGGGCGCAGGAGATTGCGCTGGAGAACCGGCTGCCATGCATCTATCTGGTGGATTCCGGCGGAGCGTTCCTGCCCAAGCAGGATGAGGTGTTCCCGGACAAGGAGCATTTTGGGAGGATTTTCTTCAATCAGGCGCAAATGTCGGCCCGGAAGATCCCGCAGATTGCGGCCGTCATGGGCTCCTGTACCGCGGGCGGTGCATATATGCCGGCCATGAGCGATGAGACGGTCATTGTGCGCAACCAAGGCACCATCTTCTTGGGTGGTCCGCCGCTGGTGAAGGCGGCCATCGGTGAGATCGTCACGGCAGAGGAGCTCGGCGGCGGTGAGGTGCACGCGGGCATCTCAGGCGTCGTCGACCATCTTGCAGAGAATGACGAGCATGCGCTCGCCATCATCCGCGACATCGTGACCACACTGCCGCCCAATCCGGAACCCGCCTGGGCCGTAGCGGACAGTAAGGAACCCGCCGTCGATCCTGCCGAGCTGTACGGTGCGGTCCCCACGGACCTCAACACGCCTTATGACATCCGCGAGATCATCGCCCGGCTCGTGGACGCCAGCAAGTTCCACGAATTCAAGAAGAACTACGGCACCACCCTGGTCACCGGCTTCGCCACGCTTCATGGCCATCCGGTGGGCATCGTGGCCAACAACGGCGTGCTGTTCAGCGAATCGGCCCTGAAGGGAGCCCACTTCATCGAGTTGTGCGACCAGCGCGGCATCCCGCTGATTTTCCTGCAAAACCTCAACGGCTTCATGGTGGGCAAGGACTACGAACACGGCGGCATCGCCAAACACGGCGCCAAAATGGTCACGGCCGTCGCCACAGCGCGCGTGCCCAAACTGACCGTCATCGTGGGCGGATCCTTCGGCGCTGGCAACTACTCCATGTGCGGGCGCGCCTACTCACCACGGTTCCTGTGGATGTGGCCGGCGGCGCGGATCTCCGTTATGGGCGGCAACCAGGCCTCCTCCGTGCTGGCCACCGTCAAGCGAGATGCGCACGAACGCAGCGGCCACGACTGGTCCGCCGCCGAGGAAACCGAATTCAAGGCACCCATCCTGGCCCAATATGAGCACCAGGGCAGCCCCTACTATTCCACCGCCCGCCTCTGGGACGACGGCATCATTGACCCGGCCGACACCCGTACTATCTTGGGCCTAGCCCTGGACGTGTGCGCCAGAACCCCGCTGCCGGAGACCTCCTTCGGTCTCTTTAGGATGTGAGCGCCACCATGAGCGAACGTAGTGAAAAACCACTTTTTGACACCGTCCTCTTCGACACCGTCCTGGTGGCCAACCGCGGCGAGATTGCCTGCCGCGTCATCCGCACCCTGCGAGCCCAGGGCATCCGCTCCGTGGCTATTTATTCCGAGGCCGACGCCGGAGCGCGCCACGTGCGTGAAGCCGACGAAGCCGTGTGCATCGGACCCGCCGCGGCCTCCGAGAGCTATTTGAGTATTGAGGCCGTCCTCGCTGCCTGCCGGGGCACCGGCGCCCAAGCCGTCCACCCCGGCTATGGATTCCTGTCAGAGAACCTCGAGTTCGCCAAGGCGCTGGAAACCGCAGGGATCACGTTCATCGGCCCCAACATTGAGGCCCTGAACGTCATGGGCGACAAGATCCGCTCCAAAAACCATGTTTCCGCCGCCGGCGTCCCCGTGGTGCCCGGCATTTCCAAGCCCGGGCTCACGGATGCCGACTTGATCGCGGCTGCTGAGGACATTGGCTACCCGCTGCTCATCAAACCCTCGGCAGGTGGTGGCGGCAAGGGCATGCACAGCGTGTTCGTCGCCGGGGAACTGCCCGCCACCCTGGCCACCGCCCGGCGCGTAGCCGCCGCCTCCTTTGGCGACGACACACTGTTCCTGGAACGCCTCGTAGCCAACCCCCGGCACATCGAGGTGCAGATCCTGGGCGACAACTTCGGCAATGTGGTCCACCTGGGTGAACGTGAATGTTCGCTGCAACGCCGCCACCAAAAAGTCATCGAGGAGGCGCCCTCGCCCTGCTCTCAGGTTTGACGGACGGTGCTGCTATCCGTGCGCGACTTGGTGCCGCAGCCTGTGCTGCGGCAGCGAGCGTCAACTACACGGGTGCAGGAACTGTGGAATTCCTTGTCTCGGACGACAACCCCGAAGAATTCTTCTTCATGGAGATGAACACCCGCCTGCAGGTGGAACACCCCGTCACCGAAATGGTGGCCCGGGTCCGTGGCGAGGCTCTGGACCTGGTGGCGTGGCAGCTGCGCATCGCCGCGGGGGACAAGCTCGACTTCTCCCAAGACGATGTGAGCCTTGAAGGTCACGCCATTGAAGCCCGCGTGTATGCGGAAAGCCCCGCCGAGGGGTTCCTCCCTGCCACCGGAACCATTGTGTCGCTGGATGAATCCGTCGCAGCCCGTCCAGGCGTGCGTGTTGACAGTTCGCTGGCACGGCGCTTGGAGATCTCTGCGCACTACGACCCCATGCTCTCCAAAGTCATCGCCTGGGGTACCGACAGGGCCCAGTCTCTTGAACGTCTCGATGCAGCCCTGCGCGACTACGTGGTCCTCGGCGTGCCCACGAACGTGGAATACCTGCGCCTGCTGCTGGCCGATACCGACGTCCGGGCCGGGCGACTCGACACCAACCTCATCGAGCGCAAGCTGCCGGACATGACCTTCCGCCACGTTGCCGCCGCCGACTACGCCGCGGCGGCAATCGTGGCGCGGACAAGTGCAGCTCGCCCGGCGCCGGACCGGCATTCCCTCGGCCGTTTCCCGACCGACGGCCGCGGGCGGCCTTACGGTCTCCTTGACGCGGCCTCCGGGAACACCGGCTCCGACGCCTTTGGTGGGACTGGCCCGTGGCAGCGCACCGACAACTGGCGGCTTGGCGATCCCGCACCGTGGCGCAGTAGCTGGGCGGCCCCGGGCCGCACCGGCGTGGTGACGGTCAGCGGCACCCAGACCCCCGGCGGCACAGAGGACAATAGCGGGGCGGAAGGGTCCGGCGTCGTACGTGTCAGTGGGCTGGCCGGGGAGACACAGGAGGTGCACGGATCGTTCGATGGCTACAGCGTGGGCATGCGCGGCGAGACAGTGTTCCTGGGCAGCGGCGGTTGGAGTGTTGCGCTTCAGCGGTTGGATCGTGATGCTGCCACGGCACGCATGCTGGCGGGGCTGGAACGCGAGGACGCCGCGGCCGACCCGCAACTGCGCAGCCCCATGCCGGGCACCGTCACCGTGGTCAACGCCAAAACTGGGGACCGGGTGGAGGCTGGAGCCGTGCTGCTCGCGGTGGAAGCGATGAAGATGGAACACCAAATCACAGCACCCATGGCCGGGATAGTGCATGTAGCTGTCGCGGTGGGCGGGCTGGTCAAGGCGGACCAGATCGTGGCGACCGTGACTCCGGCTAAAGACAATTCAACAACAAGCCCTGAAGGGAATGACGTGCCAAACTTTGAACTCAATGACGAGTACCAGGCCCTCAGCGATATGGTCCGGGACTTTGCCGACAACGTGGTGGCCCCTGTCTCCGCAAAACACGACGAGGAGCACAGCTTCCCGTACGAAATCACGGCGCAAATGGGGGAGCTGGGCCTGTTCGGGCTGCCGTTCCCCGAAGAGTTCGGCGGCATGGGCGGTGACTACTTTGCCCTTTCTCTAGCGTTGGAACAGTTGGGGCGGGTAGACCAATCCGTCGCCATCACGCTGGAGGCCGGAGTATCCCTCGGTGCCATGCCCGTGCACCGCTTCGGAACGCAGGCGCAGAAGGAGCAGTGGCTGCCAGCGTTGACTAGCGGCGCGGCGCTCGCAGGCTTCGGCCTGACCGAGCCCGACGCCGGATCAGACGCAGGGGGAACCGCCACTAAAGCGCGGCTGGAGAACGGAGAATGGGTCATTGACGGTTCCAAACAGTTCATCACCAACTCCGGCACGTCCATCACCAAGTTCGTCACCGTCACGGCCGTCACCGGTACCTCGGAACGGGCAGATGGAAGCGTGAAGAAGGAAATCTCCACCATCATCGTGCCCAACGGCACCCCCGGCTTCACGGTGGAAAAGGCGTACAACAAGGTGGGTTGGAACGCCTCGGACACCCACCCTTTGACGTTCGCCGATGCCCGTGTGCCGGAGGAAAACCTACTGGGTGAGCGCGGCCGCGGCTACGCAAACTTCCTGTCCATCCTGGATGAGGGCCGCATCGCCATCGCGGCGTTGGCCACGGGCGCCGCCCAAGGTTGCGTGGACGAGGCCGTCCGGTATGCCAAGGAACGCAGCGCCTTTGGCCATAACATTGGCCACTATCAGGGCATTTCCTTCAAGATCGCCCGCATGCAGTCCCGCGCGCATGTGGCCCGGCTGGCCTACTATGACGCCGCCTCACGCATGCTGGCCGGCAAGCCCTTCAAGACCGAGGCTGCCATCGCTAAGATGGTCGCAAGTGAGGCAGCCATGGACAACGCTAGGGATGCCACACAAGTCTTCGGGGGCTACGGCTTCATCAACGAGTTCTCCGTAGCCCGCCACTACCGCGATTCCAAGATCCTGGAGGTCGGCGAAGGAACCACCGAAGTCCAGCTGATGCTCATCGCCCGCGAACTGGGCCTCTAAGCCACCCGAAAGGCACCCGCCATGATCAACAAAGTAGTTGCATCCCCGGCCGCCGCAATCCACGACATTCACAACGGCGCATCGCTTGCCGTCGGAGGTTTTGGCCTGTGCGGCATCCCGTGGCGCTCATTGGCGCCTTGCACGACGCCGGCACCTCCGGTTTGGAGACCATTTCCAATAACTGCGGCGTGGACGATTGGGGTCTTGGCATCCTGCTCAGCGACGGCCGCATCCGCCGCACCGTCTCCTCCTATGTGGGGGAGAACAAGGAATTCGCCCGCCAGTTCCTCGCTGGTGAGCTCGAGGTGGAGCTGACCCGCAGGGTACACTCGCGGAGAAGTTGCGGGCCGGTGGCGCCGGCATCCCCGCGTTCTACACCGCGGCAGGTGTAGGAACCCAGGTCTCCGAGGGGGGCCTGCCGCGCAAGTACGACGGCGCGGGCGGGGTTACGATTGCCTCGCCACCCAAGGAGGTGCGCACTTTTGGGACGGCTGAGTTTGTACTGGAGGAATCGCTCACCCCGGACTTTGCGCTGGTGCACGCCTGGAAGGGCGACCGCCACGGCAACCTGGTCTTCCACGCCACGGCCATGAACTTCAACCCGCTGTGCGCCATGGCCGGGAAGATCACCATCGCAGAGGTGGAGGAGCTAGTGGAACCTGGAGAGTTGGATCCCGAACACATCCACGTTCCCGGCATCTTCGTCCAACGCGTGGTGCATGTCCGGCCGGCACGCCGGGCAGTGAGAAGCGCATTGAAAAACGGACCGTGGCTGTTGCCGCTCCGGCTGGCACCAATGGACAGGGAGCGTAACCATGGCACTGACACGCAACGAGCTCGCAGCCCGGGTGGCGCAGGAGCTCCACAATGGGCAGTACGTGAACTTGGGGATTGGCATGCCCACTCTCATCCCCAATTTCATCCCCGCCGGGGTGGAGGTGGTGCTGCACTCTGAGAACGGGATTTTGGGGACAGGGCCCTACCCGGCCGAGTCCGACGTCGACCCTGATTTGATCAATGCCGGCAAGGAAACCGTCACCGTCAAAAAGGGGGCCGCATTCTTTGACTCGGCGCTCTCTTTTGGCATGGTGCGCGGGGGACATGTGGATGTCGCTGTGTTGGGCGCCATGCAGGTCGCCGCTAATGGAGACCTGGCCAACTGGATGATCCGGGCAAGATGGTCAAGGGCATGGGCGGTGCCATGGATTTGGTGTTCGGCGCCAAGAAGCTGATCGTCATGATGGAACATACCGATAGGGACGGCTTTCCCAAGATCGTGTCCGAGTGCACCTTGCCGCTGACAGGTAAGGGGTGTGTGGACCTGATCGTCACGGACCTGGCCGTCATTGAGGTGACAGCCGATGGGCTGGTTTGAAGGAGCTGGCTCCGGGTGTCACAGTGGAGCAGATTGTGGCTGCCACGGGAGCGCCGCTGAACGTGGAGATGCATGATGTGGACAACGTATGAATGAGGGACAAGCAGGCTACCCGAAGGGCCACAAGGTTCACACTGCCCCGGCTCAAGCCCCGGATCAGGAGTCCCAGGAACCCCGGGTGGTGCTGCAGCGAGGACTGTACTTCGAGGAGTTGCAGATCGGCACGGTGTATCAGCACCGGCCCGGGCGCACCCTGACGGAGGCGGATAATGTCCAGTTCACCACCATGACCATGAATACTCAGGCCCTGCACCTGGATGCGGCGTGGAGTGCCGAGCAGCCCTTTGGTCAGCGGCTCATGAACTCCATGTTCACGCTCTCTACCATGGTGGGACAGTCCGTAGCCCAGCTGACCCAGGGCACCATCGTGGCCCAGTTGGGTATGAGCGATATTTCATTCCCGCATCCGATGTTTCACGGCGACACCCTGTACACCGAGACCGTGGTGGTGGAAAAGCGACTATCGGCATCCCGTCCTGGGCAGGGGATTGTGGTGATGGAACATACCGGACGGAACCAGTCCGGCGTCGTGGTTGGAAAAGCCAGCCGCACAGCACTCTTTTGGCTCAAGCCAAGCGAACAACACTAAGGAGTTCACTATTTCTGTGAGCCATGAATTCACCATGGGCCCGGCCCTGCTCTTCGCTCCGGCGGACCGGCCCGAACGCTTTGCCAAGGCGGCCGAGCGTTCAGACGCCGTGATCATCGACCTCGAAGACGCCGTCGCGCCCGAGGCCAAGGCGGCGGCCCGCGCGAATATGGCCGCCTGCACCCTGGACCCGGCCACCACCATGGTGCGCATCAACGCCCTGGACACGGCAGATGCCGCCTTGGACCTCGCCGCGTTGGCGCGCAGCCCGTTCCGGACCATCATGGTGGCGAAGGCCTTTGACCTGGGGGCCATCGTCCGCTTGTCCGAGTACGCCGTGGTGGTGCTGTGCGAAACCGCGGCCGGGATCATAGCGGCAGAGGAATTGGCGAAACTGCCCAACGTCGTGGGACTCATGTGGGGAGCCGAAGACCTGGTAGCGTCCTTGGGCGGAACTTCCAGCCGCTTCACTACCGGAGCTAGAGCTGGTCAGTATCGGGCGGTGGCGCTGCAGGCGCGCTCGCAGCTACTGTTGGCGGCCGGTGCGGCGGGCAAGGTGGCCATCGACTCCATCTACGCAGACTTTGCCGATCTAGATGGATTGGCCGAGGAATCCGAGGACGCTGTTGCGAGCGGCTTCGGCGCCAAGGCGTGCATCCACCCGTCGCAGGTCGCCGTGGTCAGGGACGCCTACCGGCCCTCGGAGGCCTCGGTTGCCGCAGCGCAGGAGTTGCTGGCGGCCGCGGACGCCGCCGGCACAGGTGTGTTTGCGTTCAAGGGCCAGATGGTGGACGGCCCCATCCTGCTCCACGCCAGGCAAACCCTGCGGCGCGCCACCCCTTAGTACTAACGCTTGCTCACATAGGTGCTCTTTTCCCCAACGCTCGCTCACTGGGCGAGCGTTGGGGATTAACGTGCCATATCTGGGCGAGCGTTTCTTAAAAAAGTACGACGCCGGGAGGTTACCTTCATGAAAAAGGTGACCTCCCGGCGTCGTTCACTGCTCGCTGGCGCAAGCGTGAGGTGCTGCTTAGGCTGCAGCCATGGCGCCGTCGCGCACGGTCTTCATGGCGTGGGTCCAGGAAACCAGCTGATCGAACATGGGCTCAACCGAGGCGGCCTGCTGCTCGGTGGGCTTGAAGACGGAGAAGTTCTCGAAGTCGGTGAAGAGGGAGAACATTCCGGTCTTCTGTACGTGGGCAACCTGCAGTTCGGAGAGGATGCCGCGCAGGTGCTCCATGGCACGCGCACCGTAAGCGGAGCCGTAACCCACCATGCCGGCAGCCTTGTTGTTGAACTCAGCGTTCAGGTAGGAGATGGCGTTCGCCAGAGCGGGCTGTACGGAGTGGTTGTACTCGCCGGTGATGAAGATGTAGCCGTCGAACTCGTTCATCTTTGCGGCCCAGACCATGGTGTGTTCGTTCTGGTAGTTCTGGTACGCGGCGGGGTAAGCCTCATCCAGGAGCGGCAGGTTGAAGTCGGCAATGTCAACGAGTTCGTAGTCAGCGTCTCCGCGGAGCTTGGCCTGAGCCAATACCCACTCAGCAACTCCTGAGTTGTTACGGCCGGGACGGGTTGAACCTGTGACGATGGCGATCTTGGTCATGTGAGATGCTCCTTGTGAGGTGGAGACCCGCACCCTTGAGTAGGTGACGTGTCAACTAGAACTTGATGTTTCAATCATTGCGCGAGAAGATTGATGTGTCAACTAACTTTTCTATGAATGTGAGACACATCATGTCCGAGCCCCGTTGGCTCAGCCCCGAGGAGCAGACCACCTGGTTGGAGCTGCGTGAATTCACCTCCGGGTTACCCCGTGCCACCGACAGGCAGTTGCATCAAGAAGCCGGAATGTCAGGCGGCGAGTATGCCGTGCTGGCCGCAGTCTCCGAGGCGCCAGCCGACGGCGTCCGCTCGGGTGACCTGGCCAAGATCCTCGGGTGGGAAAAATCCCGTGTTTCCCATTTGCTGCGGCGCATGGAGTCCAAAGGTTTCCTGGAGCGATGTGCTGTCAGCGCTGACGGACGCGGGCAGGAGATCACGTTGACACCCCAAGGTTGGGACGTTGTCAGAACCGCGGCGCCGGGGCATGTCACCATGGTGCGAGAGACGGTTTTTGACCCCCTCACGGCCGACGAGCAGTTGCAATTACGCAATTCCCTCCGCAAGATCCGCGATGCCGCCATTGAATGTGGCCTCTGGTAGCTGCGCTCCATGGAGGAGTCCGGTGGCCCGCGAAGCGATCGGCGGCCCGCATCACGGCGCAAGTGCGGAATACTGGTAATCATGACGCATCGTAAAGTGATCATCCTTGGCTCAACAGGTTCCATCGGCACGCAGGCGATTGACGTCGTCGACCGTTCCATGCTCCCCGACGGCACGCCACGCTTCAGCGTCACGGCCATCAGCGCTGGCGGCGGAAACCTTCAGCTCTTGGCCACCCAAGCCGTGCACCTGCGGGTTTTGGCCGTGGGTACTGCAGCGGACGACGCCGGGACCTTGCGTTCGCTGATTGAGGCACGTGCCGCCGCCGCTGGCTTGGCTGACTTCAGCCCTGAGATCTTCACCGGCCCGGACGCTTCAACCCTTATCGCGGCCTGGGGTGCGGGCTCAGCTGACGCGGCCGATGTGGTCCTTAACGGCATCACCGGATCCATTGGCCTAGCGCCGACTCTCGCAGCGCTGGGCACGCCGGCCATTTTGGCGCTGGCCAACAAAGAATCGCTCATTGTCGGTGGCGCGTTGGTCAAGGACGCGGCATCACCCGGGCAGCTGGTGCCCGTTGATTCCGAGCACTCCGCCCTGGCTCAGGCGCTCCGTTCAGGGACTGCAGGGGAGGTGGACAGGCTCATTGTGACCGCGTCTGGCGGACCGTTCCGTGGCCGCAGCCGGGAAGAGCTCGCCGACGTGACGCCGGCCCAGGCGCTCAAGCACCCCACCTGGGACATGGGCATGATGGTCACCACCAACTCGGCAACGCTGGTGAATAAGGGGCTTGAAATTATCGAGGCCCATCTCCTCTTTGACGTTCCGTTGGATCGGATCGAGGCCGTGGTGCATCCCCAATCGGTGGTCCATTCCATGGTGCAGTTCACCGACGGTTCAACGATTGCTCAGGCCTCGCCGCCGGATATGCGTCTTCCTATTGCTTGGGCATGGGGTGGCCGGATCGGGTTCCCGGCGCGTCGGCACCGTGTGACTGGAGCAAGGCAGCCACATGGACTTTTGAACCACTCGATAACGTGGCGTTTCCCGCCGTCGAACTTGCCAAGGATGCGGCCCGGCGGGGGAGTACGTGCCCTGCTGTCTACAACGCCGCCAATGAGGAGGCCGTCCATGCCTTCCATGCAGGCCGGATAGGCTTCTTGGACATTGTGGACACTATTGCTCAAGTTCTCAGTGAACACACACCCAGTTCGCAGCTGACGCTACACACCGTATTGGAAGCTGAAGTGTGGGCACGCGCACGCGCCAACGAGCTGCTGGCCGCTAAGGGCTGAGAGACGTATTTGGCCAAGAAATATTGAACGCAGGAAGTAAATTGTGACTGTATTGCTTTTCATTGGCGGAGTGCTATTTGTAGCCGTCGGCATTGCCCTCTCCATCGCGCTGCACGAGGTGGGGCACTTGTTGCCTGCCAAGCTGTTCAAGGTCCGGGTCACCCGGTACATGATCGGTTTTGGCCCCACCGTCTGGTCACGGAAAAAGGGCGAAACCGAGTACGGCATCAAAGCCATTCCGGCCGGCGGCTACGTAGCCATGGTCGGCATGTACCCGCCGAATCCCACGGACGGCAGTGTTCGGCCCTCGAGTACAGGCATGTTCCAAACCTTGGCCACCGAGGCCCGCAGCGCAGCCCATGAAGAAGTGGGGCCGGAGGATGCCAACCGCGTCTTCTACAAGCTTCCCGTGTGGAAAAAAATCATCATCATGCTCGGCGGACCGTTCATGAACCTGCTCATTGGCGTGGTGCTCATGGGTGTCTTGCTGATGGGCTTTGGCATGGCTCAGGCCACCACGACCGTCTCAGAGGTCAACGCCTGCCAAGTTGCCTATGGCGAACCCGTGCCCACCGACTTGAATAACTGCACCAAGACTCCGGCCGCTGCCGCTGGCCTGAAGCCCGGAGACGTCATCATCTCCTTCGACGGCAAGGATGTTTCGGACTGGGCCGCGTTCACAGAACAAGTGCGGGCTTCGGCGGGTAAGACGGTGCCGCTGGTCTACGAGCGTGCTGGGGAGTCCGTCAGTACCACTATCACCCCGGTCTTGACCGCCCGTCCCGTCATTGGCTCCAACGGCCAAGCTGAAGTGGACGCGTCAGGAACTGCCGTCACCGTACAGGCCGGCTTCCTTGGCGTTGGGCCCACCTCAGCTATGGTGCGGCAACCGGCGTCGAGCGTTCTTCCTACGGTGGGGGAGAACATCGTCCAGATTGGTGGCGTTGTCTTCCAGCTGCCGCAGAAGCTGGTGGGCGTGGCCAAGGCGGCCTTCAGCGCAGAACCGCGTGACCCCAACGGCCCCATCTCGGTGGTTGGTGTTGGGCGCGTAGCTGGTGAGGTTGCGGCCATGGAGCAGATTCCCGTGAGCTCCCGCGTTGCCACACTGATCAGCCTGTTGGCAGGGGTCAACCTGGCGCTGTTTGTGTTCAACTTGATCCCGCTCCTACCGCTCGACGGCGGACACGTCCTCGGTGCGCTCTACGAAGGTGTGCGGCGTTTTGTTGCCAAGGTGTTCAAGCGCAAGGATCCGGGCCCGTTCGACATCGCCAAGTTGCTTCCCGTGACGTACGTGGCGGCCGTGGTGCTGATCGGCATGGGTGCCCTGCTGATTTACGCCGACATCGTCAAGCCGGTTAACATCTTTGGTTAGTGTGTTCGGCGGCGCTGGCACTGGCGCATGGCCACGAGTTGCTTGCGAGTACGGATGTCACCGCAAGGAAGCGCCTTAAAATGGTTGATATCAGCTAAACAATCGATTATGGTTTAGTTATGTTTGTTTTGACCATTGACCAACGAGGCAGTCGCACTCACGGCGATAGAGTGCCGGGACTTTTGGCGCTCCTTTCTGATGTGGACGCAGTTCTGGCGTTCGAACGGTCCGTGGGCGATGAAATTCAAGGCGTCCTCGCGGATCCGGAGGCGGTGGTCGAGACGGTGACCCGAGTTCTTCGGGAACGCGACTGGTACATCGGCATTGGACTAGGTGCAGTTGACCTGCCGTTGCCGAAAAGCTCCAGAGAAGCCTCGGGCAATGCCTTTATTGCAGCACGGGAGGCTGTCGAATCCGCCAAGAAAACCGGAGACCGCGTCCCGCTGTGCGTGCGGACACCCGTTTCAGCAGCTGCGCATTGGGCTGCGGCCGCAGAAGGTGTTCTGGTGCTCCTTGGTGATGTGGTCCGGAAGCGTTCCAACGCTGAATGGCGGGTCATTGACGCACTTGACGCGTCTCCTGGAGTGGCCCAAAAACAGATTGCCAAGCAGCTGGAGATCAGTCCGCAGGCCGTCAGTAAGTCGATATTCCGCTCTGGCCGGCAAGAAGAACTGGCAGGGCGGCGTGCCGCGGCACTTCTTCTAGAAGAAGCTCTGCGCGGTATAAATGTCGGTGGTACCGGATAGATTTCAATTATGAAAATGTCAAGGGACCCAACGGGCGGTTGCTGACGCAAGGGAGTGTGTATGGAAGCGCTGTGGATAGCTGCGGCACTAGTGGTGGCCGTCATGGGTGGTTGGCCGGTGACGGCCGGGATACTCAAGCTCGCCAGGTCCAAAACGGTGCGGGCTGCGGACGCGGCTGAAGCTGACGGTCAAGCGCCCGCTGATCTCGACGGCACGGACCCGGTATCGGCTGCCGAAACCTTGCCGGTTGGCGATCCCGACACGGAAGCCTCACCCGAAACCGCCTCCGAAGCCGCCCTGGAATCCGCCACACCGTCAGCACCCAAAACTGAAGTGTTGCGTGGCGGCCTGCTGATCGGTTGCCTGGAACGTGCAGCCGTAGCTGTGGCCATTCTTTCTGGACAGCCGGTAGCTATCGCCTATGTGGTGGCCATCAAGGGCCTCGGCAGATATCCAGAGCTGAAAGACACGCCTGCTGCGAGTGAGCGGTTCATCATTGGCACGCTGGCATCTATGCTGTGGGCCGCCAGTGTTGCGGTGCTGACCAAAGCGCTCCTGTTATAGGGTGAACAGATGTCTATCTTTGCTGTCGAATATGTCTATGGTCCAGAAGCTGAAGAAGCCCGCGTGGAACACCGCCCCGCACACCGGGATTGGCTCAACGCACTGGCTGACGCTGACGTTGTGCTCGCATCGGGCCCCTACGCCGATGGTGCCGGAGCACTGCTGATCTTCCGTGCCGAGAGCCAGGAAGCGATTCAGGACTTGGTTGCACAGGATCCCATGACCCTTGGTGGCGGTGTCACCGGTTTGAAGATTTCCGGCTGGAACCCGGTGATTGGCAAGCTCAGCGGTTACTTGGGATAAAGGTCACTGGCAACCGATCCCTGCCAGTCAGTGAAAAGCAGACATCGAGCCTACAATCGTAGGTAGATGCTGTGAGAAACGTTTTGCGGCGCCACAAAACGGCGTTGCTGCCGCACCCTTTGAATAGATGAACTCTTAGGAGAATATTTTGACCTCCGTCAGTCTCGGCATGCCGCCGTTGCCACCGCCCGTTCTTGCGCCCCGTCGCAAAACCCGGCAAATCAAGGTCGGCCCCGTGGGTGTGGGCTCCGATTCGCCTATCAGCGTCCAGTCCATGACAACCACCCCCACCACTGACATCAACGCGACACTGCAGCAGATCGCGGAGCTCACCGCTTCCGGCTGTGACATTGTCCGTGTCGCCTGCCCGTCGCAGGATGATGCAGACGCGTTGCCCATCATTGCCCGCAAGTCGCAGATCCCCGTGATTGCAGACATCCACTTCCAGCCCAAGTACGTCTTTGCGGCTATTGAAGCTGGCTGTGCCGCGGTCCGTGTGAACCCGGGTAACATCCGCAAGTTCGACGACCAGATCAAGCAGATCGCCATGGCTGCCAAGGATCACGGCACGTCCATCCGCATCGGCGTCAATGCTGGTTCGCTCGAGCCGGGCATTATGAAGAAGTACGGCAAGGCAACCCCGGAGGCGCTCGTTGAATCGGCCGTCTGGGAAGCCTCACTCTTTGAAGAACATGGCTTCCATGACTTCAAGATTTCGGTCAAGCACAATGACCCCGTCATCATGGTTGCCGCCTACGAATTGCTCGCCGAACAGGGCGACTGGCCCTTGCACCTCGGCGTCACGGAAGCAGGACCGGCCTTCCAGGGCACCATCAAGTCCGCAACAGCGTTTGGCGCCCTGCTTGCCAAGGGCATTGGCGACACCATCCGCGTCTCACTCTCCGCACCGCCGGTTGAGGAGATCAAGGTGGGTAACCAGATCCTGCAGTCGCTGAACCTGCGCCCGCGCAAGCTGGAAATTGTCTCCTGCCCGTCATGCGGCCGCGCCCAGGTTGACGTGTACAAGTTGGCTGAGGAAGTCACCGCTGGCCTAGAGGGAATGGAAGTTCCCTTGCGCGTTGCCGTCATGGGCTGCGTTGTCAACGGTCCCGGCGAAGCCCGCGAGGCTGACTTGGGTGTGGCCTCCGGAAATGGCAAGGGCCAGATTTTTGTGAAGGGAGAAGTCATCAAGACTGTTCCCGAAGATCAAATTGTTGAGACACTCATTGAAGAAGCCATGAAACTAGCCGAACAGATGGAGTCCGATGCCGATGACGCGACTCTCCAAGGTGGCCCCGTGGTTAGCGTCTCCTAAGGGGCCTCGCCACGAGCCGGTGCGCGTCCTTGGTCACCGGGACACGGACGCGCTCCGGCGTCTGATTGCGCGCGACCGCGTCGCCAATGTCTTCGCGGACTCGCTTGTCAAGCAATACAACAGTGCTGCTCCAGCTTTTCCTGGGGCCGTCATGTTGGGCTTTTTTGAGGACGACGGCGTGAGCTTGGCTGCCGCTTGTTGGGTAGGTTCCAACGTGGTGCCCATAGAAGCTTCCGTGGATCATGCCCGCGCCTTTGGGCGGTGGATTCTGGATCATTGGCAGCCGCATGCCTCCATCTTTGGCCCGGCCGATGCCACGTTGGCCATCATGGACGTGCTTCAGGAAGCCAGCATCTCAGCGCAAGAGATCCGAGCCAATCAACCTCTGTTGAGCATTTCTGGGCCGCCCCTCGCACAACCGAATCTTGCCTTGGCTGTCAGTGAGAGTAGACAATTCAGCGACGTCCTGGTGGCCGCCGCAGCCATGTTTGAAGAAGAAGTTGGATACTCACCATTCCTGGGCGGCGAAGCCAACTATCGCCGACGCGTGGCCTGGCTTATCAGCAGTGGTTTCTCTTTTAGTGATGTCGAACCTGACGGAGAAGTCATTTTCAAGGCCGATCTGGGTGCCGTGACAGAGCATGCAACCCAAGTCCAGGGCGTCTGGATGAATCCGCGCTACCGAGGACTGGGACTGAGCGCGGGATACATGGCGGCCGTGGTCACCTTGGCCCAAAAACACGCACCGGTGACCAGCCTCTACGTTAACGACTACAACACTGTGGCCAGAGCCTTGTACGAACGAGTGGGCTTTGAACAAATCGGCACCTTCGCCACGGTCCTGTTCTAAGCCCCAGCCCTCCCCATCCCTGGCCGCCGTCGCTATTCTCGGCCCCCTCTCAGCCGCCCGGCTTATCCCTGGCCGCCGTCGCTATTCTCGGCCCCCCTCTCAGCCGCCCGGCTCATCGAGTGTCCACTTAAGGTACGGTTTGGCGCCGAAACGGCCCGGAAACGTACATTATGTGGACACTCGGCGGGGTCGGAATGTGACGAGCCTCCCATCGACGCGATCCGTGCGATACGATTATGCAACTTGTTGCGCAAAGGAGTGCTTTCATGAACGCTGGCCAATATCCCCACCTGTTCACCCCGCTGGACCTAGGATTTACCACACTGCCCAACCGTGTGTTGATGGGTTCAATGCACGTCGGTTTGGAAGAGCTTCCCGGCGGGTTTGACCGCATGGCGGCGTTCTATGCCGAACGGGCACGCGGGGGAGTGGCCTTGATGGTCACCGGTGGCATCTCTCCCAATGAAGCTGGCCGGCCCATGAAGGGCGGTGCCAAGATCAGCACGGTCGAAGAAGCGGAACAACACAAGGTCGTCACAGCAGCGGTGCATGCCGAGGGTGGAAAAATCGCCCTGCAGCTGCTCCACTTTGGCCGTTACGCATCCCACCGGGGGTTGGTGGCGCCCAGTGCCGTGCAGGCACCCATCAGTCCGCTCACCCCACAACCGCTGACAGGTGAGGAAGTGGAGCAAACTATCGAGGACTTCGTCCATGCGGCGTATTTGGCGCAATCCGCCGGGTACGACGGCGTGGAAATCATGGGTTCAGAGGGTTACCTGATCAATGAATTCATCGCGAAGAGAACCAATCACCGCAGTGATGAATGGGGCGGATCCTATGAAAACCGCATCCGCTTCGCTGTGGAGATTGTCCGCCGCGTCCGCGAACGTGTGGGCGAAAACTTCATCATCATCTACCGGCTCTCCATGCTGGACCTCGTTGAGGACGGCTCTACTCTGCCCGAAGTCATCGAACTGGCCCAGTCCGTGGAGAGGGCTGGCGCCACCATCATCAATACCGGCATCGGCTGGCATGAAGCCCGCATTCCCACCATCGCCACCTCGGTGCCACGCGCCGGCTACGCCTGGGTGACCAAAAAGGTCATGGGCTCGGTCAAGATTCCCCTGATAACCACCAACCGCATCAACACCCCCGACGTCGCAGAGCAGCTCCTCGCCGACGGCACGGCCGACATGGTCTCCATGGCTCGTCCATTCCTCGCGGATGCTTTCTTCATGCGCAAGGCCCACGATGGCCGCAGCGATGAGATCAACAGCTGCATCGCCTGCAACCAGGCCTGCCTGGACCACACATTTGTCGGTAAGACTTCATCGTGCCTGGTCAACCCACGGGCCTGCCACGAGACCGAAATCGTCATTGAAGCCACGATGGCGGTCAAGAAATTCGCCGTGGTGGGTGCCGGTCCTGCCGGGTTGGCATTTGCCGTCACGGCGGCCCAGCGCGGCCATCAGGTCACACTCATGGAGGGCTCCGGGGAGATTGGTGGGCAGTTCAACATTGCCAAGCAGATTCCCGGAAAGGAAGAATTCCATGAAACCATCCGCTACTTCAACCGTCAGCTTCAGCTGTTGGGCGTGGACGTCGCACTGAATACCACAGCCACCACCGAGAAGCTCCTCGGCGGTGGCTTTGATGAGATCGTGCTGGCCACCGGCGTCACCCCACGGATTCCGGAGATCAACGGAGTGGACCACCCCAGCGTGCTCACGTACCTCGACGTCCTCCGGGACAAGGCCGAGGTGGGCGCCAACGTAGCCATCCTCGGTGCCGGCGGCATCGGCTTCGACGTGGCCGAATACATCACAGCGGGCAGTCCCAGCGCCACCCTCGTCCCGGAGAAGTTCTACCGGGAGTGGGGCATCGACACCGACTACGCCCACGCCGGGGGCATCACCGATCCTGCTCCGGAACCGGGCCTGCGCCGGGTGGGCCTGTTCCAGCGCAAAGAGAGCAAAGTTGGCGCTGGGCTGGGCAAGACCACCGGCTGGATCCACCGCACCGCCCTGAAGTACAAGGGTGTGCAGATGGTTCCCGGCGTGGAGTATCAGAAGATTGACGACGCCGGACTCCACCTTCGCGTCAACGGCACCGACACGGTTCTCCCCGTAGATACTGTCATTCTGTGCACCGGTCAGGATCCACGGCGAGAGCTGGTGGAGGGGCTGGAAGCCGCGGGCGCCGTCGTGCATTTGATTGGTGGGGCAGATGTGGCAGCCGAGTTGGACGCCAAGCGGGCCATCGACCAGGGTACGCGTTTGGCTGCGCGGCTCTAGTGTCGCTGACTCACGCAATCCTGACGTCGCTGTTAGAGAAGCCGTGCACGGGGGCCGAATTGGCGCGGCGATTCGATAAGTCCTTGGGTTTCTTTTGGCAGGCCACGCATCAACAGATTTATCGGGAGTTAGGAAAGATGGAGGGCGATGGCCTGATTAAGGCTCACGGCTTGCCCACCGCTCGTGGACAGCAACGCCACTTCGAGGTGCTCGCTGGCGGACGCGATGAACTGGCCAGCTGGTGTGCGCAAGAGGGGGAGATGCGCCCCATCAGAGACTCACTGTTAGTGCGGATGCGGGCCGCCGCGGTGCTGGGCAGCGTAGATGTCACGGATGAAATGCGGCGGCATCTGGTGCTTCATGGGCACGTTTTGGAACGATACGAGGCCATCGAGGCGCAGGATTTTCCAGCCGGGAAATCACGGTCCACAGCGGAAGAGTTGCAGTTGGCTGTGGTGCGGGCTGGCATCGCTTATGAAAAGTCGTGGCTGACGTGGTGCCGCGGTGCGTTGGCCGAGCTGGGCGAGTCCTAGTTCAGTAGGGGCCACAGTGACGGGCCGCTGGTGGGGACTACGCGCTGGCGGATTCCTGCTCGGCGGCCTGTGCCTTGATGCGCACAGCGGTCTCTTCGAGCATGGCGGCCGTCTGTGTGATGACGGGTGAGTACGAGGAACGCCAAGCGTGTTTGAACACAAACGCGTCGGGGCCTTCCCAGCGCAGGTCACCACTGATGCGTTGGCTCAGCTCGGTGTTGATGCGTCTTAACTCCGAGTGTGCGTGGTCGAGGGCCCGGGCAAATTCCCGCAGCTCATCCGGATCGGCGCCATGCAGCCTGCTGCTCATTGACTCTCCTGCAGTTGCTGTGTTCGAAGTGTATGGCGGTCTTTCAAAGACTGACAGCCGTGGGACAGGCGAGCAATGACACGTCTGGCAAGCCATCGTTTCTCACCTTGGCGCCAGTACAACACTAGGTCCGCAGGCGGCCCTAACGCGATGGGCAGAGGTCCCCATGTCGTGGGTCAGGCAGTGCGACGCCTCAAGGTCAAGGACGCCAGAAGCACCCCAGCCAGCACGAACGCGGCAATGACCACCAAGTCCCGAACCAGCTGGCCGGTGGGGCTGCTATGGGCAGCCACCTGTTGCAGCCCATCCACCGCGTAACTCAGCGGCAGGACGTTAGAGATCGCCTCAAGGACACCGTTCATCTGGTCCCTGGCCACGAACAGCCCGCAAAGCAGAATCTGCGGGATGACCACCACCGGCATGAATTGCACGGCCTGGAATTCGGTGGTGGCAAACGCCGAACACAACAGCCCCAACACCACACCCAAAACCGCCGTCAGTACCGAAATCAACACCACCCAGCCGGCGTTGCCCGCTATCTTCAGCCCGAAGATCCAGTACGCGGTTCCCGTGGCTACCAGAGCTTGGGCGGCGGCCATGATGGAAAACGCTAGTGCGTAGCCAAAGAGCAGATCCGCCTTGTGAATGGGCGTGGTCAGCAACCGTTCAAGCGTGCCAGAGGTGCGCTCACGCAGCATTGTGATGGAGGTGACAAGGAACATCACCACAAAAGGGAAAATACCCAGCATCATGAGCCCCACCCGGTCAAAGGTGCGGGGCATGCCTGGTGCCAGCGTCTCGTTTTGGTAGAGCCAGTAGACCAGCGCCAGCAGTACGGCAGGCACCACCAAGATCATGGCAATGCTGCGGGGGTCACCGCGCAGCTGAAGCAGTACGCGCCGGCAGGTAGCCCACAACATGGAAAGATTCATGAGCCAACCTTTCGCTCGGAATCCGCTGCCGCCTGAATCAGCCGCAGAAAAGCCAACTCCAGATCGTCGGTTTCACCACTTTGACGCAGTTGTTCCGGGGTCAGCTGGGCCAACAACATTCCCTCGCGCAACAGCAGGAGCGAATCACAGTGGCTGGCCTCCTCCATGACGTGGCTGGAAATGATCAACGTGGTGCCCTCGGCAGCCATGGCCGAAAACTGCTCCCACAGATCAGCTCGCAACACCGGATCAAGGCCCACCGTGGGTTCATCCAGCACCAGCAGCCGCGGCTTACCCACCAGGGCGCACGCCAAAGACACGCGGCTGAACTGTCCGCCAGATAAGTTGCCAGCCTTTCGCTTAGCGAACTCGGAAAGCCCGACGGCGGCCAGCACCGCATGCGCTTCCCCTCGGCTGCCACCGTGCACAGAGCCAAAATAGCGGACGTTGTCCAACACACTTAGGTCCTTGTAGACGCTGGCCCCCTGGGTGACGTAGCCGACGTCGTGCCTATTGCGAGGGTCCCCGGCGGGGCGGCCAAGAACCATGACGGAACCCGCGGCGATCTTCTGGACTCCCACGAGGGAGCGCATCAACGTGGTTTTTCCGCTGCCGGAAGGGCCCAGCAGCCCGGTGATTCGCCCCTCGGCAATGTTGCAGGTGATGTTGGCCAGAACGGTGGCTTTTCCTCGGTGTACACGGAGGCCTTCAACGCTGACACTAACGGGGCCGGCGGTGCCCGAAGGGTCCGCAGGAACGGGGGCAAAGGGTGGCTCCGGGGCTGGCATCACGGCTCGGTGGGACATCGATCCTCCTAGATTGCAGGGTCAGGGGCGTCTGACTTCAAACTAGACCCGCACTGGTGCACTGTCCAGCATGCGCGGCTCCGCAAGCGCGGGGCTGCGCCAGAGGGCCAAGCGGCGCAAGAAGTTCCATGAGGATTCACCGGATAGTCCTTGCGAACATACAGGGAGCACACGTACTTTGGCACTGTTGCACGGCCTAGATGCAGCTTCCACATTCGCGTGGAACAAAGGAACACTGAAAGGACTCACTGTTATGGCAGTTTCGGTTAATTTGGCAAAGGCATTGGATAAAGAATTTGAGGACAAGTCCCTCAAGGAAATCCTCGACGCATCACCGGCAGCACTGGCAGGAATCACCGACGCAAAGGCCGCTGCCCTGAAGGAACTTTTGGGCGTCAAGACCATCCGCGAACTCGGAAGCAACAAATACTTCGCCATAGCCGGAGTCCTGGTGGCACTGGAGAACAAAGCCGGTTAGTCCCCGATCTCTCCCCGTTGATGAGTCGCGAGCGACTCATCAACGGGGGCCCTCGAGATCGTGGGCCCAACAAATCGCGATAGTTCAGTCGCTGGCGCGTCTGCACTTGGGGCCCCTCGGGCGTGTGGGCCCACCGAATCGCGATAGGGCAGCCGCTGGTGTTTGGGCGTAAATTTTGGGTGGGTCTGGTTGATCTTTGTGTCTGGGCTCCCCATTTGCCCAGCTCGGGAGGCGCCCATGTGCCACGGGTGCGCCCGAACCGGTAGATTAGTACCTGTTCGTCCTGAATGAGGACGGCGCCCACCCACTTCAAGAAATGGAATATTTCGCGTGGCACTTCGCCTTTCCACCCTCTTTTTACGTACCCTGCGTGAAGATCCCGCAGACGCCGAGGTAGACAGCCACCGGCTGCTTCTGCGCGCCGGCTACATCCGCCGCGCGGCACCTGGCATCTACACCTGGCTCCCGTTGGGCCTGCGCGTGCTGCGCAAGGTCGAGGCCATTGTGCGTGAGGAAATGGACGCGATCGGCGCCCAGGAAGTGCACTTCCCCGCACTGCTGCCTCGCGAGCCGTACGAGACCACCAATCGCTGGCAGGAATATGGCGATAACTTGTTCCGCCTGCAGGACCGCAAGGGTGCCGACTACTTGTTGGCCCCCACGCATGAGGAAATGTTCACGCTGCTGGTCAAGGACCTGTACTCCTCCTACAAGGACCTGCCGCTGAGCTTGTACCAAATTCAGAACAAGTACCGGGACGAGGCTCGTCCGCGCGCGGGCCTCCTGCGTGGCCGCGAGTTCATCATGAAGGATTCCTACTCCTTTGACATGGACGACGCCGGACTGGAAGCCAGCTACATGGCTCACCGCGGTGCCTACGTGCGTATCTTTGAGCGCCTCGGATTGGAAATCATCCCCGTCACCGCAACTGCCGGTGCCATGGGCGGTTCCAAGAGCGAAGAGTTTTTGCACCCGATGGCCGTTGGTGAAGATACCTTTGTGCGTTCACCCGGAGGCTATGCAGCCAACGTTGAAGCTGTAACCACCGTGGTCCCGGCCGAGATCGATTTCAGCAACGCCCCGGCTGCTCAGGTTCTGGACACCCCGGACACGGCAACCATTGCCACGTTGGTGGCTGCAGCCAACCAGCACGCTCCACGCGCTGAGGGTGAATGGACGGCAGCTGACACATTGAAGAATGTGGTTCTGGCTGTTGACCTGCCTACCGGCGAACGCCAGATCGTGGTGGTGGGCTTGCCCGGAGACCGCGACGTTGACCTCAAGCGCATCGAAGCCAACATCAGCGTGCACCTGCCCGTCGGTGGAGAAGTGGGCGTCGAAGCCGCTGGTGAAGCAGACCTGAAGAAGAACGAGCTGCTGGTTAAGGGATACATCGGCCCGGGTCTGAGCCTGGATGCTGCTGTGCTCGGTGCAGAAGCTTCCACGAAGCTGCTTTACCTGGTTGATCCTCGCGTGGTCTCCGGCACCACGTGGATCACCGGAGCCAACGAAGAAGGCAAGCACGTGTTTGGCCTCGTGGCTGGGCGCGACTTCACCTGGGATGGCACCGTTGAAGCCGCACAGGTTCGCGAAGGCGATCCCGCTCCCGACGGCTCCGGCCCCCTTGAGGCTGCCCGCGGCATCGAAATGGGCCACATCTTCGCCTTGGGTACCAAGTATGCCGAGTCCTTGGGACTGAAGGTTCTGGATAAAAACGGCAAACTCTCCGTTGTCACCATGGGCTCCTACGGCATTGGCGTTACCCGCGCCGTTGCTGCTCTGGCCGAATCCAACCACGACGACAAGGGTCTGATCTGGCCCGCTCAGGTTGCTCCGGCCGATGTTCATGTTGTGGCTGTTGGCCGCGGCGAGGAAATCTTTGAGGCAGCAGCCCAGCTCACGGCCGATCTTGAAGCCAAGGGATTGGACGTCATTTACGATGACCGCCCCAAGGTTTCCCCCGGTGTGAAGTTCGGCGATGCCGAGCTCATCGGTGTCCCCACCATCCTGGCCGTGGGCCGCGGACTGGTGGACGGCGTCGTGGAAATCAAGAACCGCGCTACCGGCGTTGCCGAGAACGTGCCGGTCGCCGAGGCCGTGCAGTACATCCTCGACAACCGGTAACCCGCTTAGGACCCGGCGCACACTTCCGCCAGCCGCCCCTCGCGGACAGTAAGATTTCTCGCACGTTCACCGACTTCGTTCCTCCACCGGTGCCCGCGCGTGGAAATCCATCCCCGCGCCGGGGCTGCTGGCTCTCGTGTGCGCCGGGTCCTTCGACGTCCCCAGATAGGACTCCATGATTTCCGGGTTTGAACACCTCACGCTAGCCACGCTCTTGTTGATCATTGTGGCCGGGTTTGCTGCCGGCTGGATTGATGCCGTGGTGGGCGGGGGCGGTCTCATTCAGCTGCCCGTGATGCTGATGATCCCGGGAATTACGCCTGTGCAGGCACTGGCTACAAATAAGATGGGTTCGATCTTCGGCACGGCCACCAGCTCCGTGACGTACTACCGGCGTGTGAAACCGGATATGCGCACAGCCCTGCCCATGGCGGGGGTTGCC
Organism: Arthrobacter alpinus; assembly: GCF_001445575.1. Taxonomy (NCBI): domain Bacteria; kingdom Bacillati; phylum Actinomycetota; class Actinomycetes; order Micrococcales; family Micrococcaceae; genus Arthrobacter; species Arthrobacter alpinus. The sequence goes on along the minus strand of NZ_CP013200.1, from coordinate 3,409,536 downwards.
CTCCTAGGCAGCGTGGGTGGTGCCGTGGTGGCCGCCAGTTTGCCGGGCTCGGTCTTCAAACCCATCATTGTTGTGGCACTCGTTGCGGTGCTCCTCTTCACGGCATTCAAACCCAGCATGGGTGAGCTGACGGCGCTGAGGCATTCAGGTCGCAAACATTACATCGTGGCCGCATGCATCGGCGGCCTCATCGGTTTTTACGACGGCCTGATAGGACCCGGCACCGGATCCTTCCTGGTCATCGCCATGGTCAGCCTCATGGGGTATGCGTTCCTCGAGGCCAGCGCCAAGGCGAAGATCGTCAACCTGGCCACGAACGCCGGGGCATTGATGTTCTTCCTCCCGCACGGCTCATTGCTCTGGGGAATCGGTCTGATTCTGGGAGGGGCCAACATGGCTGGCGGCTACCTCGGCGCACGGATGGCCGTGAAGCAGGGCAGCAAGTTCATCCGGGTTGTTTTCCTGGTGGTGGTGGGCGTCCTCATCATCAAACTAGGCATTGACGTGGTCAACGAGAACGTCTTGCACCGCTAAGACGGTACCCAGGCGGTGCCCTTAGTGAAGGGCTTTGAGCTCATGAGCCGCGGGTAAATCCGGCAGCGTCTTGCCAGCCATGGTGCTCGCAACCCAGAGCGATCTCTGGGCATCACCACTATTCTCGGCCTCTTCCAAATAGCAGAGTGCGTTTTCGACTTCGCGAACAATCGTCCACGCCACCGTGAGCTCTTCGTCCAGCCCGGCTGCCTGCGCAAGATGTGAAGCACGACGGCGTAGCCCGGCTTCTGCGTTTCGGTGCGGCAAATCCTCCAGCCTGTTCCACAGGCACGGGGCTACGGCAAACTCGGCATCGCCTACTTGGGCTTGTGGGTCGATGGCCACGTACTCTTTTGCGTCAGCTTCACCTGCGGCGGATGTACCGGTCTTGGCCAGAATGTTCAGGTAGTGGAGGTCCGTATGGACCAAAACATCATTGTTGCTGCGGCGAGAAACCGCTCCGTGCGTCTGGCAGACCTCCAAGGCGGCTTCGAGCAACCAACGCGGAAACGGTTCAGCCAGATCGGCCCATCGTTGGGGGAGCTCGTCGCAGTACCTTTCGGCTGTGGCCGCGACTTGTGGAATGAGCCGCCATTCGGGCGCTCGTCCGGACGGATCGATAAGTCCTTCAGCAGCTTTCCCCACACTGCGATGGCTTCATCCATGGGGATTTGCAGGAGTGGACGTGATTGATCTAGGCGCTCCATGAGTAAGGCGCCCAGAGACGCGTCACTGTCCAGCAGGGTCACAGCGCCATGGCCACCCCACAAGGAGAGGGCGAGAGGTTCCAGCAGGGCTTCGTCGTGCGGGAACGCCAGTTTCAGTGCAGCCGGGGCGCCGCCGGAGGTCCGCACCGGCACCACAATTCCGGTATGACCGTGCCAAGGAAGAGCGCCTGAGGGCAGATCAACGTCCAGCTGCCACTGTTCAAGGGCCTGATGAAGGAAAGCCGGCACGTGTCCCAACCACGCCCGGCCTTCAAGAGTCTGACGGTGCCGCCGCTGCAGCGGCTCGGGGATTTGTACATTGATGCTCACAGTAACGAGCCTATCCGTTGGCACCTAGACGAGCCCACCGCCGTCGTGCGTTGAAAATTCACTTTCAGGACGGCGCGTAAGAATCAGCCGACCAGGCCGCTGGCTCCCAACAGGCTGCCGATCGCGAAGGTTGCTGCGAGGGCCAGCGCTCCGCCCAGCACCACCCGGACTGCCGCCTTGACGCGCGGGCTGCCGCCGATGACAGCGCCGATCCACCCGGTGACGCCCAAAGCGAGCAGGACTGCCACGAACGTTACCGGGACGCGGGCACCTTCCGGCGGCAGCAGGATCGCTAGCATGGGCAAAATGGCGCCCAAAGTGAAGGCTATGGCGGAGGCGAAGGCTGCATGCCAGGGACTGACAACATCTTCCGCATCGAGGTTGAGTTTGGCTGACAAGTGCGCCGCAAGTACGTCATGTTCGCTGAGTTCCCGAGCTATCAGGGCGGCCGTGGCGGGGGAGAGGCCCTTGTTTTCATAGGTTTGTGCCAACTCAGAGAGTCCCTGCTCAGGCGCACGTTGAAGCGCTTCATGAGTGCTGGCGATCAGGGCCTTTTGACTGTCGCTCTGGCTACTGACAGAGACATACTCACCCAGTGCCATGGAGATGGCCCCGCCCACAAGGGCAGCCGCGCCGGCGGTGAGGATGGCTCCGGTTCCATGGGTGGCCCCGGCAACGCCGACCACCACGGCAGCCACAGAGACAATGCCGTCATTGGCACCGAGTACGCCGGCTCGCAACCAATTCAGTCGTTGTGCAATTTCCCCGGCTACGGAGAGCTCTCGGGTCGTGTCAGCTCTTGGGTGCGCTTCATACGAACAAGCTAAGCACCGCAGCTAAATCGCCGCTAGCAAGGAAAGGATGTCCTCGCGAAGGCTTGCCTGCCCTCAGTTAGTGGGCGGGCTCAGCGCTGTTGGGGCTTCTTTCTCGATGCCCGGCAAAGCGTCAACGGTTCCGCCCCAGAAGGTGTGTGTCTGGATTGAATCCAGTAACCACAAAACGGCAATTTCCCGGAGGTTACTGCCGTTGAAGGACTGCTGCGTGGTGTCTGCTGCGGCCGCAGTTGTAGTCGTAGCCGTGGCCTCGGCAGCGGGGGTACGCCGGTGCTGTTCTCGGTGCTTACGGCTGCCAAATCGGCGTAGATGGCACCGAGCTCCAACTCGAGAGTGCTGAGTGCTTGCTTAGGTAGTTTCGTAAAGCTGGAATCGAGCGCGAATCCTGCTACAGGTGCTGCCGGGGGGAGGCAGCGCAGGCGTAGTTCCTCGTTGAGGACTTCCAGCTTTTCCTGGTGCCGGGTCAAGAGCGCCTTCGACTTGCTAAATTGTGGTTCGGTGAATCGGGTGGTGGCCACCTGATAGGCGTAGACGGCTTTTTGCTCGGCCAAGGCCGCGGCGGTCAATGCTGAATCGACGGTGACGCCGGGACGCGGCTCCAGAGTCGAGGAGCATTGGGGGCCGGTCGGGACGGCGAAGCTAACTTTTGCTGGCAGAAATGCGGAAGCCGGTACGGCAGCACCTAGGGCGGACCCCAGTTGTTCGGCTTGCAGGAGCTGGCTGGTGCCGACGGAGGCAAAGACGCGGCCCAAGGAGCTCTGCGCTGTTTGCGCGTTAGTCAGGAGCGAATCGGCATTTGCTGCGAGGCCCTGGAGGAGTTCGGCGATGGTTGATGCCGCCGGTGCCGTTGTTGTTGCTGTTGGTCCATCACTGGGCAGGCCATCGCTGAGTGCCGCAGCCTGGAGCCCCAAGTGTGCGGCGGTGGTGGATAGTTCCTTGCGCACCATAGGAGTGGTTGCTGCATCTGCCAAGGTGAGGGCACTTGCTTGCAGCGTGCTGGTTGCTTCCCAGGCTGCTTGGCGCTGGCGTTGAGTTGGCGAATCGTGGGCCACGTCCACCTCTGGCCCCGACAGCACGGTTCCCGTGGCCACCACCACTGCGGATATGACCAGCAAGAAGAACAGCCGCGGATAGCGGCCACAAAGCGATTGCGCTTGGTGCGCGGCTTGGATTTCGCCGCGGAGGCCCGCTGTGTGGAATCTGCCGATTCTTGGCTGTCGTTGTCGCTGTCGCTGTCGGAGTCAGCGTCTGTGTCATCGGGGCCGGAGCTTCCCCCGCCTACATTCTCTGTAGCGGAGAGGGCAGCAACAGGCGCGCCGCCATTTTCGGCTTGTTGCTCCGCCAGCCGGCGTTCACGACGTGAAATCGGCGCAGCGGCAGTGTCTGTTTCAGCAGGGACAGATTCAACAGTGTCAGTATCAGCAGCATCAGATTCAGAAGCGGTAGCTACAGCTGCGTCTGTAGTGGCTTGAGTATCGGCTATGGAGTCGGGATCGGACAGCGTGGCGTCCGACGGTGCCGTTCCTTCAACGCTCACCTCGCTGTCAGGACGTTCACTGTCAGGAACACCGGCTTCGAGGGTTTGGGTGGAAGTTGCCATGTCATCGCCAGGTTCAACGCCGGTTCGCTCAGCCGCGACGACTTCGGCAGGGACTGCTTTGTCAGGCTCTTCTGCGGCGATTTTCTCCTCGACCACCAGCGCAGTGTCAGTGCCAGCATCAGCGTCGTTGTTGGCTTCTGTGCCCGCATCCGCGCCATCGGCGGCTGTCGTTACAGTGTCAGCGTCGAGGGGAGTTTGAGCCTCGGCCGGCTCGGATTTGCGCTCAAGGGGCGTCGGTTCAGCCTCAACCGCGTCCTCAGCAGCTGTCTCGGCGGCAATGACCGTCTCTGGCTCAACTGGCGCACCGTCTGTCTCGAGTACATCTATAGCTGCGGCGTCGGGGGAAGGCGCGGTGCCGGCGTCGAACGTTTCAAGCGAATCAAGCGCACCAAGGTTAGGGGACTCGGGAGCGGGCGCTACAGGGGGCGGCACAATCATGCCGCTGGCATCAATGACCAGCAGAGCCGGAGCCGGGGACGACGTGGCAAGGGGCGCGCCGGCAGCCGAGGTGGCGCGTCGAGGGGCCTTGCGGAAAGGCTTGCCAGTGACGGCAGCGGCAGTGGTGCCAGCGGCTGGATTCGACGGGGTGGGCTCAGCCGGGGAATTGGTGTTGGTCACAACCGTTGATCATCTCACGACTGCCCTGTACGGTGCACACCTTCGCGGCCCCTGATGACGCAGGCAATGCCGAATGCGTTCATACTCACACCCTCATCGTTCAGCGGGAGGGGTGGAAACTCGGTAGTCTATATATCTACAACATCATCAATAGGGAGGCGTGCGTTTTTATGACCAAGCCAGATAGGCCCAAAACGGCCGCACGCTCAGGGAACACGCCCTCAGCCATGGATTCAATAGCTGAAGCCCAAAGATTGCACGTGTTTCTTGCCCCTACAGTGGCTGCTTCCGAACTGTTCCTTGAAGAAGTCAAGGTTCACTTTGCCGGTACCCACCGCACAGTTTCGGTGATTGTCGACCTGCCCGAGGGTGAAAGCGGCGGGTCGGCCTCGACGCCATTTCCGCCGTTTCCCGAGTGCTCTCTGAAGCCATGGACGCAGACCCCAACGATGACGGCAAGCCTTTCGACCTGGAAATCTCCTCCCCTGGAGCCACCCGGCCGCTGACTGAGCCCCGCCACTGGCGCCGAGCTCTGGGCCGCATGGTCAAGGTCAACGCAACCGACCGGGAAAACTTCATGGGCCGCGTTCTCGACGTGGACGATGAAGGTGTGTTGTTCAAGCCCGAACTGCCGGTTAAAAAGGGTATGAAGCCGAAGCAGGGTGAACCGGAAAAAGTCTTGTTTTCGGTGATCCGTCGTGGTGTTGTGGAACTGGAATTTGCTCGCCTGGATGAGGCAGAGCTGGACTTGGAATTTGAACCGACGGGCGGCAACGCTGTCGATGGAGAGGGAAGCTGACTATGGATATAGATATGAGTGCGCTGCGAGAACTGGAGCGCCAGCGGGAAATCCCCGTGGAACTGCTGATTCCCACCATTGAGCAGGCCCTGCTGATGGCCTACCACAAGTCACCGGGCTGCCACGAGATGGCCCGCGCTGAGATTGACCGCAAGAGCGGACACGTCACCATTTGGGCTGCCGAGCTCGACGACGACGGTGCTGCCATTGGTGAATTTGAAGACACCCCCAAGGGCTTTGGTCGCATCGCCGCCAGCACCGCACGCCAGGTGATTCTGCAGCGCCTGCGCGATGCGGAAGATGACAACGTTGTGGGTGAATACCGCGGCAAGGAAGGCGAGCTGGTCTCCGGCCAGATCCAGCAGGGTAACAACCCCAACATGATCCAGATTGATCTGGGTGCCGTTGAAGGTGTACTGCCTCCGAACGAGCAGGTTCCCGGTGAAGATTACCGCCACGGTAACCGCATCCGCACCTTCGTTGTTGAGGTGCACCGCGGTACCAAGGGTCCCGCCATCACCTTGTCCCGCTCACACCCGGGCCTGGTACGCAAGCTCTTCGAAATGGAAGTTCCTGAGATTGCCGACGGCACGGTCGAGATCGTTGCCTTGGCCCGTGAAGCTGGCCACCGCACCAAGATTGCCGTGCAGGCTCACAAGGCCAGCGTCAACGCCAAGGGCTCCTGCATTGGCGAGATGGGTTCACGCGTCCGTGCAGTCATGACCGAGCTCAACGACGAAAAGATCGACATCGTGGACTTCCACGAGGATCCGGCAACTTTCATCGCCAATTCCCTGTCCCCATCGAAGGTGATATCGGTCACCATCGTTGATGAGGCGGCACGCTCTGCGCGAGTTGTGGTCCCTGATTATCAGCTGTCTTTGGCCATTGGTAAGGAAGGCCAGAACGCGCGTCTGGCCGCCAAGCTCACCGGATGGCGCATTGACATCGTCTCCGACGCCGCGGCGGTTTAGGTAAGCGGTCAAGCGGCGCGGTAGACTTAAAGGAACCGGGCCTGATTCGGTCCCGGCATTCAAAGAGCACGAAGGCACAGCAGAATTGGCTAAGAACGCAGTAGCAGCGCAAAGCGAAGCGACTGATTCCAGCCAGGCTGTGCGGACATGCATTGGGTGCCGGAAGACCTCAGACCGGATCCAGCTTGTACGTCTAGTGCGCTCAAGCAACTCTTCTGGTGAACTGGAAGCGTTGGTTGATGTGCGCCGTCGTATGCCTGGGCGGGGTGCTTGGCTGCACCCCATCCTTGAATGCTGGAACCTGGCGATCAAACGCCGCGCCGTTGGCAGGGCCCTTCCGGGGGTCACCAAACTGTCTGACGTCGAGGCGTTTGCGCAACAGAATTTGCCACCTTCGGCAGAGTAAGTAAGTTACGAACCAATTGTCCCTTTTGTGAAAGCGGGTCAGAAAAACCGATGGAAACCCGATGAGTACCCAGCGATGAGTGCCCAAAAATGAGCATCTTCATGTGCTCTCACGCCGCGCGTTCCGACATGGAACGTCGCAGTAAGAATTAAGCGGTTCGTACCTGTCCGGTGCGGGCCGAGACAGGAGAAATGTGGCCAAGGCCCGCGTACACGAGCTTGCAAAAGAGCTCGGCATCACCTCAAAAGAAGCAGTATCGAAACTGCAGGAGATGGGCGAATTCGTTCGCTCAGCATCATCCACCATTGAGGCCCCCGTCGTGAAGAAGCTTCGCGACGCATTCCCCGCAGCAGCTAATGCCGCTGCGGCAACGCCTGCAGCAGCAACGCCGGTAGCGGCACCGAAGGCGGAGGCAGCCCCTGCGGCTGCTGCGCCCAAGGCACCCGCAGCATCCGGTGCAGCAGTTCCGGGCCCCAAGGCAGCATCAGCTGCCAAGCCCGGTGCAAAAGCAACCCCGGCAGCTCCGGCTCCCGTTGCTGCTGCCCCGGCGGCTCCGGTTGCACCGGCACCCGCGCAGGTAGCTCCCGCTGCTCCTTCGGCTGCCCCCGCAGCGCCTGCTCCGGCCCGAAGGCTGCCCCGGCTGCGAAGTCGGCTACTCCCGGTGCTCCGCGCCCCGGAAACAACCCCTTCGCTACCTCTCAGGGCATGCCCCGCTCCGGTGCACGTAACGAACGCAATGAGCGTTCGGACAACCGTGGCGGCGACAACCGTGCTCCGCGTCCCGCAGGTGCCGGTTCGCCGCGCCCCGCAGGCGCAGGTGCCGGTGCTGGTGCTCCGCGCCCCGGCAACAACCCGTTTGCACCGTCACAGGGCATGCCCCGTCCGGGCTCAGCTCGCAACGCCGAAGCCGGCGCTGCAGGCCCCCGTCCGGGTGGTCCCCGCCCGCCGGCAGGCGCACCCCGTCCGGGCGCTCCGCGTCCGGCAGGTGCCGCTGGTACTGGTGGACCCCGTCCCGGCGCTCCGCGTCCCGGTGGTCCCCGACCCACTCCCGGCATGATGCCTAACAGGACCGAGCGCCCCGCTGCGCCCGGTCGCGGCAACGACCGTCCCGGTGCTCCGGGCCGTGGACGTCCGGGGGCTCCCGGCGCAACTCCCGGTGGCACTCCAGGTGGAGCTCCCGCCGGTGGTGGCTTCGGCAAGGGTGGTCGCGGTCGCGGCGGTACCCAGGGTGCCTTCGGTAAGGGCGGCGCAGGCCGTGGCAAGCAGCGTAAGTCGAAGCGTGCCAAGCGCCAAGAGCTAGAGCAGATGAGTGCTCCTTCACTTGGTGGCGTATCGGTACCCCGCGGTAATGGCGAAACTGTGGTGCGTTTGCGCCGCGGTGCCTCCATCACCGACTTCGCCGACAAGATCGAGGCAAACCCGGCAGCACTGGTAACGGTACTGTTCCACCTCGGTGAAATGGCAACTGCTACCCAGTCGCTGGATGAAGAAACCTTCGCACTTTTGGGTGTCGAGCTGGGCTACAAGGTTCAGGTTGTTTCCCCCGAGGACGAAGAGCGCGAACTGCTCAGCAGCTTTGACATCGACTTCGATGCCGAGCTCGAAGCAGAAGGCGACGATGACCTTGAGGTTCGCCCGCCGGTTGTCACTGTCATGGGTCACGTTGACCATGGTAAGACCCGCTTGCTCGACGCCATCCGCAAGTCGGACGTTGTTGCCGACGAGCACGGTGGCATCACCCAGCACATCGGTGCTTACCAGATCCTTCACGAGCACGAAGGTACCGATCGTCGCATCACCTTCATTGACACCCCCGGTCACGAGGCGTTCACCGCCATGCGTGTTCGTGGTGCCAAGGTCACCGACATTGTCATCTTGGTTGTTGCAGCGGACGACGGCGTTATGCCTCAGACCGTTGAAGCGCTCAACCACGCACAGGCCGCTGGCGTGCCGATCGTGGTTGCTGTGAACAAGATCGATAAGGAAGGCGCAAACCCGGAGAAGATCCGTGGCCAGCTGACCGAATACGGTTTGGTTCCCGAAGAATACGGTGGCGACACCATGTTCGTGGACGTTTCAGCCCGCAACGGCGTCAACATCGAAGAGCTTCTTGAAGCTGTGCTGTTGACCGCTGACGCTGCCCTGGACATGCGCGCCAACCCGAACAAGGACGCTCGAGGCATTGCCATCGAAGCGAACTTGGATAAGGGCCGCGGTTCCGTGGCAACGGTTCTGGTTCAGTCCGGTACCTTGCATGTCGGTGACACGATTGTTGCCGGTACCGCACACGGCCGTGTTCGTGCCATGTTCGATGAGAACGGTGACGTCATCTCCGAAGCTGGGCCCTCACGCCCGGTCCAGGTGCTGGGTCTGTCCAACGTTCCCCGCGCAGGTGACACCTTCTTCGTTACCGGAGACGAGCGCACTGCCCGCCAGATCGCTGAAAAGCGTGAAGCAGCAGATCGCAACGCAGCCCTGGCTAAGCGCCGCAAGCGCATCAGCCTGGAAGACTTCGACCAGGCCGTTCTTGACGGCAAGGTTGACACCCTTAACCTCATCCTCAAGGGTGACGTCTCCGGTGCCGTTGAGGCCCTGGAAGATTCGTTGCTCAAGATCGATGTTGGCGAAGGCGTGCAGCTGCGCGTTATCCACCGCGGTGTCGGTGCCATCACGCAGAACGACGTCAACTTGGCCACCGTTGATAACGCCATCATCATTGGCTTCAACGTCAAGCCTGCTGAGCGTGTTGCCGAACTGGCCGACCGTGAAGGCGTGGACATGCGCTTCTACTCGGTCATCTACGGCGCCATCGATGACATTGAGCTGGCTCTTAAGGGCATGCTCAAGCCTGAGTACGAAGAGTTCCAGCTGGGCACCGCGGAAATCCGCGAAGTGTTCCGCTCCTCCAAGCACGGCAACATCGCTGGCTCGATTGTCCGCTCCGGCATCATCCGCCGTAACACCAAGGCTCGCGTTCTGCGTGCCGGGAAGATCATTGGTGACAACCTCACCATTGACTCGCTCAAGCGTTTCAAGGATGACGCAACTGAAGTCCGCACCGACTTCGAGTGTGGTATCGGTCTGGGATCGTTCAACGATCTCGAGCCTGAGGACATCATCCAGACGTTCGAAATGCGCGAGAAGCCCCGCGTATAACGTTGCATAGCCGGTTGGGTGTCCTTCGGGGCGCCCAACCGGCTTTGTTTTCCCTAAGATGGTTTCACGACCGTCTCACGTCTTAGAAGTTTGAAGGAGAACAACATGGCTGATTCAGCCCGCGCGTCCAAGCTGGCGCAGCGCATCAAGGTTGTGGTGGCCGAGGGTCTTCGCTCCAGGGTCAAGGACCCCCGTGTTGAGGGCATCACTGTCACCGACGCACGCGTCACCAATGACCTCCAGCACGCCACCATCTACTACACGGTATTTGGTGATGACACGGCGAAGAGTGAGGCCAAGATTGGTCTCGAGCGCGCCAAGGGTGTGCTCCGCGCCGAAGTTGGAAAGAACGTCACCGTTCGCCTGACTCCGACACTGGAATTCATTGCTGACGTCATCCCGGAGAACGCCTCGAACCTGGAAGCCCTTTTGCGGGTTGCCAAGGATCGCGACGCGAAGCTTGCCGAGATCTCTGCCAACGCAGAGTTCGCCGGCGAAGCTGATCCGTACAAGAAGGACGAAGACGACGCCGAAGAGGCGTAAGCTCTTTCTTCAAGAAACGACGCCGGGCCTGACTCCAACTCCATGTTGGAGACAGGCCCGGCGTTCGTATTTCCCCCGCAAGAGGTGGGCCTGGTGTTGACTTCATGACGGACACCGAAATCTCCGGGCCGTTGATCCCTCAGACCCGGTCTCTTTCGACTCCCTCCTGAGCAGCGAGGAACTCGCCTTGCGTGAGCGGTCCGCACCTTTGCCCGGGAGGGGATCAAGCCGAGCATCGCCACCGGGGTGGTGTGTCTCAGTGTTGCTTGATGGGTTGCCTGTGTCGGGGTCGCTGCTCTGAAGGACTATCTGGGGGCGGGGTGGAGTCTTGCCATGTTCTAAGCGGTGCCGCATGAACCCGCCGAACTGTCTCCATCCGGATTGCCGTGGGCACCCGCATGAAACAAAACTGCGACACACCACTGGTACGAGAACGTCAGGTTTTCCACCCACACTCTCAGGGCCCACCGGCCTCAAAGGACCCTTCGCGTGCCTGAACGAGGCGCGCTACGGCATTGCGTGGGGGTGTTCTCAGCCATGAGAGCACGGACGAGGTTCACACGCTCATTCTTGGCCGCCAGCTCATAGGCTGGGGCGTCTAGGTGAGCCGGGATTACTTTTGGAAGTAGTCGAAGTCGCCGGTCTCGGCAATGCCTGCCGCAGCCTCCGGCGTGTAGTATCTGTCGCTCAGCTGGATGGAGTAAATCCAGGTCAAGCTGCCTGTGGTGTGGTTTGCGATGGCCTCCACTGAAAAGACAGTCCCGGTTTTGTTGCCCAGGCCAGGGTTCCAGCTCGATTTGCCGGAACCATCCTTGAATTCTGGTCCGATGCCAGTGAATTCGTCCAGGGCACGGAACCCCAATTCCTTGGAAGCACGTTCAATCTCCGCGTTGGCGTCCTGAGCGTCCGGGAAGTGGTAAAACATGTCTATGTGGTCAACATATTCCGTTGGAACTCCGGGCCTGATTCTGATGGTGTCAGTGGTCATGGTGACCACGCCATTGGGCGTTGTGATGCTGACATCGATCTTCTTCTCGGAATCCGTTGCGATGAGGATTCCATCCGATCCTTCGGCAAAGCCAAGGGCAGACATGGCCAGCGGGAGGTCGGAGACGTCAAAACTGGCCTGTCGGCTGGCCTTGATGGCCTTGATGCCAGTGGGGGTGAACTGTGAGTTGCCGTTGACTACCCCGGTGGGCTCCTGGGCTGAAGGAATCGAAGGCCGGGCGGAACAACCGCTGGGCAGGACCATGCCGGGCAGAACAACGCAGAGCAACGCCGCCTTAATCAACCGGTTCATCGTGCACTCTCTAGGTTTCGGCCAGGTCCTGACACCAGCAGGCATGTGGGACCACCGAATTCGTTCGATCTCAAGAAGGCAAGCTGCCAGGTGTGCATCATAGGGAATCCGTTTCTGCGAAGGCTGGGAGCTCGGCGGATATCACCGGGCCGAGGACATCGGGTGACTACTGCCACCGCGTTGGTCAAAGAGTGGGGTACAGGCAGCAGGGGCGCTTCCTGAAAGGGAAGCGCCCCTTGCCATGGGTGCAGCAAGGCTTACTTGCTCCAGGTGATGGGGTTCTTGAGGTACTTGTTATCTGAGTACTTCTCGTAGTTGAAGGAGGTCATGGCGTAGCTGGCCGAGGTAATTTCGTCACCGGCGGGAGCCAGGAAAACGCTGCAAGAGCTCTTGGTGGAACCCACTACATAGCTGAAAGCGTCGTCCTTGCCTTCGGTATCAAAGGAACCAGACTCGCAATCGGCCATGGTGCCGAAGACGATCAGTTTCTGCGCTTCGGTGCCATCTTTGAGGTGGGCGTTCAAGCTGCCCTCGGACATGCCAGCGGAGGGCTTGGAAAGCGATGTCAGTTTGGAGTCAAAGAACACGTAGTACGGAGTCTGGCCGGCGAACTTCGCAGCGTCCTTGAACTCGGACAGATCGGCAGGATCGCCGGCCACGATCTTGGTAACGGTGGTGTCAAACGTGGCTTCCTTGTACTTCTCCGTGTCCTTCTCGCCGGAGTTGGTGTGCGTCTTGGCTACTTGCCCGAACTTCAACGCCGTTCCGGGCGGCGTGAGCGCACCGGTAGCTCCGGCCGCAGGTGCGGCAGCCTTGGTGGCGGACGCTTTGGCACTGGCTGAAGGTGTTTCCGTGGCAAGCTTCTGTACCTCGGAGTCGCGCGCCGCGAGGGCCGATTCCTTGGCACTTGAGTTAGTGCCCTGCGCCGCGGCGGACTCTGCCGGCTTGGAATCGGAGTCAGCGCTGCCACCGAGGCAGCCCGTCAGAGCCATCATGAGGGCAGCACCGAGGCCCAAGGCTGCAATCGATCGTTTGTACGTGCTGGTGGCTAGCTGGGCCATGATTCTCCGTCTGAGGTTGGTCAATGCATAGTTAGTACTGCGAATAGCGTATCTAAGGAGGCTACCGGTGCGCGATGGGGACAACTCACCATCTGGACCCCGCAGCATGGTGGAGTGCCCGGAGCGGATATACTTCAAAGCGTGCTTTCTGGACTGGTAATTGTAGATAAACCGCAGGGATGGACCAGCCACGATGTGGTTGGCCGGATGCGAAGGCTTGCTGGGACCCGAAAAGTGGGACATGCAGGCACCTTGGACCCAATGGCCACGGGGGTTTTGGTGGTTGGCATCAATAAAGCCACCCGCCTGCTGACTTATATTGTCGGCACCTCCAAAAGGTATGAGGCCACCATCAGACTGGGCGTTGCTACGGTCACCGACGACGCCGAGGGTGAGGTTACCCACACCGCGTCCGCACATGCCGTCACCGACGAAGCCATCG